>NZ_JADILN010000021.1:0-22215 GCF_015278155.1 Pseudoalteromonas simplex
TTGATGCGAAGTCTTTAGCTACACCACCGTATACTTTTGCAAGTACGTTAGTGATTGCTGCTGTTAGAGTTGTTTTACCGTGGTCAACGTGGCCGATTGTACCAACGTTTACGTGCGGTTTTACGCGTTCAAACTTTTCTTTTGCCATGACGGAACCTATCAGTTTTGTGTATCTAGATTACATATGAAAATAATCCACCGAGGGTAGATTAATTTAATTTTTTCAAATTTCAAATAGTTTTTTCTGACAGATAAAGGAAGAAATTAAGATGAGTTCTCGATACTGGTGCTGATAGGCAGATTTGAACTGCCGACCTCACCCTTACCAAGGGTGCGCTCTACCAACTGAGCTATATCAGCAACACCAGAAGTCTGGAGCGGGCAGCGGGAATCGAACCCGCATCATCAGCTTGGAAGGCTGAGGTAATAGCCATTATACGATGCCCGCATAGGAACCTGTTCTTAAACTACCTCTAACCGTCAAGAATAAAGTGGTGGAGGGAGCTGGATTCGAACCAGCGAAGGCTGAGCCGTCAGATTTACAGTCTGATCCCTTTGGCCGCTCGGGAACCCCTCCACGAAAATTCTTTACTAAGTCACTTCCGGTAAAAGGAAAGTGGTGCCGACTATCCGAGTTGAACGGATGACCTACTGATTACAAGTCAGTTGCTCTACCAACTGAGCTAAGTCGGCACTGCTTTAGTACGGGGCGAGATTCTAAGGTAAGGTTTATTGTGATGCAACCATAAAATTAAAAAAAATGTGAATTTATGTGTTAAACGCTCACTATTCAGGCAAATTGCCGTATTTTTACTGCTTTATAGCTAATTCACGCCAATAATTCAGTCCTTTAAATACGAGCAAGCTGTCAAACTTAGCATCTAAATATGTATCTGCTAACAATTTGCCATAACCACCAGCAAATAATAACTGACAACCCTGTTGGTTAAGATGTTGTTTTGCTTGCTCGATTGCACCTAGGGTAGCAACCATCGCACCATTCTTGAGGCCATTTGGCGTATTACGGCCTAAATCAGTCGCAAATGGGGTTTGTCCATCATCAAACACGCGTTGGGTATTCTGGGTAAGTGAAGATGTCATCAAATCAAGGCCTGGTAAAATCCAACCACCTAGATGTGCACCTTCACTATTGAGTACATCAATTGTTGTTGCAGTGCCGGCATCGATAATAATGCAATTTTGCTCGGGGAACTCGACATACGCGGCAATGACAGCCAGCCAACGATCAATTCCTAGATTTTGATACTGCTGATAGGCACAGCTTAACGTGTTTAGCTTTGCACTCACCTGTGCTTCAAAATAAGGAACGGCGTGTTGCTGCGCCTGTGCTAATAACGGTTTAAGTAGCTCAGTGCTACCCACGCAGGCATAGACCAGCTCTGTTATTTGTGACCAAGGTAAATTGCTGAGTTCACAGGTTTGGTAATCCTTACCATCAAACAAAACGGCTTTAATTGCGGTATTGCCAACATCCACTAATAATTTCATAGCTCAGCCTTACGTAGTGAAATTTCACCACCATAATAACTTTTCACTTCGCCGTCTTGGCGAATACGCACGCCACCTTGGTTATCAATTCCTTCGCAAATACCACGCCAGCTACGATGACCCGTATTGAGCTCAACACACTCACCAGCAAATGCATTTAATTGATTCCATTGTAGATACATATCGTTTAAACCCGATTGCTGATACTGGGCTAAGCGTTTTTCTAAATAAAAGCACAAATAGGCCACCAGCTTGTTTTTATCTAATCCCTGTACATGCTGGCTTAAATCAGTCCATGCTTGATCTATGTGTTGGCTAACACTTTCTGGCATATGTAAATTGATACCTATACCTATTACAAGCTGGCAAGGCCCCTGCGGCTGACCATCAAGCTCAACTAATACACCCGCTAATTTTTCACGGTTTAAGTAGATATCGTTTGGCCACTTAAGCTCTACATCCAATTGATATAAGGCTTTAAGCGTATCGTAAACAGCAAGCCCAACAGCAATAGATACCCCCATAGCAGCTTGCAAACCATCATCCAAACGCCAAAAGTAACTAAAGTATAAGTTTGCACCAAACGGAGATTGCCAAACGCGCCCACGGCGCCCTCTTCCCGCTTGCTGCATTTCTGCAACTAATACGCTTCCAGATGGCAGTGATACTTCTGTTTGCAAACGGCGCATTAACTCACTGTTGGTTGAGTCAATAATAGGCTGCACTTCAACATTAGCGGTGCTGCCACCTAACTCATTATAATGCAGACCGATCTTATCTTTGTTCAGTAAGCCTGCACTATTATTTAGGCAATACCCTTTACCCGTAACCTTAAATATATCGAGCCCCATCTCCTGCAAAGAATGAATATGTTTACCCACTGCTGCACGGCTAATACCGAGCTGCTCGCCCAATTGCTGACCAGAAATAAAACCACCGGTATTTAAAGCTTGTAAAATAGCGAGCTTATTTCCATCTGGCGCTTTCATGATGAAGCTCCCAATTCAATGTGGCATTCATGTTCAGCATTGATCAGGCGTACTTCATGCTGTAAAGCAATCTGATATTTATGCCAAATCTGTTGTTGTACATGCTTTACCATGGCAATTAAGTCATCACCTGTACTATTACCGTGGTTTACTAGCACTAACGCTTGCTGCTGATGCACTTCAATACCTGCGACCTTAAAGCCTTTTAACCCAGCTTGCTCAATCAACCACCCCGCCGCAACTTTATAATGCTCAGCATCCACAAAGTAATGAGGTAGCTCTGGGTAGCTTTTTAAAAGTAACGCAAGTTGCTCATTCCTGATCACTGGGTTTTTGAAAAAACTGCCTGCATTTGCAAGTTCACTGGGGTTTGGTAGTTTGCTGTTTCTGGTTGTGATGATTTGCTCAAATACCTGCTGTGGAGAGGGTTCTGAAAGCAGTTGCAATGGTCCATAACTAAGCACTGGCTGCCATTTCTTAGGTAACAGCAACCCTACTTGGGTGATCACCGCTTGATTTTTCAGTGCATGCTTGAAGATAGAGTCACGATAGCCAAATTGGCATTCGCCTTTAGTTAAGCGCTTTATGGTTTTGGTGGCAATATCAAAGTATTCGACATAACTCACAAACTTTTCAAGTTCTACACCGTAAGCACCTATATTTTGCACTGGTGCAGCACCAACAGTCCCAGGTATTAAAGCAAGGTTTTCAAGCCCAGGCATGTCATTAGCAATAGTCATAGCAACTAATTGGTGCCAGTTTTCTCCGGCTGCAATGTGTAATAAAAAGCCATCGTTTTGCTGCTCTATGTCGATGCCCTTCGTATTCATGTGGATCACAGAACCTTGGTAGTCAGATAAAAACACCGTATTACTGCCTTCACCTAAAATACAAAACGGCGCAGAAAAGTCTGTGCTTAAAAGCTGATTCACTTCATCAATTTGATAAAAATGCTGGCATTGGCTTGGCAAAGAAAAGGTATGAAAAGATTGCAGGGACTGAGCCACAAAACGCCTCAAAGGTTACCGGTAACTAATCGCATTAGTGTAACCTATCGTCGCAAAATACGCATTAGATTGTAAAAATCACTCAACCCACTGCACTAATCATGTTATAAAACGGGCTCTTTTTCATTTCCGTTCCAGGGTTATTATGAAGTTTAAACCATTACTTTTAAGTCTTGCTATGGCCGGTGCTTGCTCTCAAGCAACTGCAGATGCAATCAGCCAGCACACTTACGCAAACTTAGATGACGTAACAACCACTCACCTACTACTAGATTTAGATGTTGATTTTGATGACAAACAACTAGAAGGTTTTGTTGAGCACACGCTAGATTGGCACAACGCAACAAGCAAAACACTGGTACTTGATACACGCGATTTAGATATTGACAAAGTAATGTATCAAGATCAAAAAGGCAGCTGGCACAAAGCTGACTTCACCCTTGCTGCACGTGATGACGTAAAGGGCTCAAAATTAACAATTAAATTTAAAAGCCAAGCGGTTAAAGCACGTATTTATTACAACAGCCGCCCAGAAGCTTCAGGTTTACAGTGGTTAACGCCAGAGCAAACAGCCAGTAAATCACACCCATTTATGTACAGCCAATCACAAGCAATTCATGCTCGTAGTTGGATCCCAGTACAAGATACGCCAGCAATGCGCGTAACCTACTCGGCACGTATTCACACTCCTAAAGACATTCGTGCGGTAATGAGTGCTGATAACAAAGATGCACTTTATAAGGACGGCGATTATCTATTTAATATGCCACAACCAATTTCGCCATACTTAATCGCAATTGGTGCAGGTAATTTAGAATTTAAAGCTATGTCTAAGCAAACGGGTATCTTTGCTGAGCCAACAATTTTAGATGCATCAGTTGCTGAGTTTAACGACACTCAAGCGATGATCGATAAAACTAACGCGATGTACGGCGAATACGCATGGGGTCGTTATGACTTATTAATGCTACCGCCAAGCTTCCCATTTGGTGGCATGGAAAACCCACGTTTATCATTCATTACACCAACGGTTGTTGCTGGCGATAAAAGCTTAGTAAACCTAATTGCTCACGAACTTGCTCACTCTTGGTCTGGTAACTTAGTAACCAATGCGACATGGGAAGATTTATGGCTAAACGAAGGTTTCACGTCTTACGTTGAAAACCGCATTATGGAAGAAGTGTTTGGTCGTGACCGTGCAGTTATGGAACAAGCGCTTGATGCAGCGGGCTTACGCGCATTACTTAAAACTCTGCCAGCACCAGATACACGCCTTAACTTAAAGCTTAATGGCCGCGATCCTGATGATGCATTTAGCTCAGTGCCTTACACTAAAGGTCAGCTTTTCTTAATCTATCTAGAAAACAAATTTGGCCGTGATAAGTTTGACCCATTCGTAAAGGGTTACTTTGACCAATTTGCGTTTAAGTCTCTTACAACAGCGCAATTTGTTACTTACTTAAAAGCTAACTTGATCGAAAAATATCCAGGCGTTGTGAGCATGGATAAAGTTAATGAGTGGATCTTTGAGCCTGGTTTACCAAGCGATGCCCCTAACCCAACGTCTGATGCTTTCGATAAAGTTGATGCTGTAACCAAAACATGGTTAAACGGCGAAATTAGTGCAGCCCAGTTACCAACAGCGGATTGGTCAGTTCACGAGTGGCTACACTTTTTGAATAACCTACCTCGCGATTTAAGCATTGAAAAAATGACTGAGCTTGATAATCAATTCAACCTTACACAGTCAACTAATGCTGAGCGTGCTTTCGCATGGTTTATGCTAGCGGTAGGTAATGGTTATCAACCAATTTACCCAGCGCTTGATGAACATCTATCAGGCATCGGTCGTCGTAAATTAATTGTGCCACTCTATAAAGCACTTATTAAAAACGGTAAAAAAGACTGGGCGCATGATGTGTACTTAAAAGCACGTCCGGGTTACCACCCACTTGCACAAGGTACTGTTGACGACTTATTTGCAAAGTAAGTCATCAAACACAAAAAAGGCGCTGCAATCAGCGCCTTTTTTAATTATTTTATTAGTTACTTACTTTTTGTAAGAACGCACGGCGCTCTTCTGGGCTTGCTTGTTGCCACCAAAACTCAAGCATCGCAGCCGCACTTGGCATATTTTTCAAACCCGCTTGTCCGCCGGGTACTTTTGCAGGCAATGTGACAGGGACAGCAGTCGCAGGCTTGTTGCTTGTACTTGTAGCAGCAACTGGGGCACTGGCTACAGCTTGTGCAGGCGCGCTAGATGCACGATAGCTAACTATCGATAGTGGCACAGCAAGTTCACTGCCCTTGGCTTTTAAGCTTACTTGCGGTGATTCAGCAAACACTTCTGCCGCAACAGCATTACTGGCACGATTAAACACTAGGTCATAGTTTTTGCCGCTCTCTACTGTGAGCTCAACCCAGAATGGCTCTGACTCAACAACTTGGTGGTCATCATAACCTTGCTCGTAAAGATCGGTATATTTCATCTTCACTTGGTAAGTACCAGGAGCAAGTTCAACATCGTCAACACGACTGAAAAACGACTGCTCAATAAGTCGCTCTCCGACTTGTAAAGGTACAAACTCTTCTGGAAAGTGAATAGTCTCAGCGACACTACTTAAACTATTTAATAGCATTAACGCACTACTCAGTAATACTAACTTACGCATGTTCACTCCTTGGTTGTTCAATTTACGGCAGTTTCAGTTTGACACTGCAAATAAAGTTTGTCATTAGTGGGCGGTCATTTAACCACATTTATAAGAGAGCTAAGTATGAGCCAAGAGACTATTTTTACAAAGATTATTAACCGAGAGATCCCTGCTGATATTGTATATGAAGACGAGTTGTCTTTAGCTTTTAAAGATATTAACCCACAAGCCCCTTTTCATGTGCTGATCATCCCAAAAACACCAATAGCGACGATTAATGATGTTACAGAAGAAAATGCATCTTTAGTCGGTCATTTATATGTGGTTGCTGCCAAACTTGCCAAACAGTTTGGCTTTAGTGAAGACGGTTTTCGCGTCGTAATGAACTGTAATGACCATGGCGGACAAACTGTGTACCATATACACCTACATATGCTGGCAGGTAAAACAATGGGCTGGCCTCCGTATCAAGACAAGAAAAAAACCAATCTCTAATATTTTAGTATGTAAAAATATGTAAAAGGTAGAACAAAGATACTGTTTTTGTCTATAATAGTGACAGATCAGCTAGTTAATGTATTGCAATTAGTTAACTAGCTGTATTTTTTGACACAAAATAGACACAAACTGTACTTTTCCTGCACAAGTCTCAGAAATTTCTAATACGAAAGGGGTGGATTGCGTGATAGGATGCAATTGTCAACTTTTTTCAAGAGTGAATAAATATGAGTAGTTCAGCCTTTTTATTATTAGATCCAGAACCGATTAACACGATTGGTGTAAATGTATTAGAACCATTGTTAAAAACACAAGGACTTACTGTGACAACTGGTACTGATATTTCTGAAGTACCTGAAGGCACACGATTGCTATTCATTGAAACGTCAAGTACAGATCCGTGGGGAAAACTAAAGGAGCAATTAGTTAATCTACGAATTAAATGCGATATTGTTTTATTTAATCTAGATGAAAACCCAGAACTAGCTAATCGCGCTCTTCTAAGTGGCATAAGAGGTGTATTTTACACCACGGATAACGCCGATGTGCTAATGAAAGGCATTCGTTTGTTACTTGAAGACCAACTCTGGTACCGTCGTGATATTATGTGTAATGCACTTAACCGTATGTTGCAGTTTAACAAAGACGCACTACATAAATTAACAGACGGTGATATCGAACCAGTTAAGCTTACCAAACGTGAAAAAGCTATTATTTCATTAATGAGTAAAGGTTCGAAAAACAAAGAAATAGCTGAAGATTTAAGTATTAGTCCGCATACAGTGAAAACTCACTTATACAGTGCATTTAGAAAAACTAAGTGTCGTAATCGTATTGAGTTACTATCTTGGGCTCAGCAAAACATTCCTGACGAAATTCGTTAAACGAAATACCCTACTTGTTAAAACAGACGCTACTGCGTCTGTTTTTGTTTCTGGTTGCTAATCACTGTAATTGACTTTATGCTCAAACTGATTGCCAAACACTGGAAATACAATGCTCGACTCAGCTACTTTATATTACGCCAGCGCTGCCATGATGGCAGTAATGACCCTTCTTAATTACCTTACTTGGCGAACCAACAATAAGACTCCGGGCACCTTACTCTATATTTTTTATCCACTTGTGATGTTTGCATCAGTAATGAGTTTTGCACTACATGGCCATATTAATAACCTTGCCAGTGTTGCCATTGCAAATACTCTACTGTTTAGTGCCTCAATCATCCATGTACTCGCAATTTGTCAGTTTTTGAATGCCAAATGCGTTGGCTTTAAAACCTTTGTTTCGATCACAGTCGCTTTAGCTATCACTATGATTTACCTTGCTACTGACAGCGCAGAGTTACGCAGCCGAATATTGGTTTCTGACCTTCAACATATTGTTGAATCATTGTTTTTACTGGCTTTGTTTATTCGTAATGGCCGTAAAAGTTACCCTAATGGCAGTATTGTTTATATTTTAATTCTCAGCATTATCCTAGCGGTGTTTACTGGCCGTACTTTAATGATGGGAGATATTACAACCGCCAACCTATTATCTGCAGACTGGTTTAGTTTCACTTTATTTATTAATGGCGTAATAGCTCCAATGTTCTATGCTACAGGCATGGCACTACTATGTAATGAAAGGCGTGAGCAAAACCTTAATCAACTCACCGAAAAAGCCCATAAAGATTTAGAAATAAGAGGTTTGTTCTTATCAACTATTAGTCATGAAATTCGCACACCGTTAAACGGTATTTTAGGTAGTGCACAGTTGATCATGAACCAATCGAGTGACCCCCGTGAT
Source organism: Pseudoalteromonas simplex (assembly GCF_015278155.1). Taxonomy (NCBI): domain Bacteria; kingdom Pseudomonadati; phylum Pseudomonadota; class Gammaproteobacteria; order Alteromonadales; family Pseudoalteromonadaceae; genus Pseudoalteromonas; species Pseudoalteromonas simplex. The sequence goes on from NZ_JADILN010000021.1 coordinate 8,449, forward strand.
AAACCTTATTGCGAAGCAATTATTAACTCCGCTGAATCATTAAATTTATTAGTAGATAAAGTTCTCGACTACGCCAGCTTAGATCAACGAGATGAAGCACTTTATGAAGAGGATGTTGAGTTTAAAACTTGGCTAAATAATCTTTGCCTACTTCTCAGCCCCCTAGCAGAACAAAAACACTTAAAGTTTGAGTTGATATATGATTTGCCAGAACAGGCATGTTATTACTGCGACCAACAAAAACTCAGGCAAGTTATTATAAACTTAGTAGGTAACGCAATTAAGTTTACTGACCAAGGAGCCGTAAAGATTCATGTGAAGCCTCTTAATGAAGGCCAACTAGACCACCTAGTTAGAGTAAGTGTGATTGACTCTGGCCCTGGTATTGAAGATGAAGAAATAGCCTACCTCACTGAACCATACGTGCAAAGTAGTGCAGGTAAAGAGAAAGGAGGCACAGGCCTTGGCTTAGCAATTACCAGCCGGCTACTCGAAAAGTTAGGCAGTAAACTCAACATAGAAAGTGAGCTTAAAAAAGGCAGTACTTTCAGCTTTGATATTTCACTTGCTATTGGTGAGCTTAGCCTAGTTGAACAGCGTCACCAATCAAAGGATTATGTTACTGGCCTAGACGTGTTATTAGTTGAAGATCTCGATTTAAATCAGAAAATTGCCATCGAATTTATGGCTGATGATGAGCATAAGATAAAACTTGCAAAAGATGGCAATAGCGCGATTGAACTGATGCAGAAACATCACTTTGATGTGGTATTACTCGATATGAATTTGCCTGATTTAACAGGGCAAGAAGTCTTAAAAAAGCTAAAAAATATCGACCATTTAAATCAACGCACGCCAGTATTAGCATTTACCGCTAGCCTCAGTCCAGATGAAATAAAAGAGTATTTATCACTAGGTATAAAAGATATTGTAGGCAAACCAATAAAGCAGCAGAAATTACGTCAAGCTCTGAGCGATTCACAAACAAACCAATCTGCGAGTATCGCGGTGGAATTACGAGATACACTTTACGATGAAACGGCAGCTGCTACATTGATAAGCTCATTCAGCGAGGATGAGGTATCATCGATTTACAATGAGTTTGTTTTATCTGCTAGAAATAAACTCATTCGTTGTCAACAACTTGTAGATGATGATAAAGAGCAGTGCATCAAACTGATTCACCGTCAAGCAAGCACAGCATTGCAGCTAGGATTTAATCGATACGGTACAGAGCTGAAGCGCATCGAACGTAAGTTACTTGATAACAAGCCCTTAAAAGAACTATTAACCGAAGCCCTAATACTTTGGCAAGAAAGTCTACAAGCTTACCTTAAGCATGCTAGGCGTGAGTTATCATAGCGGTAAGCGAGCATTGTAGGCGTGATTTTATATCGCGCAATATTCAAAAGATAACGCGCGAAATAAATTTCACGCCTACATCAAAACATGGAACGACTTTAGCCGTGAAATGTTTTTCGGCGCTAAAGTAGCGCCTTGGCTAAAGCCTACAAATAACACAATTCGGCTTCAAACTGATTGTGATATGATTACTTAAGACTTACTTTTTCAGGCATAAAAAAACACGCTTTCGCGTGCCTACTTATCAAACTCAATTAATTTTAATCTTCAATTTCAGTTGGTTGCGGGAGCTGTGAATTTTGAGAGCGAACCGACGACCTTCGGCTCTGAACCTGAATTTCAGGCATAAAAAACACGCTTTCGCGTGCCTACTTATCAAACTCATTTAATTTTAATCTTCAATTTTAGTTGGTTGCGGGAGCTGTGAGTTTTGAGGGCGAACCGACGACCTTCGGGTTATGAATCTGAATTTCAGGCATAAAAAACACGCTTTCGCGTGCCTACTTATCAAACTCATTTAATTTTAATCTTCAATTTCAGTTGGTTGCGGGAGCTGTGAATTTTGAGAGCGAACCGACGACCTTCGGCTCTGAACCTGAATTTCAGGCATAAAAAAACACGCTTTCGCGTGCCTACTTATCAAACTCATTTAATTTTAATCTTCAATTTCAGTTGGTTGCGGGAGCCGGATTTGAACCGACGACCTTCGGGTTATGAGCCCGACGAGCTACCAGGCTGCTCCATCCCGCGCCTGAAATTATAGATTTATTTAAAGTTGCTTTACATGACAACTTGGCTTTCAATTCAGAGAATTGGTTGCGGGAGCCGGATTTGAACCGACGACCTTCGGGTTATGAGCCCGACGAGCTACCAGGCTGCTCCATCCCGCGCCTGAATATTAAGTTTATTTTACTTCTCACTTAATTTAAGAAGTCAGCCAATTCAAAGAATTGGTTGCGGGAGCCGGATTTGAACCGACGACCTTCGGGTTATGAGCCCGACGAGCTACCAGGCTGCTCCATCCCGCGCCTGTATGTTTAGAGTCCCAGAAGCCGGATTTAAACCGACGACCTTCGACTTCAGGTATTAGCGAGTCCGACGAATGATTTATCATTCTGCTCCATCCCGCGCCTGTAATCTCTTAGTAACATGAGCATGTTAACGACGCCCTGTTTCAGAGAGAGCGCTATCATATAGCAATAAGATTAGAAATCAAGGGTTATAGTGACAAATTTAACTCAAGCGAACAAAAAGCACACAAAACAAAGTTAAAATGCACGCTGATGAGGACTAATCATTTTTTGCCACTCCCAATCGGGGTGACCCATCACGATAAAATCAGGGTTTTCTGTGCTTTCTCGTTGATTGTAAGTTAACGGATTGAATTCAGCATCGGTAATGCAGCCACCGGCCTCTTCGACAATCACTTGTGACGCACCAGTATCCCACTCACCAGTTGGTCCGATACGTAAAAAGCAATCAGCTTTACCCTCTGCAATAATACAGGCTTTTAATGAGCATGAGCCTAATGCTACTGTCGCAAACTGAGTGTTTAAATACTGACTGACCGCTTCAATTTTTTGTCTGCGGCTTACTGCTAAGGTTAAATTATCGGGTGTTGCTACTGAAATTTGTTGATCTTGGCCATTTTCACGTTTAAATGCGCCATTTTGATAACTTGCAAAATAAGTCACTTGTTTCGCTGGCCAATGAATAACACCCAGCACTGGGCGATTATTTTCAACTAAAGCGATATTGACTGCAAAATCACCGCTTTCAAGTATAAACTCCCCGGTACCATCCATAGGATCAAGCAACCAATAACGGTGCCAATCTTTTCTATCTGCCAGCGCTGGGATCGGTGTTTCTTCTGACATAATTGGAATATCGGGGGCTATGCTCTTCAAACCCGCCATTAATACATCATTTGATGCTAAGTCAGCCTTGGTGACCGGAGTATGATCTGACTTTTGCTCAGCACCAATATCATCCTGCTGATAAATGGCCATAATGGCATCGCCTGCTTGCTCAGCTAACCGAATACACGGTTCTAAAAAATCATTCATTGCCCGCTCCCGACTCTAAGTACTTTGTTAATAATAGCAAAGCTGCGACACTTCGTGCTTCAGTAAAGTCTTCTTGTTGCAATAATGATTGCCAATCAGTTATTGGCCATTTTACAACGACAAGCGGTTCTGGCTCATCACCAGGTAAGGTTTCAGGATAGAGATCTTCAGCATACAAAATATGCATCGTGGCATTAAAGTAACTTGGCGCCATGCTGACTTTTTTTAGTTCAGCGAAATGCTTAGCACCAAAACCAACTTCTTCTTTAAGCTCCCGGTCTGCAGCTTGCTGTGGTGTTTCACCAGGATCAATTAAGCCCTTTGGAAAACCCAACTGATAATCATTGGTGCCTGCACAATACTCTCGCACTAATAACAGTTCGTTATCGGCCGTTACCGGCACTATCATCACTGCACCTCTGCCACCGCCACGAATTCTTTCGTATTGCCTTTGTTCATCATTTGAAAACTTCAATTCGAGAGACTCAACAGTAAATAGTCGACTTTTAGCGACAACTTCATTAGACAAAATTTGCGGTGGTGTAGGATGCTTTTTCTGTGTCATTGGCATTAATTTGCTATCATGGCAGTTATGCTCATCATAAATCTTTTAAAGTGAATTGCCTATGTTAAATTGGTCAAAAATCGATACTGTGTTGTTAGATATGGATGGCACCCTACTCGATTTGCATTTTGATAATTACTTTTGGCTAACCGTTATTCCCGAGCAATATGCGCGTAAACATAAAATCAGTTTAGACGCAGCAAAAGCTGACATTTTACATCGTTATCAACAAGTTCACGGACAAATTAATTGGTACTGTTTAGATTATTGGCAGCAGCAACTTGATTTACCAATTATGGCACTGAAACGTGACATTCAACATTTAATCAGAATTCGTGAAGATGTTCCGCCGTTCTTAACTGAGCTTAGAAAAGCAGGCAAGCAATTGATCATGCTTACTAACGCGCACCCAGATTGTGCCATGTTAAAGTTTGAACATACTGCTATCGATAATTACTTAGATGGGGTGATCTCAACTCACCAATATGGCGTGAGTAAAGAGCATCAACCATTATGGCAACAAGTACATCAAGAATGGCAGTTTGATAAGGAACGGACTTTATTTGTGGATGACAGCCCCGCCGTGCTAGATGCGGCAAAAGAGTTTGGTATTGGTCATATACTTGCGGTTGCCAACCCTGATAGTCAGCAACCGCATAAGCAGTTCGATGGCTTTTTATCGACCATCGATTTTCGCGAGTTTATACCCGTTAAATAATTACTTCGGGTAACGCTGCTCTAAGCCTTGGTATACAAGTTTTGCAAAATCTGCATGCTCTGTATCTAGGCTTTTTATCACTTCAACTAAGTGCTCGTTATCTTCTTGGCCATTCCACACTTTGATATAACTACCATCTTTGTAGCCATGATCTTGGCGGAAGAAGTTCAAGGTGTTTTTACCAACGTAGCCACGGTATAAGTCATCGATATCCATACCGATTTGCGCCATGCAGCCTGCAAATGCAGCGGCATTAAAACTCTTTTCAGCAACAGCTGACCCAGCTAATACTTCGAGTGTTTGTTTAAAATCATCGGCTTGAACTGGTGCATTTAACTCAGCTTCAAGTTGTGCAGCTAACTGCTCATAGCTGGTTTCACCATCAATACGTAAAGATAAACCAAAATGGAAAATATCAACTAACTCTAAAATAACTTGTTCTGTATCTGGGGTTTGTTTTTTCCACCACTTCCAGCCGTAGTGATCCAGCATTTCAGCACACTCAACCCAAATTGCACGATACCATTCAAAACCTTGGCTAAACCATTGCTCATGAACTTTAGTATTCATCGCATTTTGCATCTCGAGCATAACAACGAGTTTTTGTAAATTAGCAGACATTCTTTATCCCAACTTGCATTTTCAATTATGTATATACTACAGATAATTTTGTCATTGATGAAATAAAAACACATATGATCAGGTCTGCTTTGCAGTTGATAAAAATAACCGAGGAAGCCTATGTTTAAATCTCTACTCATTAGTGCACTATTTGTACTATCAAGCCAAGTTATTGCTGCGACTGCAACCAATATTGCCGAATCAGCAGAGCAAGTTAGCCCATTATTACCCGGCTTAGCAGTGCCAAATATTGAGTTAAAAGATCAATACGGTAAAACTGTCTCACTCGCTGAGCGTTTTAAAGAAAAAACGACTGTGCTCATTGTTTATCGTGGTGGCTGGTGCCCATATTGTTCAAAGCAATTGGCCAATGTCCAAAAAATTGAGAAAGAGCTAGCGGATTTAGGAGCACAGATAATTGCCGTTTCGCCAGATAGTCCTGAAAAGCTCGCTGAATCAAAAATTACTTCACCAAACTATCAATTATTGTCTGACGACAGCCTTTTGTTGGCACAAAAGTTAGGTTTAGCGTTTTACTTAGATGACAAAACAGCAAAGATTTACCGCAACAAACTTGGGGTTAACTTTGTCTCGTTAGAGGGCGAAGTGAAAGTAGCGTTACCCGTACCTGCAGTGTTTGTGATAGACACTAATGGGTTAGTTAATTTTCAATACGCCAACCCAAATTACAAAGTACGCTTAACAGAAGATTTATTACTTGCAGCTGTAAAATCAGTGAACGAGCAATAAATTAGCAACCGATAAGCAGAATATGCATCTGCTTATCGGCCTTGTGTAAATTCTTGCCAAGATTCAATTAAATCAACAAAGTCTTCAAAACCACAGCCACTGCACAGGCCTTCTTCTTCAAGCATTAAATCATCATCTTGGTAGGCAACTAAGTCTTCGTTGTCTTGATGTAACGCATGTGCTTCGAACAGCGCTTCGTCTTTACTTAAGATCAAATCAATTTCTTGACCTTGTAAGGTTAAAGGCTCATGACTGCTCTTAACCGCGGAGATCAATGCTTGTACCATCGCGATTTTTTCTTTACCGATTTCTTCGTTTAGCCAACGGCCTATGACGGCATGTTCAGAGGAGATTTTAATGCGTAAACCGCTAATAGGATCGCGGATAAATTGATATTCCATGGAGGGTACTCTTAATACGTTATCTGCTAATTATATCGTTTGCAGCTAAACGTGGCGAGTTTTGTAGTCTTAAATCAGCACGAGCGCCAACGGGGCGCTCGTGTTTATGCTATTTAAAATAGCTATAGTCGCGATTTGAAGCGCGCAGCATCAATAATCGCCCATAGGTATACGATTGGCAGTAGAATAAAGCCAACTGCAACGTAAATTAGTGCCCCACTGATAACCCATGCTAAAAAGAATGCAATAGCCGCCATTAAACGGCCTTGTACCAATTGCCCTAAACCAGGAAAAAAGATATTACATATTGCTGCGATTACATTACCGCCAGAACCTTGCTCTGCCATACTAACCTCTGTAGTTTTTAATGATTATACTTTTAGTAAACACACTTTATGCCAACTTATTATGGCTTACAAATCAAAGTGTTAAAAAGTAGCGTTATTTTGATTTTAGTTTTTTTTGCTAAAAATCGGTCAAATTCACAATTTTTATACTTCAATTTTAATGACTTGCCAAAATAGCTGTTTATAAAAACAGTATTTTATTTAGCCTTGCATAAACACCTGTTATACTCCACCCATTATAGATTGAAAAGGCGTAACGATGGACGTTTCTGAATTACTCGATGGCTTAAATGACAAACAACGGGATGCAGTCGCAGCCCCATTGCAAAATATGCTAGTACTTGCAGGTGCAGGTTCTGGTAAAACTCGAGTACTTGTTCATCGCATCGCATGGCTCATGCAAGTTGAGCAAGCTTCTGCATACAGTATCTTTGCGGTAACCTTCACAAATAAAGCCGCGAAAGAAATGCGCACTCGTGTAGAAGAAACGTTAAAAGCACCGGTTGGTGGTATGTGGATTGGTACTTTCCACGGCTTATCTCATCGTATTCTGCGCGCCCATCACCGTGAAGCGAACTTGCCTGAAAGCTTTCAAATTTTAGATTCTGACGATCAACAACGTATGATCAAACGCTTACTTAAAGCGATGAACATCGATGATAAAAAGTGGCCTGCAAAACAATTTGGTTGGTATATCAGCGCGAAAAAAGATGAAGGTCTGCGCCCTAAAGACATTCAAGCCTACGATATTAATGAGCAAATGATGCTGAAAGTCTATGCTGCATATCAAGAGGCTTGTGACCGCGCAGGTTTAGTCGACTTTGCAGAAATACTGCTGCGCTGCTACGAAGTACTTAAGAACCACCCAACACTTTTACGTCACTATCAACAGCGTTTTGCCCATATGCTGGTAGACGAGTTCCAGGATACCAATACGATTCAGTACGCTTGGTTAAAATTACTCGCAGGTAACACCAACAGTATTATGATCGTAGGTGATGATGACCAAAGTATCTATGGCTGGCGTGGCGCAAAAATTGAGAATATCAAACGCTTTTTAACTGACTTCGAAGCCGAAACCATTCGCCTTGAACAAAATTACCGTTCAACGGCAACAATTTTGAAAGCATCAAACGCGCTGATCAAAAACAATGCTGAACGCATGGGCAAAAGCCTGTGGACAGACGGCAATGATGGTGAGCCGATTTCAGTTTACGCTGCGTTTAATGAATTAGACGAAGCGCGCTTTGTTAGCAGCAAACTACGTAGCTGGCTAAATGCAGGTAATGCATTACAAGACGCCGCGATTTTATACCGTAACAATGCGCAATCTCGTGTACTCGAAGAAGCAATGCTACAAGAAGGTTTAAAATACCGTATTTACGGCGGTATGCGCTTCTTCGAGCGCCAAGAGATCAAAGATGCACTTTCGTATTTACGTTTAGTTGGTAACCGTCAAGATGATGCGGCTTTCGAGCGCGTTATTAACACCCCTGCTCGCGGCATTGGTGATAAAACACTAAGTCACATTCGTGATTGCGCGCGCAATGAGTCATTGCCACTTTGGTATGCCGCTAAAGCTATTATCGAGCAGCAGCACTTATCTGGCCGTGCAGCAAGTGCCGTGACAAAATTCTTAGAACTTGTTGAGCATATCGAAGATAAAATCAGCGATCTCACCCTAGAAGAGCAAGCGAAATACACCATTCAAAGCTCGGGGTTAATGGCAATGTATCAAGCTGAAAAAGGTGAAAAAGGCCGTGCCCGCGTAGAAAACTTAGAAGAGCTTATTAGTGCTTGTGGTCAATACGAACTTCCTGAAGATGAAGAGTTCAGCTCACCACTGCAAGGCTTTTTGGCATATACCTCTCTAGAATCTGGCGAAGGTCAAGCTGATGAGCACGAAGACGCGGTGCAAATGATGACACTGCACTCAGCAAAAGGCCTAGAATTCCCGCTGGTATTTATGGTGGGTGTTGAAGAGGGCATGTTCCCATCACAACAAAGTAATGAAGAGTCTGGTCGTTTAGAAGAAGAACGTCGCTTATGTTATGTTGGCATGACTCGCGCGATGGAAAAACTATATATTAGCCACGCAGAAAGCCGCCGTTTATACGGACAAGAAAAATACCACAGCCCATCACGCTTTTTACGCGAAATGCCTGAAGACTGTATCGAAGAAATTCGTATTAAAACACAGGTTTCAAGGCCACCTGCGGCAGGTCGTTTTAGTCCATCAGTAACACATGCCGCATTTGAAGATAGCGGCTTTAACTTAGGACAGCGCGTATTACACGCTAAGTTCGGTGCAGGAACCGTACTCAATTACGAAGGCAGCGGCGCACAGTCACGTATTCAAGTGAACTTTGATGATCTAGGCAGTAAATGGCTTGTAACACAGTATGCAAGACTTCAAGCCTTATAATGAGTATATAACAGCGCTATGTAATGAGCTGGTGATTGCAAAGCATCGCCAGCTTGTCATTGTGCAAGGCAGCGAAACTTGGTGCTATCAGTTTGCAAACCAATTAGCGCTAAAAAATACCTATGTTTTCAGTAGCAGCTCATTATTAGCAAATAGTGAGTTCCCAAAACATGCTCACCAGATTCTTGGTCAAGAGTTTCAACACGCAATTTTTGATGGTTTTAGCGGTTTATATGCCGATAAACTAGCCGCGCTTGCCGGTACCGTAAAAGCTGGTGGTGTACTTATATTACTGCTGCCCGATGATAATAACTGGCAAGACCCAGCACTCACAAGTATTACCTCTTATGGCGAAGCAATTAAACACAGCTTTTTTAATCAGCGCTTTTTCGCCAAGCTAAAATTGCAGCCACATTATTTTACTAAGCACTCGCCTCCTGCTTACCAATCTATTTCGCCAGCAACTGCTGAGATAAATTATCAGCAACAACAAGCATGTGTTGAGCAAATTATTAAAACCGCAACAGGGCGCGCTAATCGTCCTTTTGTGATCAGTGCAGACCGAGGTCGTGGTAAGTCAGCCGCTTTAGGGCTTGCAGCAGCAAGTCTTCAAGATAAAAGAATCCTAATTTGCGCCACCCAAGCTAAAGCCGTACAAACAAGCTTTAAACATTTAGCCGCTGAGCTTGGTGTTAGCAAAGAGCAAAACTGTAAGCAACTAGCTAACCTTAGTTACATTGCGCCAGATACACTGCTAAACGAAAAACCTGATTGCGATCTGTTATATGTCGACGAAGCAGCGGCGATTCCGGTTCCTATGCTATTAGAGATACTAAAAAGTTATCCACGAATCGTATTTGCTAGCACTATGGTTGGTTACGAAGGGAATGGGCGTGGTTACACGTTACGTTTTTTACATTACTTACGTAGCCAATTTAAATCGCTAAAGGCAATTACTTTGGATGAACCTGTTCGTTTCGCCAAGTATGACCCCCTCGAACATAGCCTACGTGAACTACTATTACTTGATGCAAAATACCTAGAAACGCAGAGTAAAGAGTCATATCAATTCGAAAGCATAAGCAAAGAGCAACTCATTGATGATGAGCAGTTGCTTAGCCAAATTATGGCGCTATTGGCGTTGGCTCATTATCAAACCACGGTAAACGACTTACGCCAATTGCTTGATGCCCCAGAGCTACAGCTATCTATCTGCAAACAAGAAAATGCATTAAAAGCCGTTTGCTTAATTGCTATTGAGGGTGGCTTAACGCCTGAGATTGCAGAGCAGGTTACAAGAGGAAAGCGTCGGCCACATGGTCATTTAATGGCGCAAACTCTGACTCAATTAAGCCGAAAAACAGAAGATTTGTGTAAACACTCAGCGAGAGTCGTGAGAATAGCTGTTGCACCTGAATGTCATCAGCAAGGTATAGGCTCAGCCCTGTTAAACCACTGCGAAAGCCAATTAAGCAATTGTAGTTATTTTGGTGCTAGCTTTGGCGCAAATGCGACATTAATTAAGTTTTGGCAAAGTAATGGCTTCAACGTTGTTAAGCTTGGATTTAGTCATGACAAAGCAACGGCAGAACATGCTGCCTTAGTGGTTAAAGCATTAGATAAGCAAACGACAGATAGCGCAGCACTGTTAATAGAAGAGTTTAAGCAAGATTTCTCTTTGCAACTCCTTGATCACTTTAACTCACTTCCTTGGCAGCTTATTGCAGAGCTATTCAAAGGCTTACCAAAAAGTGATCTATCTTCTGCCTTAGATGCAAGAGCTGAGCGGCTGTTAACTGGTGATATTAACCTCTTCCAAGTACAGCCATTGCTATGGCAAATACTTTGGAGCACACCAATTAGTCTAAATTTATTAGATGAACATACAAAGTTCATCCTTATTCGACTAGTATTACAGCAAACCTCTGTAAATAGCTTAATCGAAGAAGCCGGTTTTACAGGTAAAAAAGACTTAGAGTCACAGTTCAAAACCGCAGTGCAAGGTTGGTATGCTCACTATAAATCACTTCAAAATCACAGCCATTAAGTGTTTATGTATTTGTACCTTGCTACTACCTCAGATAGCTTTAGCTGAACACGCACAGCCTACCATTAAACTCGGCATGTCCACTGCGCTCACTGGACCCGCAAAGCAAATAGGCGAACAACTGGCGCTTGGCAGTAATATTTACTTTAATAAAATCAACAAAGAAAACGGTATTAATGGGCAAAGTATCGATCTGATTTTAGCTGATGATGGTTATGAGCCAAAAAATACCGTAGTGAATACTCGCGAGTTTTTATTTGATCAAAAGATCCATGCAATTTTTGGCTCTATGGGCACACCAACAGCCCATGCAATTAAACCTATTCTGGATAGGCACCGCATTCCATTTCTAATGCCATTTACAGGCGCTGATTTTTTACATAATAGCTCAATGCCAAATGTCTTTAATCTTCGTGCGAGCTACCAAGATGAAGCCATAGAGCAAATTAATTATTTCGTGAAAGAGCGTAAGCATGAAAAAATTGGCTTGATGATCCAAGCCGATGAGTTTGGCTATATGGTAGAAAACAACCTTGTTAATGCATTAAAAATACATGGTATTAAACCTGTAGAAGTCGCTCGGTTTAAGCGCAATAGTGATGATATTTCAAAAGCTTTAGAGCTTCTAAAAGAAAGTAAAGCAACCGCAATTTGTTTAGTCGGCACCTACGAGCCTCTCGCTGAATTCATTAATGCAGCAAACAAACAAAGCTTCAACCCAGACTATACTTCGGTGTCTTTCGTTTCGAGCCATGATTTATATCAGCGAGTTAAACAGCCCGCCAGCATTATGGTCACTGAAGTGGTACCCGACCCTAATAACTGTAAAAACCCTTGGTGTAAGCAGTTTATTGAAGATATCGAGCCTTATCACACGAGTGCGAATAGAATTATATTTGAAGGTTATTTGAATGCCGTTGCATTGGTTAGCGCTGCCCAAAGATGCCCAACGCCACTAAACAATCAATGTCTGCTAACCGAGCTAACTCACCTCTTCACTGACACATCTGAATTCGCTGATTTATTTAATAGTCACAGTGCTGGAAATAATAAAAAAATCTACCGCTCCTATTTCAAAAAGTAATTTTGTAAATCCATCACTAAAAACATAATAATGTTCTATGCTATAAAGACTTAACAAGGCTTTGAGGGAAATATGGATCTGATTAATTTCCGAGTTGGGCACAAGACCATTTCATTAAAAATTCTTGATATTCTTCTAACCGAACGTTATGAGGGTAATTTAACCTCATTGCCCAATGAAAATAAGAGCTTTATCGGGGTCAAAGATTATATGGACACGCCGACCCCCATATTTGATTTGGGGGTAGTTTTAAATAACAGGTCAACATACGAAGTAAATACCGCGCTTTCAGAATTATTAGTTGAAAGAGAAAAAGAGCACTTAGAATGGCTCAATGTATTAGAAAACAACCTATCTACTGGAACATCCTTCACAAATTCGCTAGATCCAAGTAAGTCCTCATTTAGTCGCTGGTACAAAGATTTCGAGACTGATAATGAAGATCTTAAGAGCATTGTTGCCAAACTTGAAAAGCCCTACCATGCACTACATGTTATGGCTAGCGAACTTTTAGAAGTACGGAAAACACAGTCAAAAGATTCTGTAATTATTTTATTTGAAGAAAAAAAACGACAAACTCTTAATCAGCTAAACCGGTTGTTTGAATCGGCCCGAGAGCAGATAAGCCTTGATTACAAGCCAATCATCATTTTTACAACTAAAGACGGTGTAACACCTCATATAGGGCTTCTGGTCGATAAAGTCGAAGACAATATTAATGTTAAGAAAGAAGATATCAAGCCTTTAGAGCAGCTTACCTCTGTTGGTTTTGATGTTGACCCACAAACTAAAAACATGATGCGCGGGCTAATTAAAATGAAGCATAAACACAGCTTACTATTAGACCCAAGCGCCATCTTCCGCCCAGAACACCTCATGCGCCACGAAGCAGAAGAAACCGAAGAGTATGGGCTTTTTTAGCCGCTAGTTAGCAAGTTTGAAAGGGTAAAGTTAGTGAGGGGAAAGTTGAAAGGCCTGGCGTAGGTTGGGTAGAGCGGAGCGAAACCCAACACATCACAGAGCTATCAGCTTTCAGCCGTCAGCGATCAGCCGCGCGGTGTGGGTGTTTGGTCCTGCGTCATCCTCTGGTTCTAGGCAAAGTCTACTTGTAGGAATGGCTTTAGCCATGAATATGTTTGTTATGGTCTGAAATCGGCACTGAAGTGTCTCCTACGGGGTTATTGCTGAGGGAGGCTCTGTACTAAACAACCCAACAGTTCGACTTTACTCTTGCTAATACCATTCCGCTTAAATATCTGATCTAATATAGGCTATATAAAATCACCGGTTAATAACATTGAATCCAAACATATCTGAACAGCTTTTAGCGCTTTCTCGTAAAGAACCAAACGCACGAAAACGCATGCGATTGCTCGCAGTG
>NZ_JADILN010000022.1:0-19451 GCF_015278155.1 Pseudoalteromonas simplex
CATGAAGCGCTTTACCTGTAACAGTAGACGCAGCCCCAGCTAAACCTGAAAGTGTAAAACCACCATTTGCTGTTAGTGAGTTACCCGTCGCAGTACCGCCAACTTCTTTCATACTGAAGCCAATCGTTTGTACAGCATCTGCACCAACTTGGAAGCTAGCAGAATATGAGCCATCAAGTAAGTTTTGACCACCAAACGTTGTATCAGAAGCAACACGATTCACTTCAGACATTAATGAACGAATCTCTTCTTGGATTGCTAAACGGTCTTCATCAGTGTTTGAACCATTTGCAGCTTGTTGTGAAAGCGTACGTACACGTTGAAACATTGACGTTACTTCGTCTAATGCACCTTCAGCTGTTTGAGCTAAAGAAATCGCATCGTTCGCATTACGGTTACCTTGGTTAAGACCATTGATTTGTGATGATAAACGGTCAGAGATTTGTAAACCAGCCGCATCGTCAGCCGCGCTGTTGATACGGAAACCAGATGATAAACGCTTGAATGAAGTGTCAAGTGAGTTACCAGAATTCATTAATTGTCTTTGAGCGTTTAATGAACTAACATTTGTATTTACATAAAGTGCCATGATATTTCTCCCGAAGTAAACTTATCATTTACTCTCAAACTTACTCTAATTAAGCGGTAACTGTTATTTGTTACTCTGCTTGGTTAGTTAAGTTATCGGTCCGCTCAAAAAATCCTTTAGTGAATTTTTAAACAATTTTTAAAATTTCATTTAATACACTGTATTTAAAAGAGAAATAATTTAGTTTTTTTACTAAACATGGCTTCAGGTTACCTTGAAAGCCGCTATCACGATGTTTTATTGAAGATATAAATACTAAAAAGAGTGCTCTAAAAGCGCTTTTAAAGTGTGAAGCTTAAGGAAGGTTTTGTAGGTTAAGCTTACTAAATAAGCTTAACCTACATAAATTATAAGTAATCAAATAATGAGAGGTTAGCCAAACGGCCAAATGTTGCCTGTGCAGCTTGTAGTGATGTTTCCTGTTTGGTAAGTTCAGTAATCGCTTCAGCCATATCAAGCTCAACAAGCTCAGCTTTCGCTGCTTTATTACTGGTATCTAGATCACCATTAGATCTCTCAATTTTCTCAGCGGTATTTAAACGCCCACCCAAACCTGCCTGAACAAGTGAAACCTGGTTTTTAGCATTATTTAGCTGTACAACAGCATCCGCCAAAACCTGGTCAAACTCTTCTTGAGTTAAATCAGGATTGGTTAACCCTGCAATCAGATCATCCAGAGTATTCAATGCGTTTTCTTTTTGTGGCGCTTCAAGATCAACATCAACTTGCCCATTTGCAACAGGCTCAATACTAACCTCCATGCCTTTATAAACGATTTTACCATCTTCAAAACTACCACTGTCAATTGTTACACCCGCTTGCTGTACCACATAAGTATTCGGTGTGCCTGTGGTGGTAATAAAACTTAGTGTATTGGCATTAGCCGCTGCGGCAGGATCGGCATTGTAATTAGCTTGATGAAACTTATCAAAATCTGCTTGCTCAGTGACATAAATTTTCGAGCTTGTGATACCGCCTGACACTGTACCGTCGTTCGAGGTCACATTTAAACGCGCGTCAACCTTCTCGAATGTATCAAAACCATTGTCACTTGATTTAATCTCTACGCCTTCAGCTACTTTGATCTTGTGTTGCCCCTGATCGCCACCATATTCATAGCGACCAGACGTACTATTGTAGCTATAAGACGGAGTATTATCTTGGTAACCCGAAAAGATAAACTTTCCATCTTCGGTTTTTGCGTTCATTAAATCCAGCATTGTACTTTGCAGCGCTTTAATTTCTTCTGCAATTCCTTCACGGTCAATATCTGTATAGGCACCATTACCTGCTTGAATTGTCAGCGTATACGCAGACTCAAGCGCACCTTTAATATTTTGCAGCACACTTTCTTCTGTTGTTAGGCGGCTATTCAGCATAGTAATGTTTTTTGTGAACTGCTCGTTGCCCTGAATGCGATCGTTATAAAGTAAAGCACGCGCCGTAGCAGAAGGATCATCAGCAGCTGTCAATACACGTTTTTGGGTATTAACCTGCTCTTGCGCTTTGTTTACATTTTGCTGTGAGTTAAGAATAGAATTAAGGTTATTCTTATACATCATGTTATTTGAAATACGCATAATTACCTCGCCGCACTTAATAAGGTGTCAAAAATAGTACGTGCTGTTGAAAGTACCTGTGCCGATGCTGCATATGATTGTTGAAAGCGCAGTAAATTAGCGGCTTCTTCATCAAGGTTTACACCTGAGAGTGATTCATACCAGGCTTCCGACTGATCAGCCAATGCAGTAAAGGCCGCGCCATTAGTTTGAGCTTGACTAGTCACAACACCAATATCAGTGACAATGCCTGAGTAGGCTTGATTAAACGTTTTATGATTATCAGCAGTACTACTTGCTTCAACATTTTGACGAACTAGCTCACCGTTTTGTAAATCAGCCAATAGCAAACCATTACGGTTATCATCAAAACCGCCAGTGTTAAACTCTACTGTGAAGGTGTCACCTGTTGCAGGTGATCCTTCAATATTGAAGTCAAAGCCGTAGGTATCGTAAGGCGCCCCTGCTTGAGCAAGAATATTTTCAGCAGGTGGTGTAATGGTAAACGTCGATGTACCGTTCCCGTCCGTAATTTGATATTCGTTAGCATTCGCCGTTTTCACTAGAGTGATATCGCCATTCGCCAAACTAGGTGGTGGGCCTACGGTAATACCCGTTGAGTTATCAATATCTGAGACTGTACCAGCAGAAATACTTGCGTCACTGGTGTTATTAATATCGTTCGCAGTTCGAATAGGTGATGCTAATGCTAAATCTTCAGGGCGTTCAGTTGCAAGCTCTAAGCTTGTTGCAGCCTGAGAGTTCAACTTCACCATAAATTGATCACCGGTATTGGCAGCACCCGATACATTAAGCTGTAAACCAAATGCTTCACCACCAGTGATGGTTGATGAATCAATTACACCTGCTGTTACATTCGCTGTAGATGCGGTACCAATTGGTTCACCTTTATTATCGATTGCCTGAATTTCAACAGTCGTGGCACTGGTATAAGTAACGATAAAATCACTTGCTGGCAATTCACTGCCTTTACCTGGTTCAAGGGTTGCCGTCATTGTTGATGTGCCCGTATTCGCTTGATAACCAAACGCATCTACCGTTGGAATAGCAAAAATATCGCCGCCAATTTCACCATTAGCGTCCATACCTAAGCTATTTTGTTGGTTAAAGGCATCGGCTAACGCTAAGCCCATTTGACCCAATTGATTTTGCGCTGGCACTAAAATATCGTCACGAAATGCCAGTAAGCCACCAATTTTGCCTTTCAATTTACTCACATCAACTTCAAGCGGCACAGCTTTGCCACCGTTTACATCAAGTTTTAATTCTTTAAAGTTCGGATCAGGATCGCCACTGAATGAAAACAGGTTAAATGTGCCACTTTGCATGACAAGTGCTTGACCAGAGCCTAAGTACACTTGTTTTTCGCCGTTATTACCATCGAGTGTTTCAATATCAATCAGCTCAGATAGATCACGAATTGCTTTATCACGTTCGTTATACAAACCACTCGACGATGACTCACGATCAGTGCCATGAACAGATGCAATCTTGGTATTTAGTTCACTGATGCTTTGAATTAAGTTATTTGCTTCATCAGAGAAGATTTCTAGCTGCTCATTTACCACTGCTTTTTGGTCAACCACAATGCTCGATAATCTGTCCATTTGATCAATCAAGTTTTGTGCATCCGTCATTACTAATGAGCGTGCAACTGTTGATGACGGTTGGTTTAAGCTTTCTTGTACATTATTAAAAAACGAATTTACGCTCGTTGATAAGCTGTTTGACTCTTCAGAAAACAAGCTATCTACACGGCTTGCTTCAGTTACAAACTGATCAAAGAACGCTTTATTAGAGGTATCTCTATTTAATTGCTTTTGTGCAAATTCATTTAGTAAGCGATACGTTTCACCACGGCCGACTTGGTTATCGATCATGGTTGTGAACTCAGTGCGCTCACGCACATAGCCCTCGGTATTAACGTTGGCAATGTTTTTACTGGTGGTTTGTAAAAGCTCAGAGTTAGCTCTTACACCGGCATTTGCTATGTCATATAAGCTAAATGACATCAGGGTCTACTCCTTAACGTACCAATGAAGCAGCGACGCTTTGAAGCTCAACGCGCTTCAATACCTGCTTAATTTTATCGGCATAATTTGGATCAGTTGCATAGCCTGCTTTTTGTAACGAATCTAAAAAGGCTGCAGGTTCTGCGGTATTATTAAGTGCTTCTTGATAACGTGGGTTTTCATTTAAAAAATCCACAAAATCGTTCACACTGTCTTTAATCGATTGATAAGAGCGAAAACTTGCTTGCTTTTTAACTGGCACACCTTGTTCAAACTCAAGTGTGACTTTGCTCGCTTTATCGCCTTGCCAACTCCTATCCGATTTAATGTTGAATAAGTTGTTACTACTTGTGCCATCAGCTTTACTGATGATGTGTTTACCCCAACCTGTTTCAAGGGCTGCTTGAGCAACCATCACAGCTGGGTTTAAGCCAATTTTCTGTGCAGCATTTTTAGCGTGTTCCCAAACAGAGCTAATGAAAGACTCAGCATCTTCAAAGCGGTTTTCTGTTTGCTCGTTTGCTGTTGTATCTGCAACAGCTTTTGGCTCAGCTTTAATCTTGTGACTGTCGCTCGTTGCACCGGTTGCGCGCTTATCACTGTCGAACTCAGCCGTCGTTCTAAGCACAGAACCTGGAGTAAACTGTTTACCATCTGGCGAGAGTTGTTGAACAATTAAGTCAGCTAGACCCAGCGAGCCGTTTGATGAAAGCTCAACCGATAACTGTTGGTCATGCATCTCTTCAAAAAACTTAACGCCGCTTGAATTAAATGGGCTATCTTTATCTTCAAACGCTTCATTTGCTTTACGCATGCTTTTCAGCAGCATTTGAGTGAAGATAGATTCAAATTGTGCCGCCGCTTTTTTCAGCGCCTCTTTTGACGCATCGCTAGAGGCATCACTTTTTAGAGCACTTTGACGTAACGAGTCTAAGTTGCCTAAATCAAAAAAGTTTTGCTTGTCGAGATGATTAGTATCCATCAGCTTTTTGACACAATAGTTAATAATGAAAATTAAAATGCAAAAATTGCGCCAATAAAAAGCTTTATAAATGAGTAGCTAATAACTGATACAGGAATGGAGTAACTTCAGGGCCAAGATTTTGGCTGATGTTTATACACTGAAGGATTAAAGGTTATAGAAACAAAAAACGCGCTCGAAAGCGCGTTTTAATTTAAATGATAACCAGTTGCCCGTTTATCGCCCCCGCTTCTTTTAAAGCTTCAAGGATTGCCATTAAATCACCCGGTG
This sequence comes from Pseudoalteromonas simplex, assembly GCF_015278155.1. Taxonomy (NCBI): domain Bacteria; kingdom Pseudomonadati; phylum Pseudomonadota; class Gammaproteobacteria; order Alteromonadales; family Pseudoalteromonadaceae; genus Pseudoalteromonas; species Pseudoalteromonas simplex. Next base: position 5,434 of record NZ_JADILN010000022.1, read on the forward strand.
CGGCCCCGACCTCATTGATTGCGCGTACGAGATCATCAAGATTAACACCTGGATTAAATACAAAAGCACGTGAATCATCTTCGTTCACATCAATAATACTTTGATTGGTAACGGTAGTTTCACCATCACTTAAAGCATTTGGCTGTGACACATTTTGCTGCTCAGCAATCGTAACCGTTAAACCACCATGAGTTATTGCCGCAGGCTGTAGCTTCACGTTTTTGCCAATCACAATTGTACCAGTGCGGGAGTTAACAATAATTTTTGCTGCTGTGTCTGCAGGCTTAAACTCTAAGTTTTCAAGGGTAGATAAATACGCAACACGTTGAGATGCATCACGCGGTGCTAACACTCGCACTGACGCTGCATCAATTGCCTGAGCACTGTCAGGCCCCACTAAATCATTAATCGTTTGCTCTAGGCGTTTTGCTGTTGTGAAATCTGGGCGATTTAAATTAAAGGTAATATAGTCACCTTGCATAAACGGGCTCTTAATAGCACGCTCTACAATGGCACCGTTTGGAATACGACCAACAGTGGGTGTATTAATAATTACACGGCTACCATCAGCCCCTTCCGCACCTAAACCACCTACAACTAAGCTGCCTTGTGCAATCGCATAGGTATTGCCATCAACCCCTTTTAAAAAGGTTTGTAATAAGGTACCACCACGTAAACTACCCGCACTACCAATAGACGAAACCGTAATATCAATGGTTTGACCCGGTTTTCTAAATGCCGGTAACTCTGCATGCACAGCCACAGCGGCAACATTTTTGATTTTAGGTTTTAAGCTATCTGGTAAGGTGATACCAAAACCATTTAACATGGCTTTAAAGCTTTGTTGAGTAAATCGGCTTTGTTCACCTGTGCCAGGCAAACCGACAACCAAACCATACCCCACTAATTGGTTAGAGCGTACGCCCTCAACCATAGATACATCTTTGACTCGCTCAGCCTGTGCAGAAAACTGCAGGCTAATTAAGCAAAGAGCGATGATGTATTTAAACCCATTCATGACTTTATTCCTCTAAAATGGGAAAAGCGAACTACTAAAGAAACGAGACAGCCAACCTGCACTTTGCGTTTCTTGAATTTGCCCTTTACCTGAGTATTGAATTCGCGCATTAGCAATACGATTGGAAGTTACCGTGTTATCTGCTTGCACATCTTCAGGACGAACTAAACCTTCTAGGCGAATAAATTCTTCACCAGTATTCAAAGTGAGCCATTTTTCACCACGAATAACCAAGTTCCCATTCGGTAAAACACGCATCACATTGACAGAAATATCACCAAATAAGCTATTTGATTGGTTAGACTTTGAATCGCCTTTAAACGATGCCCCTGAGCCAATACCAAACTGAATGCTGTCGCCACCAATGTTAACCGGGTTTCCGCCAAGCCCAATAACAGGGTCTAAACTAGCATCTGTTTCTTTGTCGGTTTCAGTTTTTGCCGCTTTAGTTGCTTGGGTAGACTCTTGCAATTTAACAGTGATGATATCGCCGGCGCGTAATGCCTTTTTATCTGAGTACAAGTCATTTGCCGAATAACTATCAAACAACGAACCTGTTGGTACCACTTGTTCAGTACTTGGTTCCGGATACATAGGCGCATAGTAAGGGTCATCCTGAACCACATGATGATTTTGCGTTGTCATACAACCACCCAGCATCAATGCTACTGATGTGACTAAGATAATATTACGCATGCTGCCTCCTACCCATTAAAGTTGCTGATTGATGTAACTAAGCATTTCATCAACCGCTGAAATCACTTTTGAATTCATTTCATAAATTCGTTGCGTTTCAATCAAGTTAACAAGCTCTTCCGTTACATTCACGTTAGAGGTTTCAAGGGAACCTTGAACCACAGTGCCTAAACCATCGATACCAGGATTACCTTGCACAGGTGCGCCACTCACAGCGGTTTCTGTGTATAAGTTTTGCCCCATAGGCTCAAGACCCGATGGATTAATAAAATCACTAATGGTGAGCTGACCGATGACCACGTTCTCTGCTTGACCTGAAATACGCACTGATACTTCACCGTCTTGTGAAACAGTAATTGATTGTGCATCGTCTGGTACGTTCATTTCTGGCTGTAATGGAAAACCCGCGCCGGAAGTTACAATGCGACCATCTTCGTCAGTCGTGAATTGACCATTACGTGAATAGGCAATATTGCCATCTGGTAATTGCACTTCAAAAAAACCTGGGCCTGAGATCATCCAGTCCAATGAATTTTCAGTGGTAAGCATATTACCTTGTGAAAAGTTCTTTTGGTTAGCAACCACTTTGGCACCGGCACCAAGCATTAAGCCTGACGGCATTTCAGTGTCTTGCGACGAGCGGCCACCTGGCTGGTTAATGTTTTGATATAGTAAATCTTCAAATACGGCGCGGCTTTTTTTGTAGCCTACCGTGCTGGCATTCGCGAGATTATTTGAGATCACCGAAATATCGGTTTGCTGGGCGTCAAGCCCGGTTTTACTGATCCATAATGCAGGATTCATAACTCTACCCTCTCAGTCATCTTAAACAATGCGTAACAGCTGATCTTGACGCTCATCGAGCTCTTCGGCTGTTTTCATCAATTTAACTTGTAATTCAAATTGGCGTTGATTGCTGATCATATCGACCATTTCATGCACTGGGTTTACGTTCGACATTTCAAGCGTTCCCGACAATACTTTTACGTTAGGTGAAATGTCACAAAAGCCACAAAGGTCATTGACCAACATGTCTTCTTTTGGTCGAAATAAACCGTCATTGCCTTTTTCAAGCTGAGTGTTATCAGCCTCAATCACTTTTAAGCGATCAACCACTTCCAAAAAGTTAGCAGGCGCACCTTGCGGGCGAACCTGAATAGCGCCATCTTCACTAAACTCAACTTTTTCAATAGGCAATGGCAAAATGATTGGACCACCTTCGCCAATTACTTGACGGCCATGGCTGGTGATCAATGCGCCATCTGGAGTAATGTTTAATGTGCCAGTTTTGGTGTACGCCTCATTGCCGGATGCATCTTGTACGCTCAACCAACCACGGTCGCTCATCGCGATATCAAGCTCACGGCCAGTTTCAACAAAACCACCCGATTCCATATTAGATCCTGGGCGTTCTTGCATTGCAAACACCCTAGATGGCAGACCTTCACCAAAGGCTTGCATAGAGCGAGCTTGTGCAAAATCAGCTTTAAAGCCAGTGGTGTTAGCATTAGCAAGATTGTTGGCCTTGAGCTCAAGACCTCGCAAACTTTGCTTAGCACCCGACATGGCAATGTAGACCATTTTGTCCATAACATTGACTCACTAAAAATACGATAATTAGGAAATGCAATAAAAGTGCCAAAGTAAAATTGACGCTAAAATAGAAGAGAAAAATGAATAGTAAGAATGAAAAAAGGCTGCCAATAGAGGAAGCAGCCTTCGTGTCGGATTAAGCTTAGAACCGTTAAGATTAACGGATCTGTAGGATGTTTTGTTGTAGTGTTGAGTTAACCTCAAGCGCACGTGAATTTGCTTGGAAGTTACGCTGAGCACTAATTAAGTCAACAAGTTCATTGGTTAAGTTAACGTTTGATTGCTCAAGCGCTGATGAGTTAATTGAACCTAGAGTACCTGAACCTGGTTCACCCGCAATCGGCTCACCTGACGTTAAACTCTTCTTCCAAGATGTATCACCAACTTGTTGCAAGCCCTGTGAATTAGAGAAGCGCACCATAGCAACTTGACCTAGGAACGACGTATCTCCATTACTGTATGACGCAACAATTTTACCGTCAGAACCGATATCAATTCCTGATAGACGACCTACAGTCGCACCATCTTGCTCTAATGCTTTTACTTCAAAGTTACTTGCGTATTGAGTTGGAACTTTATTTGCTGTTGCCGCTTCATCACGCCAGTTAATAGTCACATCATCAGGGAAACTTGCACCATTCGAAAGTAAATCAGAAAGGCCTGTCGCAGCACCTAAACCACTCGGTAACGTTAATGGATTAAATGTTGTATCAGTATTCGCTGTACCATCTGTACTTTGTGGTAAGCCACTGGCATCAAACTGAAAAGTTGATAATGGTGTATAAGGTGTTGTGGTTTGCTCAACACCTGTTGCATCAAATGGCTTTTCATCTAATGTAGCGTATACTTCCCACTCATTTTCATTACCAGTCACTGTAGAATCAGTTTTCACAAAGAAGAACTGTAGAATATGCGGTTCACCTAATGAGTCATACACCGTTGTCGATGTAGAGCTGTTATAAGTTGCACTTGTTTCTGGATCGAATGGTGTCACAGTTGGCGCAGAGGCACGTGAATCAAGGTTAAATGACGAATAGACATTCGTGGTTGCACGTGGTGAACCTGATGCATCTGGAATTTGTAGCGCAGAAGATGTACTTAAGCTTACAGAGGTTGTGTCACCGGTTGCTTCATCAACAGGGAAACCTTGTAAGTAATTACCGCTCGCATCCACAATAAAGTTATCTTTATTAAGTTTGAACGCACCAGCACGCGTGTAAGTAAAATCTTGTGCACCTAAGTCATTCGCCATTGCGAAATAACCTTCACCAGTAATTGCTAAATCAAGTGAGTTATTTGTGAAAGAGAGTGAACCTTGGTGGAATTGTTGTGCCACCATTGTTGTTCTTACACCGTCACCATTTTTTGTTTTACCAGAACTAAATACTGATGATGCGTATACATCAGCGAACTCTGCACGAGACTCTTTAAAGCCCGTAGTGTTAACGTTAGCAATATTATTTGCTGTTACGTCTAAATCTTTTTGTGCGGCTGCTAAGCCTGTTAATGCAATATTGAAGCTCATAACTCACCTCTACCTATCTCTTAGCCTAAGCTAACCCAAACCTTTTATACTTATGCGATTTCAGCTATATCAGTTAGCCTAACCGCACCCTCTTTTGTATTTACGATAATGCCGCTTGCGCCATTAATATTGACACTTTCAATATTCTTAAAGGTCGCCATAGGCATACTGCTGTAGTCTCCATTTACAAAGCCTTCAGCACTGATGTCATACTCGCCTTCAGGGAGCACATTGCCATCGTTATCTTTACCATCCCACTCAAAACGCAGTGCGCCCGCAGACTGAGAACCTAATTCAATGGTTCGTACTAACTGACCTGAAGAATCTGTTATTCTTAGCGTTAAAGATTCAACGGCAGTCTCAGCAACCACCGACCCTTTAGCAAGGTTTTCACCGTCAAAGTCAATGGTGTCAGACTCTAATAACGCTTGCTTACCAACCAAAGTGGAAGCCTGTAACGCAGAATTTGATGTCATTGATGCAGTCAGTGAGTCAAACTTCTCGTTTAAGTTTGAAATACCTTCAGCCATAGTAAAGTTCGTCATCTGCGCGATCATTTGATCATTATCAGCAGGGTTACTCGGATCCTGGAACGACAACTGCTGTGTTAACAACGAAAAGAAATCTTCCTGAGAAAGTGTGTTGTTGTCTTCCTCAGTTGTTTGCGTATTGCTTTGATTCCAACGCAAGCTATCCATATAGGATGATGATGCAGAGCTGATGTCGTTACTCATAACTTATCCTCGATTACCGTTGTCCTAACAACAGTGTTTTACTTAACATTTGCTTAGCTGCATCAGCAACTTGCACATTTGTTTGGTAAGAGCGAGAGGCAGAAATCATATTTGCCATTTCTTCTACAACATTAACGTTAGGTTTGTAGATATAACCATTTTCATCCGCACTTGGGTGATTCGGGTTATATTCAATTTGTAGCGGCTTATCGCTCTCTACAATACCTAAAACTTTAACGCCTACAGAAGAGCCCTGAGGATTGCTTTGCGATGCTGACGCTTTGGTCAACTCTGCAGCAAAAACAGGATGGCGCGCTCGGTATGTCTGGTCTTGGCTAGAGCTAATCGTGTTTGCATTCGAAATATTACTCGCTGTGGTATTTAAGCGCACATTTTGTGCACTCATACCCGTGCCTGAAATATCAAAAACATTATATAAACTCATGATTAAGCTCCTTGACTACCGAGGGCTTTTTTAAGGCCTTTAATTTTACTACTCATAAATTGCAGGCTTGCCTGATACTCTAATGAGTTCTGTACATACAAGTTTCGTTCCACTTGTATATCTACAGAGTTACCATCGCCTGTATCTGCTTGATTTGGCGTACGAAACATTTCTGCACCGCCAACAAAACGGCTGCCTCCGGCAATATGTTTAGCATCGGTTCTTACCATGCTATTGCCGCCTTGTTGGTTGCTTTTTGCCGCTTTTAATGCCGAGGCAAAATCAATGTCTTTCGCTTTATAGCCCGGCGTATCAGCATTAGCGATATTGGTCGCTAATAACTCAGCGCGTTGTGAACGGATCAACATTGCATGGGGGTGAACACCAAATGCTTTATCAAAACTGATAGCCATAACCATCTCCAAAAAATTGACTCTAGAGTGATTAATGCAAAAGCTAAGCCAATAATGAAGGGGGTGGTTTTATTTACGTAAGATATTGAATAATAGATAAATTTAGCAACCTAAGAGCTAGGTTGCTAAGAAAGGTTTACTTTTTCTGGTAGATGATGCCTGGATTACAACGAACCATCTCAAAGCTATCACTTAAGCCCGCCATTGATTCTGACGCACCTAAAAAGAGGTAACCTTTAGGGTTTAGGGCTTGAGCAAATTGCGAGATAATTTTAGCTTTTACCTCTGGTGAGAAGTAAATGAGCACGTTACGGCAAAATATAATGTCAAACTTGCCCATTAAAGCGTATGAATCCAGTAAGTTAAGGTGTCTAAAGCTGACCATTTTGCGTATAGGGTCAATGACTTGAGCCATTCCATTGCCGCTGTCTTTAAAGAACTTTTGACGGCGTTCCATCGACAAACCACGCGCAAGCGCTAGCGAGTCATACTCAGCGTTTTTGCACATATCAAGCATGGTATTAGAGATATCAGTGCCGATTATTTGCGCCCCCATCTTTAATACACCTGGGTTTTTTGACTGAAACTCGGCAACCGACATGGCAATTGAATACGGCTCTTGTCCTGATGAACTTGCCGCTGACCATATTTTTAATGGTCTACGCACATCTTTAAGCTCAGGAAATAATTTCGTTTTCAATAACTCAAACGGATACTGGTCACGAAACCAAAGCGTTTCATTGGTTGTCATTGCATCAACCACAGCGGCACGAAGCTGCCTCTCATGAGGACTCAGTGTTTTACTTACCAACTGCGATAAAGACTCGACATTAAAACGCGCCATAAGTGGAGCGAGACGGCTTTTAACTAAATAAAGTTTATTATCGCCAAGCACAATGCCGCATTGTTGCTCTAAAAAAGAGCGAAATTGATCGTATTCGCTTTGTTGTAAATGCTTATTTTCCAAAGTAATACCACCTATAAACTATTAATCACAATGAACCCATTTTTTTACAGCAGTCGCTAGTTCATCTGGGTTAAATTTAGCAATAAAATCGTCAGCTCCCACTTTCTCAATCATTGCTTGGTTGAATACACCACTTAAAGAAGTATGTAAGATCACATGCAAAGGTGATAATTTTGGATCGGCCTTTATCTCGGCGGTTAAGGTATAGCCATCCATTTCTGGCATTTCAACATCTGAAATTAATAAGCCAACTCGCTCAGTAATATCGTTCTGGCAATCAAGTTGGGCTATTTCTCTTAGTCTTAGTAAGGCCTCTTTGCCATTTTTAGCAAGCTCAGTTTGTACACCAAGTGGCTCAAGCGCTCGTTTTACTTGATTTCTCGCGACAGCAGAGTCATCAGCAATAAAGACGATTCTTTCACCTAAATCTTTCTGGAACTCACCTTCACCAACAACATCTGCGCTAACTTCAGTGTTCACTGGGCAGATTTCATTTAGGATCTTTTCAACATCCAAAATCTCAACCAGTTCGTTTTCTATTTCTGTGACTGCTGTTAGGTAAGAATAACGTCCAGCTCCCGAAGGTGGTGGCATTATTTTTTCCCAGTTCATATTTACGATACGTTCTACACCACCAACCAAAAACCCTTGCACTGAACGGTTGTATTCGGCAATGATGATAAAGCTGTCTTTTATGTTTTCAATTGCAGGACCACCGACAGCCATTGATAAGTCAATAACAGAAATAGTTTGTCCACGAATATGCGCAACACCGCGAATATAGGCATTTGATTTTGGCATGTTCGTAAGTGGCGGGCATTGCAAAACCTCTCTTACTTTAAACACGTTAATACCAAAGCGCTGACGCCCTCTGAGTTTGAATAATAGTAATTCAAGGCGGTTTTGCCCAACCAACTGAGTTCGCTGGTTAACTGAGTCTAAAATGCCTGCCATTTCAATCTCCTAAAGATAAACAATCAGAGCTGGAACAATAATTGCCTTCTTTGTGTTAAAGCTACATAAGGTTACGAAGCGTCTGTTTTTTGACGCAAAATATTTATACCTTGTTTTCAACAATAAGCATAGTCGAAACAATATGAGTTTGTTAAAAAAAAGCCGAAGATACAGTGTTTTTTATTTTCTTTCTAGCCTGTTGTTTGCAACACAACTACAAGCAGAAGTCTATAACAACGAGCAACTTCAACAGATCGCTGTTGATTTTGTAAGTGAACACATGCCTGACTTGAACACAACACCACAGATAAGCGCTTTGCCTCTGGATAGTCGCATTCCTGATAGGTTATGTGAGTCGCCATTAAACAAAGAGTTACCAACAGAGCCTCCTTTTAATCGGCAGGTCACGGTACAACTTAAGTGCCAAGACATAAATAGTTGGACCCAATACGTTCACGTTAGAATTATAGAACTTGAGCCAGTCGTTGTTGTTACAACGAGTCTTACTCGAGGTGAAGTTATTCGTGCCGAACATTTACGCCTAGAAATGAAACCTAAGCAATTTGTTAGAACGCAATACGTACAAGATGAGTCTATACTTATTGGCAGTCGCAGTAAGCGAAATTTACGCGGTGGTACACCTATTGTTATGAGCCAAGTTTGCATGGTTTGCAAAGGCGATAACGTAACTATCTATGCTTCGTTACGGGGCTTAAGGATCAAAACAACCGGAATTGCGCTAGAAGATGGCACGTTAGACGAATTAGTACGTGTAAAAAATAAAAAATCAGGTAAAGTATTAAATGCGCGTGTGGATGGAGTCGAGTCTGTACAGGTAAATATTTAATTTTAACTATTTATGCTAAAGTATCCGCTGTGCCCGCCGATATAAAGGCATAAGTTGGGTAATGTATAGGTCAAAAATTATGGTAAGCAATGTCAATAATGGTCAACAACAGCCTTCTGTGTTGACAAATACCAAGCAAAAAAAGCTTGATTTACAAAAAGATAATGCTAATGCAGCTGCTGCTAAATCAGCCGCACCTAAAGCAAGTGCAGATTCTGTCAGTTTAACACCTCAGGCAAAGCAGCTTAAATCATTGCAAGAAAAAGCAGAGCAGTCTTCTGGTTTTGATAGCAATAAAGTGGCTGAGCTGAAAAAGGCGATCAGCGAAGGTAAATACCAAATTGATGCTGAAAAGCTAGCAAAGAACATCGCTGCATTCGAGTTTGATGTCTATGGCTGATCATAATCATTTAATAGCCAGCAAACTAACACAGCAAGTTTCGTGCTTGGAGTCTATTGCTGCGTTGTTAGATGATGAATTGACAGCCATTGCTGCAAAACGTGGCGAAGGGTTAAAGAGTATTGCCCAACAAAAAATTTCTTTGCTCCAACAAATCCAAACCATAGATAAAGAAGTGCAAAAGCTTGTCGCGCATAACGAATCGCAAGATGATGACGTGAGTGCACTTATTAAGCAAGTTAACACTCTCCTAGCAAGCTGCAAAAAGAAAAACGATGTAAACGCCCATGCGGCTCACCAAGCACAGTTAAGTGTTAAACAACTTAAAGATATTCTAATCGGTGCGCCTTCATCGATGACCTATGACCAAGGCGGCAGCGTAATTCAAGGCGATAAAAAAATCGTCCACAACTTGAAAGCCTAAACCCCAATATTATTCTTTTAAAAAAACGCGATAACTAAGTTAGTTATCGCGTTTTTTAATGTTTGCAGAGTTAAATGAGCCAAAAGTAATACGCAATATCACTCAATTAAGCAAGGTACTGTAAGAAAAGCGCATTTCAGCGCTTTTCTTTTATTGATTAAATATCTACAGATTTATTTCCATCTTCGATTAGTTTCTTAATCATGTCCTCTGATTCACTCTGAATATCACTTGCAGGTTGTGAACTTATTGAGTCATTAGGATCAAAAGCTAAACTTTGCTGTTCGCTATCGATATTCAATGCCAGTACCTCACTTTGTTCTGAGTCACTTAAAACATCATCGATTGTTACTTCAAGCGGGGCAGAGTTAGAGTGCAATGTCGGTTCCGTATCCGCTTTAGCTAATATCACGCTTAAATCAATACTTTCACCGAGCTGCTCAGCGCCTGAAGTTGAACTTTCATTTTCTGGTGGCTCTTCAGAGTTATCTAAGCCTGCTAAAACAGGTTCTTCTCCAAGAGATATGATGCCGCTATCAGGCTCTGATTCAATCACACCTGTACCGACTAAATCGTTAGAGGTGTTCTTGACGATATACTCACCAGTTTCAGTATCAACAATAGCAAAGTAATATTCATTCCCTAAATCAAGAAAAGAAAGCCCTATGCTCCAGTCACCGTCGCTATCAGTTGTGGTGCTTGGCGAAGAACTAAGAACTGAAGCGTCGATAATATTGAGTAAATTAAGGCCGATTAAGTTAGAGCCAATGGCATAAACCTCAGTTCCCGGCTCAGCAGTGCCTTCGGCGAAAGGTAAGAGTAAACCTAATATACCTGGATTATAGTTAGTAACATCAAAAGCATCTAAGCTAGGGTCATTACTATAATCAATACTCGATATAGTGGTTGTATTACCAGCAGCATCTGTCGCAGAGGCCTCAACATATGCGAGAGTTAATAAAGAGACTGACAAATTAAGCACTTGCCAATCACCATTAGCGTCAACGGTGGCTGTGTAAGGAACTCCTATACCACCTCCAATTAGGTAGTTTGTAATGGTAATAACACTTCCTTCAGGCAAATCTGAAGTACCAGAAAGCGATACCAAGTTACCTAATAAGAATGACGGCGTGATTGATAACTCTGGAGCTACAGTGTCAACTTCTCCGCCCGTTTTACTATCAGTTCCTGTGTTACCTGCGGTATCTGTGATGCTTGCAGTGACCGAATACACTCCATCAGCTAACGCTTGACCTGCTTCAACTTGCCAATTGCCACTTGCATCAGTTGTGGTAGTAACTGTATGTTGTAAACCGCCTGCGGCAGTGAACACAATTACTACTGTACTATTTGCAGCATCAGATGTGCCGCTGATAACAGGGGTTGAGTCGTTTGTGAGTATTAAACTGCTTTGATCAATGCTCACAATCGGTGCCGTAGTATCAACCGCAGACGTTGTACTTACTGAACCATCATTCCCAGCTGTATCAGTCACAACAGCGGTTACCGTATACTGTCCTTCGGCAAGCGCTTGGGTTGCTTCAACTTGCCAGTTAAGGCTTGAATCAAGCGTTGTTTCAACACTATGACTAACACCTGCTGCATCAACGAAGGTGACAACCACTCGATTACCAGCGACTGCTCCTGTTGCACTGCCAGAAGCGAGCGGTGTTAAATCGGTTGCAACAGCAATCGTGTCTATAACAACATCAGGCGCAGTGATATCTATAATGCCAGACACCGAAGTGGTTGCGCTATTACCTGCAGCATCAGAGATACTGGCTTCAACCGTGTATGCTCCTTCAGCTATTGAGGAAGGTAATGCCACAGACCAATTACCTGATGCATTAACAATAGCAGAAGCAGTAACATCATTACCTAAACTATCAGACACAACTAACGTGACAACGGTGCCCTGAGGTGCATCACTGGTACCACTAATTGTCGGTGTAGTATCATTTGTAATTGCTGGTGCATTAACCAAGATTGATGGCGCCGTGAGATCTATCTCACCAACCTTTGATGCTGTTCCAGTTAAACCATTTTCAGTTACACTTGCATCTACCGTGTATTGTCCTTCACTGAGTACAGTAGCAAGCTCAACACTCCAAATACCACCCGTTACCGTTGTAGTTATTGTTTGTGTATTTCCAAGTGCATCTTCAACATTTATTGTAACTTGTGTGCCGTCTACTGCATCACTGGTACCTGAGATGATGGGGGTTGTATCATTTGTAATTGCCAACGTGCCAATAGATACTGTTGGTGCATTAGTGTCTAATGTTGCATTGTCTGTGGCAGTCGTCGTGTTATTTGCAGCATCAGTGATGCTTGCAGTAATAGTAACTGAACCATCGTCAAGTGGTGTAACAACATCAACTGACCAAGTACCATCAATTTGCACTGTAGCTGATAATGAATAAATATTCCCACCGTTAGAAACACTCAAAGAGACTATGCTACCTGCAGGTTCATTACTTGTACCGCTAATTGTAGGTGTAGAATCATTTGTCGTTCCTAAGCTATTAATAGTGAGCGAAGGAGCAAGTGTATCTATAGAACCAGACTCAGTATCACTGCCAATATTACCCGCAACATCCGTTATTGACGCTGTTACAGTATAGTTTCCATCAGGTAACGCGGCTGGTGTAACTTGCCATGTTCCATCTCCCAACACTGTCGCAGTCAGTGTTTGGGTATCACTATTGCTGTCTGTAATCGTGACAGATACTTGAGTTCCCGGCGATTCTGTTGATGTACCTGAAATAACTGGCAAACTTGAGTTTCCAATTCCCAATACGTCAAGCAATACAACAGGCGTAACTGTATCAACTGTTATTGATGCTGTTGCAGTTTGCGTGTTGTTTGCATCATCCGTTATGCTAGCCGTAATCGTGTAACTACCATCAACGATGTCGACAGGTACTACAAGCTGCCATGTGCCATCTGTATCAACCGTCGTAGTCAGAGTTTGACCCGCTATTTCAACAACCACTGAACCACCTATCTCATTACTACTACCCGAGATAGTTGGTCGAGCTTCAGCTGTGCCACCAATAGCATTTACGCTTAAAGTTGGTGCTATACTATCCAGTACACCTGTTGTTTGTTCAGTTGTTAAATTACCCACCTGGTCTCGAACCGATGCTGTTACTGTGAATGTGCCATCAGCAAGTTCTGCTGGTACATCAACAGACCAAGTTTGATCGCTTTGCACAGTTGCAGTAAAGCTTTGCGAATCTCCATTAGCGTCTTGAACAGTCACATTAATAACCGTTCCTTGACCCATATCCGTTGTACCCGAGATAGTTGGTGTTGTGTCATTAGTAAGTGCGGCAACAGACACTGTTAGTTCAGGTGCTACATTATCAAAATCAAGGGTGCTCACCGTTGCAGTGTTACCTGCTGCATCTGTTCCACTTGCTGTTACATAAGCTAAATTAAGCAGTGGTACAGTAATATTCGCTAAAGTCCAATCTCCATTCGCATCTGTAATGGCAGTGTATGTTAATCCAATTAATCCACCGACAAGGTGCTCAGTGATCGTGATCACACTTCCTTCTGGTAAGTCTGAAGTCCCAGACAAGCCAACCAAATTACCCAGTAAAAATGAAGGGATCACACGAATGTCTGGCGCTATAGTGTCGACTTCACCACTGTCACTGGCACTGCTGTTATTACCTGCTGCATCACTGATACTGGCACTGACTGTGTAGTTGCCATCAGCTAAGGCTTGCCCTGCTTCGGCGCTCCAATTGCCTGARGCATCAGTGGTGACTGYCACGSTATGGCTGATACCATCAGCATCGGTAAAGGTCACGGCGAGTGAGGYATTGGCTAAGTCTGAGGTGCCAGTGACCGTCGGCGTATTGTCGTTGGTCAGTGCTGGCGCATCAATGCTAATCGTTGGTGCCGTCACATCGATGGTGCCTGTTTCAGTATCGCTGCCTTCGTTACCCGCCGCGTCACTCACAGTGGCCACCACGGTATAATCCCCTTCGG
>NZ_JADILN010000023.1:0-4464 GCF_015278155.1 Pseudoalteromonas simplex
TAGCTGTGACGTTACTTACAGAAGAAGCACCGGCTAACTCCGTGCCAGCAGCCGCGGTAATACGGAGGGTGCGAGCGTTAATCGGAATTACTGGGCGTAAAGCGTACGCAGGCGGTTTGTTAAGCGAGATGTGAAAGCCCCGGGCTCAACCTGGGAACTGCATTTCGAACTGGCAAACTAGAGTGTGATAGAGGGTGGTAGAATTTCAGGTGTAGCGGTGAAATGCGTAGAGATCTGAAGGAATACCGATGGCGAAGGCAGCCACCTGGGTCAACACTGACGCTCATGTACGAAAGCGTGGGGAGCAAACAGGATTAGATACCCTGGTAGTCCACGCCGTAAACGATGTCTACTAGAAGCTCGGGTCTTCGGACTTGTTTTTCAAAGCTAACGCATTAAGTAGACCGCCTGGGGAGTACGGCCGCAAGGTTAAAACTCAAATGAATTGACGGGGGCCCGCACAAGCGGTGGAGCATGTGGTTTAATTCGATGCAACGCGAAGAACCTTACCTACACTTGACATACAGAGAACTTACCAGAGATGGTTTGGTGCCTTCGGGAACTCTGATACAGGTGCTGCATGGCTGTCGTCAGCTCGTGTTGTGAGATGTTGGGTTAAGTCCCGCAACGAGCGCAACCCCTATCCTTAGTTGCCAGCGATTCGGTCGGGAACTCTAAGGAGACTGCCGGTGATAAACCGGAGGAAGGTGGGGACGACGTCAAGTCATCATGGCCCTTACGTGTAGGGCTACACACGTGCTACAATGGCGCATACAGAGTGCTGCGAACCTGCGAGGGTAAGCGAATCACTTAAAGTGCGTCGTAGTCCGGATTGGAGTCTGCAACTCGACTCCATGAAGTCGGAATCGCTAGTAATCGCGTATCAGAATGACGCGGTGAATACGTTCCCGGGCCTTGTACACACCGCCCGTCACACCATGGGAGTGGGTTGCTCCAGAAGTGGATAGTCTAACCTTCGGGAGGACGTTCACCACGGAGTGATTCATGACTGGGGTGAAGTCGTAACAAGGTAGCCCTAGGGGAACCTGGGGCTGGATCACCTCCTTATACGATTTAGAACTTATTTGTTCGTAGTGTCCACACAGATGATTGTTAGTCTGTAGCTCAGTTGGTTAGAGCGCACCCCTGATAAGGGTGAGGTCGGTAGTTCAAATCTACTCAGACCCACCACTTCTTCTTGATACTGCGTTGTAAGCTTCGTCGTTTAGTGAACTAAACGTCCTCAACTTACGCCTTGTCTCAATCGAAGTGGCAAACATAACAATAAGTACCAGCATATGTGGGGCTATAGCTCAGCTGGGAGAGCGCCTGCCTTGCACGCAGGAGGTCAGCAGTTCGATCCTGCTTAGCTCCACCACTTTTACTCCTTAAAAATAAACATTCTTAATCAGGTAATAAACTGCTTGAGAATAGAGTGTGTTTAATTTTGAGAAGTTTATTCTCTTGCTCTTTAAAAATTTGGAAAGCTGATATTAAAATTCTTATAGATATTCGTATCTATAAAGAGTTTTCAAAAGTAAAAAATATGCCAGTTAATCAGYAATGATTAATCGGTATCTACTTTAGTATTCTCATCATTATTTGATGAATTACTTGCGATAAGCCTAGTCAAGCTAGTAAAAAGCGCTTGAGRCTAGGATTTCCGAATGGGGAAACCCACCTGCTTGCAGGTATCTTRCACTGAATACATAGGTGTAAGAGGCGAACGCGGAGAACTGAAACATCTAAGTACCCGTAGGAACAGAAATCAACCGAGATTCCGGAAGTAGCGGCGAGCGAAACCGGACCAGCCCTTAAGCTTATTATGTGTTAGTGGAACATTCTGGAAAGTTTGACGATACAGGGTGATAGTCCCGTACACGAAAATGCATCTTAAGTGAAATCGAGTAGGTCGGAGCACGTGAAACTTTGACTGAATATAGGTGGACCATCATCTAAGGCTAAATACTCCCAACTGACCGATAGTGAACCAGTACCGTGAGGGAAAGGCGAAAAGAACCCCTGTGAGGGGAGTGAAATAGAACCTGAAACCGTGTACGTACAAGCAGTAGGAGCCCTTCGAGGGTGACTGCGTACCTTTTGTATAATGGGTCAGCGACTTATATTTTGTAGCGAGGTTAACCGATTAGGGTAGCCGTAGGGAAACCGAGTCTTAACTGGGCGTATAGTTGCAAGGTATAGACCCGAAACCCGGTGATCTAGCCATGGGCAGGTTGAAGGTTGAGTAACATCAACTGGAGGACCGAACCCACTAACGTTGAAAAGTTAGGGGATGACCTGTGGCTAGGAGTGAAAGGCTAATCAAACCGGGAGATAGCTGGTTCTCCCCGAAATCTATTTAGGTAGAGCCTCGGACGAATACTTACGGGGGTAGAGCACTGTTAAGGCTAGGGGGTCATCCCGACTTACCAACCCTTTGCAAACTCCGAATACCGTAAAGTACTATCCGGGAGACACACGGCGGGTGCTAACGTCCGTCGTGAAGAGGGAAACAACCCAGACCGCCAGCTAAGGTCCCAAAGTCATAGTTAAGTGGGAAACGATGTGGAAAGGCCCAGACAGCCAGGAGGTTGGCTTAGAAGCAGCCATCCTTTAAAGAAAGCGTAATAGCTCACTGGTCGAGTCGGTCTGCGCGGAAGATGTAACGGGGCTAAACTATGCACCGAAGCTGCGGATTCAAACTWTGTTTGAGTGGTAGGGGAGCGTTCTGTAAGCCGTTGAAGGTGWACCGGGAGGTWTGCTGGAGGTATCAGAAGTGCGAATGCTGACATGAGTAACGATAATGCGGGTGAAAAACCCGCACGCCGGAAGACCAAGGGTTCCTATCCCATGTTAATCAGGGTAGGGTAAGTCGACCCCTAAGGCGAGGCCGAAAGGCGTAGTCGATGGGAAACGGGTTAATATTCCCGTACTTGGTATAATTGCGATGGGGGGACGGAGCAGGCTAAACAAGCATGGCGTTGGTTGTCCATGTGAAAGTGAGTAGGTTGGTGACTTAGGAAAATCCGGGTTGCTAAGACTGAGACACGAGACGAGCMMCYAAGGKKGTGAAGTTGTTGATGCCATACTTCCAGGAAAAGCCTCTAAGCTTCAGATTATACCGAATCGTACCCCAAACCGACACAGGTGGTCAGGTAGAGAATACTAAGGCGCTTGAGAGAACTCGGGTGAAGGAACTAGGCAAAATTGTACCGTAACTTCGGGAGAAGGTACGCTCCTATCTGTGATGAGACTTGCTCTCTAAGCGGACGGGAGCCGCAGTGACCAGGTGGCTGGGACTGTTTATTAAAAACACAGCACTGTGCAAAATCGCAAGATGACGTATACGGTGTGACACCTGCCCGGTGCCGGAAGGTTAATTGATGGGGTTAGTTTTCGGACGAAGCTCTTGATCGAAGCCCCGGTAAACGGCGGCCGTAACTATAACGGTCCTAAGGTAGCGAAATTCCTTGTCGGGTAAGTTCCGACCTGCACGAATGGTGTAACCATGGCCACGCTGTCTCCACCCGAGACTCAGTGAAATTGAAATCGCAGTGAAGATGCTGTGTACCCGCGGCTAGACGGAAAGACCCCGTGAACCTTTACTACAGCTTGGCACTGAACATTGACCCTACATGTGTAGGATAGGTGGGAGGCTTTGAAGCAGAAACGCTAGTTTTTGTGGAGCCGTCCTTGAAATACCACCCTTGTAGTGTTGATGTTCTAACGTTGGCCCCTAATCGGGGTTACGGACAGTGCCTGGTGGGTAGTTTGACTGGGGCGGTCTCCTCCCAAAGAGTAACGGAGGAGCACGAAGGTTGGCTAAGTACGGTCGGACATCGTACGGTTAGTGTAATGGTAGAAGCCAGCTTAACTGCGAGACAGACACGTCGAGCAGGTACGAAAGTAGGTCATAGTGATCCGGTGGTTCTGAATGGAAGGGCCATCGCTCAACGGATAAAAGGTACTCCGGGGATAACAGGCTGATACCGCCCAAGAGTTCATATCGACGGCGGTGTTTGGCACCTCGATGTCGGCTCATCACATCCTGGGGCTGAAGTCGGTCCCAAGGGTATGGCTGTTCGCCATTTAAAGTGGTACGCGAGCTGGGTTTAGAACGTCGTGAGACAGTTCGGTCCCTATCTGCCGTGGGCGTTTGAGAATTGAGAGGGGTTGCTCCTAGTACGAGAGGACCGGAGTGAACGAACCGCTGGTGTTCGGGTTGTCATGCCAATGGCACTGCCCGGTAGCTACGTTCGGAACTGATAAGCGCTGAAAGCATCTAAGCGCGAAGCAGGCCTCGAGATGAGTTCTCACTAGACTTTTAAAGTCTCTGAAGGGCCGTTGAAGACTACAACGTTGATAGGCAGGATGTGGAAGTGGTGTGAGCCATTAAGCTAACCTGTACTAATTACCCGTGAGGCTTAACCATACAACGCCAAACGCGTTTTATGACAGCGTAAC
>NZ_JADILN010000024.1:0-2599 GCF_015278155.1 Pseudoalteromonas simplex
AAGCGCTTCATGGGGATGCATCAGATGGAGCTTTCATTGGTTCTGCGCAACAGTCTACTTTATCTGCGCTTGATTCTGATTATGATGCAAGCGGCACATTTGCAACAGTATTTACTGAAACGGGCATTTCGGTTTCTACTCAAGTAGGGGCACAGCAAGTGTTAGCTGGTATGGATGCACTTATTGCAGTAGTTGATAAAAAGCGTGCGGAGCTTGGTGCGGTGCAAAACCGTTTCCAATCAACAATTCGTAACCAATCGAATATTTCGGAAAACCTAAGCGCTGCGAAATCACGTATCAAAGATACTGACTTTGCTCAAGAAACAGCTAACTTAACTAAGATGCAAATCTTACAACAAGCAAGCCAAACAATCTTGAGCCAAGCTAACCAACGTCCTCAAGCGGCACTAAGTTTACTAGGTTAATAGTTGAGGAATTTGAGTCAAAACTTTGACTTAAAGAAAAGCGCCTTTGTCTAATGGGGTATTAACAAAGGCGCTAAGATAGGATTATAAAGCGGAGGCGCTCAAAATCCTGACAGTAGTGTTCTAACATTTGTAAGAACATAAAATATAAAGCACAGATTATGCCATAATTTGTGTTATTAAACCCACTCTTAAACTTATCTCTCTTAAGGCTCCTGCATGGAGCCTTTTTTCATTCTTTAGTGTTTAGTTAATAGTTGGCCTATTAATTGCTCTGTTTACTTCAAGTTAATTAACTAACAAGCAAAGTGGCAGTTTTTTGCCCCAGGCGACTTAGATTTGCCGCTGTAAGGGTCACTTTGTCAAATTCAATTTTTATAAGTGACTTTACTTTGACAGATAAGAAGAGAGTTTATTATGGCTTTATATGTAAATACTAATGTTAGTGCATTAAACGCACAAAGACAGTTGGATAGATCTGGTACTGATTTAGATACTTCGTTTAAGCGTCTTTCATCTGGCCTACGTATTAACAGTGCCGCAGATGATGCAGCTGGCTTACAAATTTCTGACCGTCTACAATCACAAATTTTAGGTTTGAATCAAGGTAATCGCAATGCGAACGATGGTATTTCACTTGCGCAAACTGCTGAAGGCGCCTTAGATGAAATTACTTCGACTTTTCAGCGTATTAGAACTTTATCGCAACAAGCTGCGAATGGTTCAAACACCGATGAAGATAGACTTGCAATTCAAGAAGAGATTCGTCAACTATCAGCTGAAGTGAACCGCATAGCATCTGATACGACATTTGGTGGACAGAACCTTTTAGATGGTTCATATGCTGCAAGTTTTCAGGTTGGCGCTGATGCTGTTCAAACAATAGGCTTTAGTATGAGAGATGTGGGTGGAACAGCTGCTGGCAACTCTCTCACGGCAAACGGTGGTTTTACACTGTCAGGTATCGCTGGCGTTGCATCAACGGTTTCAGGTAAGGCTTTACAAGGTAACGCATCTGATGGTGCTTTCATAGCAACTGAACAGCAAGCAACTTTATCAAGCCTTAACTCAGATTATGATGCGACAGGAACATTTGCGACTATTTTTACTGAAACAGGTATTTCAGTATCCTCTCAAGTAGGCGCTCAACGTGTTCTTGCCGGTATGGATGCACTGATTGCGGTAGTAGATAAAAAACGTGCTGAATTAGGTGCTGTGCAAAATCGTTTCCAATCGACTATTCGAAACCAAGCAAATATTTCAGAAAACTTATCAGCCGCTAAATCACGTATTAAAGACGCAGACTTTGCGGCAGAAACAGCGAATTTGACAAAAAATCAGATCCTTCAACAAGCAAGTCAAACAATCTTGGGCCAAGCAAATCAGCGACCTCAGGCTGCCTTAAGCTTGTTACAGGGGTAGAGTTTTAATAATTAGTTAAAAAATTTACAAATAAAGCTAAAGCTTTCGCTTTATCAGACGATAACAGATTTAGAGAACTATCAATCTAGGGCTCTAAGTCGGTTGAGTAACAGGGTAGGGGTATCCCGTTATTCATCTATAAAATGATAAAGCGGAGGCTAATATGGCTTTATACGTAAATACAAATGTGAGTTCATTGAACGCACAACGCCAGCTTATGAAATCTGGCAATTCTTTAGACACTTCATTTCAACGTTTATCTTCTGGTTTACGAATTAACAGTGCAAAAGATGACTCTGCAGGTATGCAGATCGCGAATCGGTTAACGGGCCAAGTAAATGGTTTAAATCAAGGTAACCGTAATGCAAACGATGCGATTTCTTTAGCACAAACAGCTGAGGGTGCACTAGACGAAGTAACATCAATGTTCCAACGTGTTCGTACACTCGCACAGCAAGCTGCAAATGGTTCGAATACTGATGAAGACCGTTTGGCAATCCAAGAAGAAATTCGTTCTCTTTCTGAAGAAGTGAATCGTGTAGCTGCTGATACAACCTTCGGTGGTCAAAATCTGCTTGATGGTAGCTATGAAGCTAGCTTCCAGGTTGGTGCAGATGCTGTACAAACGATTGGCTTCAGTATGAAAGAAGTTGGCGGTACTGCGACGGGTAACTCACTAACAGCAAATGGTGGTTTTACACTTTCAGGTTTAGCTGGGGCTGCGTCTACTGTTACAGGTAAAGCGCTTCATG
>NZ_JADILN010000025.1:0-2073 GCF_015278155.1 Pseudoalteromonas simplex
CAGCCAGTGCATCGGATGCTGCAGGCAATGTACGTACTATCAGTTCAAGTGACTTTGATGGTACACCACCGACACTCACCGTTAATGTGGATGCAATAGGAAATGACAATACACCGCTCATCAGTGGTACCAGTGATGCAGGTGAAGGCGCACAAGTGACTGTGGTCGTCACCGATGCCAATGGTGATAGCAGCACCCTGACAGCGACAGTGGATGCCAGCGGTAATTGGTCAGTGAGTCCAACAACGGTCTTAGCTGATGGTCAATTTACTGTTGACGCCAGTGTGCGTGATGGGGTGGGGAACCTTACAGAAGAAACGGTGACTGGGGTCATTGATACCGTTGCACCAAGCTTAACCTTAACGGGCGTTGGGGCGGGCAGTGATGTGACGCCAACTTTAAGCGGCACAAGTAATGAAATCGGCGCGTTAGTAACTATCACAGTGACTGATAGTAACGGTGTGGTACAAACTTTCTCAGCCACAGTGGGCAGTGATGGAACCTGGACTAGTGAAGTGCCAAACGGTTTAGCTGAAGGTGATTACACTGTGTCAGCAACAGTGAGTGACGTGGCGGGCAATAGTACAACAATCAGTGCCTCAGGTAGTATTGATACGGTAAATCCTACAGTCGTTGTGAATGATAATGGCTTAAGTAATGATAATACCCCAACAATCAGCGGTACATCTACCGAGCCTGCGGGCACAATTGTAAATATTATAGTTACAGACAGTAATGGCGATAATTATAGTTTTACAGCTGTTGTAAGTGCTGCAGGCACATGGCAAACAGACGCATCTGAAATACCTGATGGTAACTATACAATTACTGCAACAATCACAGATGCTGCGGGTAATACAGGGAGTGATACCGGCTCAGGAACGATAGACACTACAGCGCCTCTCATTACAATCAACAATCTAGGCACAATTAACACCGCAACACCAACTATTAGTGGTACATCTTCGGAGCCAGCAGGCACCGTTATTTCACTTGTATTAACAGATACCAGTGGTGGTGAGATCAGTTTGACTGCAACCGTTGATGGTGCTGGTAATTGGTCTGTCACCTCTTCATCGTTAGCGAATGATGACTACAGCGTGGTTGCTACAGTAGAAGATGCAGCAGGAAATAGCGCCTCAGCAACAGAGAATTTCACCTTGAATACTAGTGCGCCTAGTATTTCAATTGATGCCCTAGGCCAAACGAACGATACAACGCCTACTATTTCAGGAACAACCAGTGCTCCTGACGGCAGTACGGTAACAGTGACTATAAATGATGGCACCAATCCAGTTGAAACACTGACAGTAAGTGTCTCAGGTGGTATTTGGACTGTTACTGCTAATAATGCATTAACTGAAGGGGATTTTACGGTTACTGCTAGCGTTACAGTAGGTGGCGTTGAAGGTACAGACTCTGCTGTAGGAACAATTGATTTAACCCCTCCTACCATTGCAATTAATGATATTGCACAAACCAATGATACAACCCCAACAATAAGTGGTACAACGGATGCACCGATAGGAAGCACAGTTACAGTGATCATTACTGATTCACAAGGCAACCCACAAACTTTAGTCGCTACGGTATTAGCGAACGGAAGTTGGTCAGTGTCTGCAACCACTATACTGGCAGAAGGTAGTTTTACTGTTAATGCTTCAGTCACCGATGCAGCCGGTAATACCGGCACCGATAGTGCCACTGGTGAAATCGACATTACCGCACCGACGATTAGCCTTGATACCTTGGCCGATAGTAATGATGTGACACCGCTCATCAGTGGGCAAACCACCGGAGCGGCTGTGGGCAGCWTAGTGCTGCTTACTATCACTGACAGTGCCGGTAATGTACAAAGTGCGACAGCGACGGTGCAAGCGGATGGCAGTTGGTCTGTTGAGCCAAGTACGGCATTAGCCGAAGGKGATTATACCGTGGTGGCCACCGTGAGCGACGCGGCGGGTAACGAAGGCAGCGATACTGAAACAGGCACCATTGATGTGACGGCACCAACGATTAGCATTGATGCGCCAGCGCTGACCAACGACAATACGCCGACGGTCACTGGCACCT
>NZ_JADILN010000026.1:0-1924 GCF_015278155.1 Pseudoalteromonas simplex
CCTTCGGCTAATGCCGTACTTGGCTCAACAGACCAACTGCCATCCGCTTGCACCGTCGCTGTCGCACTTTGTACATTACCGGCACTGTCAGTGATAGTAAGCAGCACTAAGCTGCCCACWGCYGCTCCGGTGGTTTGCCCACTGATGAGCGGTGTCACATCATTACTATCGGCCAAGGTATCAAGGCTAATCGTCGGTGCGGTAATGTCGATTTCACCAGTRGCACTGGCTGTTGCTGGGTTACCTGCTTGATCACTGACCGTCGCCGTAACCGTGTATTCTCCTTCTGCTAACAATGTGCTCGCCGCCACTGACCAGGTGCCATTGCTTTGCATCACGGTAGTGACTGTGTGGCTGTTGTTGTTTGCATCGGTAAAGACCACAGTGACTGTACTGCCTTGTGGGGCACTGGCTGTGCCACTRACTGTTGGCGTGGTGTCATTRGTGACGTCTAATGCATTTATATCAATCGCTGGCATGGTGGTATCAATGATACCTGTTCGTGTGGCCGTTCCATCAATGCCGTTTTCTGTCACGGTTGCGGTGACTGTAAAGTCGCCTTCAGCCAAAGCACTGCTTGCTGTGACTGTCCATGTTCCGCCATTAACCGTGGTGGTTAATGTTTCTGCTGGGTTGATACCATCATCAATTACCACGGTCACTACGCTGCCATTGACCGCATCACTGGTGCCGTTAATCGTCGGTGTCGTATCATTGGTTTCGCCAATGACATTAATCGTGATACTTGGTGCGGTGGTATCCAGCACCGCGGTGTCATTGGCGGTTGTTTCATTTCCCGCAGCATCGGTGATACTGGCATCAATGCTGATGCTGCCATTGTTTAATGGGCTTGGTACATCTGCTGACCATGTGCCATCTCCCAGTACCGTGGCTGTAAAGGTATAGGTGTTTGTGCCGTCTGAAACACTTAAGTTAACCACACTGCCCGCCGGCTCATTGCTGGTCCCACTGATTGTTGGGGTATCGTCGTTGATGGTACCCAAGCTGTCTATCGCTAAGCTCGGTGGCAAGGTATCGATGCTGCCACTGCCTGTATCGGTGCCAACGTTGCCTGCCGCATCAACAATCGTTGCTGTCACGGTATAAGCGCCATCAGGCAAGCTCGGTGCTGTGGCTTGCCACGACCCATCGGCTTGCACTGTGGCTGTGACGGTATGTGTATCGCTGTTGCTATCCACAATAGATAAGCTCACTACCGTTCCTGCTGGCTCAGTAGAGGTGCCCGTAATAAGTGGCGTGCTGTCATTACCCAAGCCAGTGTCGTTAACCACCACCACTGGGGTTGTGGTATCAATAGAGCCTGTGGCATTGACCGTCGTTGGGTTACCCGCTTCATCACTAATTGTTGCTGATACAGTGTAGCCACCTTCGGCGAGTCCATTCGGTACTTCCACGCGCCAATCACCGCTACTGTCAACGGTTGCGGTCAGTGTTTGTACGGTGCCATCATTATCTGTCACCGTTACCGTCACCGTGCCACCAATTTCATTACTGCGTCCTGTGAACTCAGGCGTCACATCACTGCCTGCCCCAACGCCCGTTAAGGTTAAGCTTGGTGCAACGGTATCAATGACCCCAGTCACCGTTTCTTCTGTGAGGTTACCCACCCCATCACGCACACTGGCGTCAACAGTAAATTGACCATCAGCTAAGACCGTTGTTGGACTCACTGACCAATTACCGCTGGCATCCACTGTCGCTGTCAGGGTGCTGCTATCACCATTGGCATCGGTGACGACCACGGTCACTTGTGCACCTTCACCTGCATCACTGGTACCACTGATGAGCGGTGTATTGTCATTTCCTATTGCATCCACATTAACGGTGAGTGTCGGTGGTGTACCATCAAAGTCACTTGAACTGATAGTACGTACATTGCCTGCAGCATCCGATGCACTGGCTG
>NZ_JADILN010000027.1:0-1214 GCF_015278155.1 Pseudoalteromonas simplex
ATGGCAAAAGAAAAGTTTGAACGCGTAAAACCGCACGTAAACGTTGGTACAATCGGCCACGTTGACCACGGTAAAACAACTCTAACAGCAGCAATCACTAACGTACTTGCAAAAGTATACGGTGGTGTAGCTAAAGACTTCGCATCAATCGATAACGCTCCAGAAGAGCGTGAGCGTGGTATCACAATCTCAACTTCACACGTTGAGTACGATACTCCAACTCGTCACTACGCACACGTAGACTGTCCAGGACACGCCGATTATGTTAAAAACATGATCACTGGTGCTGCTCAAATGGACGGCGCAATCCTAGTAGTTGCTGCGACTGACGGTCCTATGCCACAAACTCGTGAGCACATCCTACTTTCTCGTCAGGTTGGTGTACCTTACATCATCGTATTCATGAACAAATGTGACATGGTTGACGACGAAGAGCTACTTGAGCTAGTTGAGATGGAAGTTCGTGAACTTCTTTCTGAGTACGACTTCCCAGGTGATGACTTACCACTAATCCAAGGTTCAGCGCTTAAAGCGTTAGAAGGCGAGAAAGAGTGGGAAGACAAAATCGTTGAGCTTGCAGAAGCACTAGATTCTTACATCCCAGAGCCAGAGCGTGACATCGATAAGCCATTCATCATGCCTATCGAAGACGTATTCTCAATCCAAGGTCGTGGTACTGTTGTAACAGGCCGTGTTGAAGCTGGTATCATCAACGTGAATGACGAAGTTGAAATCGTAGGTATCAAAGAAACTACGAAGACAACTTGTACAGGTGTTGAGATGTTCCGTAAGCTTCTAGACGAAGGTCGTGCGGGTGAGAACATCGGTGCACTTCTACGTGGTACTAAGCGTGAAGACGTTGARCGTGGTCAAGTACTAGCTAAGCCTGGTTCAATCACTCCACACACGAAGTTCACTTCAGAAGTATACGTACTTTCTAAAGATGAAGGTGGTCGTCACACTCCATTCTTCAAAGGTTACCGTCCACAGTTCTACTTCCGTACAACTGACGTAACAGGTGACGTACAGTTACCAGACGGCGTTGAAATGGTAATGCCTGGTGAYAACATCAAGATGACTGTAGAACTAATCTGCCCAATCGCGATGGACGAAGGTTTACGCTTCGCTATCCGTGAAGGTGGCCGTACAGTTGGTGCTGGTGTTGTTGCAACTATCGTTGAGTAATCAACTATAGTGATGCATTAAGCATTAAG
>NZ_JADILN010000028.1:0-1010 GCF_015278155.1 Pseudoalteromonas simplex
TTCGGCGTTAAAACGCCTTATATGGACTCCTCCTATTGCACAATACCCTTCGTTAATTTTGTCAGACTGCGTGCTTATATGCGGGCTCATAATGAGGAGCTACCTCGGCCCTTTGATGTATTCGCGCCCTTGTGCCTCTTCTCCTACTCGGTGTTTTAACACGCCAGGCACTTTACAGGCTATCAAGGGTGGGTCTAACCGCTTAACGCAGGTTCTTGGTCAATACTGTTGTTTCTGTTATCGAAGRCTAAATATTAATTGGCTAGTAAACTGGGTTCATAACTCGTGCCCTTTTTCAGCATGGCATACGCTGTCCTAACTGTTTTATTTGCTAATGCAATGGCGGCACACTTCACACCYCGTCTTTCAACTAATGCTTTGAGCCATTGTTCTTTTTTCGTTTTTGGYTCTCGATGCTTTAGCTGACTGATGACCGCYCTGGCTCCCAGAAACAAGTGGCTGCGTAATGTTATCTCGCCACGGTATTTGGCTATATGACCTATTCGYACTTTTCCACCACTTGAGTGTTGGCGAGGGGTGACACCAACATTGGCTGCCGCRTTRCGTCCRCTCGTAAAATGGGTTGTGTCACTTAAGCTTATTAATAAACCAACCGCTGTGATAGGCCCGACACCCTCAAGTKCCAGTAAGCGTTCACATTGCTCATCTTGTTTTACCAAACCTGTCAGTAACTCATTTAATGTTTCTTTTAATGTTGATTGCGCTTTAAATAATTCATAGCACTGAGCTAGACACTGCCTTAAACCAGCGGTTAACCCATTATCGCTATCTTCTAAAATCTCAGGAATAGCTTGCCTAAACGCGYATTCTGATTGCTTAATTACAATCCCAAATTCAAGTAACAAGCCTCTGATTTGATTAGCCAGCTGTCGTTTCTGCTTTTCAGCTAACGCACGCATTCGCTCTATCGACTGTAAGCTTTGTTGTGCTTGTGTCAGTGATTTACACGGGCGAACATTGGGTGAGAAAGAAGCCGCAGCTATTGCAAT
>NZ_JADILN010000029.1:0-767 GCF_015278155.1 Pseudoalteromonas simplex
TATTAAAAGCTCGTCTGAATCGAGTCTAACTATTCAGTTGTCCTAGTGACACATTTTGTGTCCCCATCGTCTAGAGGCCTAGGACACCGCCCTTTCACGGCGGTAACAGGGGTTCGAATCCCCTTGGGGACGCCACTTACTTTAAGTGCTGTGTTATTAATAGCTCGTCTGAATCGAGTTTAACTATTCAGTTGTCCTAGTGACACATCATGTGTCCCCATCGTCTAGAGGCCTAGGACACCGCCCTTTCACGGCGGTAACAGGGGTTCGAATCCCCTTGGGGACGCCACTTATTCAAGTAGGTTATGTGTAGTGGGGCGGTGAACACCGCGCAATCTATGCACGACGTTATCAAGAGTACGAATCTCTTGGGGACGCCACTTACTTTAAGTGTTGTGTTATTAAAAGCTCGTCTGAATCGAGTCTAACTATTCAGTTGTCCTAGTGACACATTTTGTGTCCCCATCGTCTAGAGGCCTAGGACACCGCCCTTTCACGGCGGTAACAGGGGTTCGAATCCCCTTGGGGACGCCACTTATTTAATTAGGTTATGTGTAGTGGGGCGGTGAACACCGCGCAATCTTATGCACGACGTTATAAAGAGTACGAATCTTTTGTTGACGCCACTTACTTTAAGTGATGTGTTATTAAAAGCTCGTCTGAATCGAGTCTAACTATTCAGTTGTCCTAGTGACACATTTTGTGTCCCCATCGTCTAGAGGCCTAGGACACCGCCCTTTCACGGCGGTAACAGGGGTTCGAATCCC
>NZ_JADILN010000030.1:0-751 GCF_015278155.1 Pseudoalteromonas simplex
ACACTGCGAGCAATCGCATGCGTTTTCGTGCGTTTGGTTCTTTACGAGAAAGCGCTAAAAGCTGTTCAGATATGTTTGGATTCAATGTTATTAACCGGTGATTTTATATAGCCTATATTAGATCAGATATTTAAGCGGAATGGTATAACCTCTGATATCTCTGTATTTCAGCTGACGTCTAACGGCTGAAAGCTGACAGCTCCCAGACGCAAAAAAGCCCGACTCTTTCGAATCGGGCTTTCTTTAATTTGGATCCTGGCGATGTCCTACTTTCACATGGCAAATGCCACACTATCATCGGCGCTGTTTCGTTTCACTACTGAGTTCGGCATGGGGTCAGGTGGGTCCAAAACGCTATTGTCACCAAGAAAATTCTTTTCAATTTTCTTATTATTTTAATTTAAAGTCTTGCGACTGAATTTGGAGCCTGGCGATGTCCTACTTTCACATGGCAAATGCCACACTATCATCGGCGCTGTTTCGTTTCACTACTGAGTTCGGCATGGGGTCAGGTGGGTCCAAAACGCTATTGTCACCAAGCAAATTTGGTTTGTTAATCGCCTTGGCAATTAACTAAAATCTGGAATTCTGATATCAAGTAAWTGTCTACTTTAGTAACTTAACTTCTGTYYGTTACGCTGTCATAAAACGCGTTTGGCGTTGTATGGTTAAGCCTCACGGGTAATTAGTACAGGTTAGCTTAATGGCTCACACCACTTCCACATCCTGCCTATCAACGTTGTAGTCTTCA
>NZ_JADILN010000004.1:0-477499 GCF_015278155.1 Pseudoalteromonas simplex
GTCGTAGTGAAATGACAACACAAACGTATTTTTATATTGAAAAATACTACAACTCAGTAAGAAGGCATGGCACCCTAGGGTATAAAAGTCCCATGCAGTACGAACAAGTTAATTAAACCCCGTGTCTACTTTATCGGGGTCAGATCACTCGGCTAAAAACTGACAGCTGATGGCTGGTAGCTTTTTCAGACATAAAAAAACCCTAACCAATTGGCTAGGGTTCAAAAGTGGTACCAGTAGGCGGACTATTACTTGCTTCAGTGCCACGTCCCGCGTGGCGCTCAAGTCCGGTGACTACTTTTTCAGACATAAAAAAACCCTAACCATTTGGCTAGGGTTAAAAAGTGGTACCAGTAGGCGGACTTTTACTTGCTTCAGTGCCATGCCTCGCGTGGCGCTCAAGTCCGATGACTACTTTTTCAGGCATAAAAAAACCCTAACCAATTGGCTAGGGTTCAAAAGTGGTACCAGTAGGCGGACTTTTACTTGCTTCAGTGCCATGCCTCGCGTGGCGCTCAAGTCCGCTAACTACTTTTTTCAGGCATAAAAAAACCCTAACCAATTGGCTAGGGTTCAAAAGTGGTACCAGTAGGCGGACTTGAACCGCCACGCCCGAAGGCAACGGATTTTGAATTTGTGTAAGAGCATTGATTAAAACCTAAGTTATTGATATTTTAACACTTAATATTTTGTAACTGTGACAAAATGTTGTCACAATGGCAAAAAATCGTCACAGTTTTTTATATAATTTACTTGAAGCTAAACACTTACGATCACGGGCTTTGTGGCATTTTAGCCGTTGCTGTTAAGCTTAAAAAACACAAACCATCTGCACCTCAAACCGATAACTTTCTCGTTCTTCGTAAACCCTAACACTTAAAACCAGATCACTATGGCCTTCATTTCTCGTCCATAAATCCACTAGAACATCCCAATAACCTCTTTGCCAAACATAGACAGATGAATCCCATGCGTCTTCAGGTAAGCTAATCAACTCTTCACCGTAATCTTCAATGTAAGAATTGATTTGGATTGAGGTAGCCTCAGGTAATTTTGACACTAATGAAATTTTACTAATGGACTGGTAGTCATTTTTAACGAGGCACTCCACAACGGCGTGTAATATTTGTCGCCACTCAACAGGTATTGGTAGCTCTTTTTGTTCGTCCTTAATAACCATTGAGTTTCCTTATATCTATTTCTTATTTTCCCGTTATCGCCAATAGCGAACTTTCAACAATAACTCGTTTATGCCCCAAAACAAGCTAGAAAATTTTGCTTAACGGGGTATCATCGGTTCTGAGCGAATATTGCTTAGTCAGCATAAATTCGACGATATGGTTTAAAAATGGTGAACGAGTTCTCATTGAGTTAGTTCTAAATTTGACTGTACTTATATACAGTGATTCCGTATTTCTCCTATAGTCAAGAAAACGACCCATTGGGTCGATATTAAATTGTTATATTTATAGAGGAAGGTTATGAAACAAGTCCCTAACAAAAGGGTTTTTTCTTCAGCGAACCAATATCAAGATGCGGCTGTAGTATTGTCTAAAACCGATGGTTGTCTCTGGGTTGCCGCTATAAATGCAGCACTATCGATTGAAATCTATTTAAAGTCTTTCTTAGTCATCCAAGACAAAGTTGACGGCTATGAGGGATATAAAAAGGTTAAAAAAGGACATGATCTCCTTAAACTGTATTTAGAAATAGATCTCGATGATAAAGCAGCGTTAAAAGAAAAGCTGCCAAATCTTGACATTGAGTCGAAATTAGAACGCTATAAGAATCTTTTTACTCATGCTCGATACACGTTTGAACCTGTAAATGTTGATTCTGTTGGCACGGATATTATTCATTTGTCCAAGGCTTTTAGAAATGCAATCGAAGTAATAATCAGAGAAAGGTACCCAGAAAGAAACCCGCCACATTTACAAGAAGCTGTAAATTGCGCATTGGGAAAAGTGTAAATATAACAAGGCTATAAAAAGGGACGCTTTGTCAATGCGGAAGTTTTTCAAAGTGTTGTGAATATAAATGATTAAGCAGTTTTGGGCAGTTTGGTAAGCGCCCGTTATTGCGACGTTAAATGGAGTTGATAGCACGGTGAAAAATTTAAATATTGAAGAGTTAGAACATGCGAGAGTTTGTGTTTTACAAAATGCGCAGAGCTTGTATAAAGAAGCCCTATTACTTGAAAGCCATGGTTTTTATGCTCGTGCATACACATTAGCGCATATTTGTAATGAAGAGCTTTCCAAGCTTCCGATGCTCGTTGGCATAGCAATGGATGTAGCCAATGGTGAGTCAATCGACTGGAAAGTTTTTAACAAGAGGATATCTAGTCATATAAAAAAAATAGACTTCATGCATGTAGAAAACTATCTAAATAGTGAAATTCGTTCTGATGATTCAGATCTTCGTGATTTTCAAAACGGGTTGACGAGTACATCGAAATTAAATGCTCATAAAAACAATAGTTTATACGCAGGCGTTGTAGATAATAAGTTTACACAGCCGAATCATTTGTTTGATCAAACTAAAGTTCGAGAGTTGCTAGTTAAGTTAACGGAAAGGCTTGGTTATTATGAATCCGTTGAATCACAAACAGTCGGCAAGATAGCTCAAGCAAAAAGTTCTTTAAATTTAAGAAAAATAGCGAAAAAAACATTTAACAAGCAAAGGTAGCCGACGCTTACAGAGCAGCTGATTTGGGCGTTAGATGCTAGAGCAATTCACCATTGATTATGGAAATATTGAATGTTTAGTCCTGAACAAATAGACGCAAAGAAAGCTTATCTGACAATGCTTCTCACATTGGATGATATCACTGCATCTACAGAAATGATGATAGATGTTCGAAATGATGCTGATAGTTTATTGAGCTACTTTAGGAATTTCAGATTTCTCGTCATCACATTGACAAACCTAACAGATAATCTTAATCAAATAGAACGTTCCCTTAATGCTTTAGGTTTTAAAAGCTCGAATATGTCCCAGTTGAGGAGAAAACTCGATTTCATTAAACATATTAGAAATAAGGGCGTAGGCCATCTAGATGCTAAATTGCTTGAAAAGAGCATTCAATGGCAACCATCTCTCTTTAATTTAGAGATGAAAGGGAACTTGATACCAAGTGCAATTTTCTACAACATCGCTGTTTTGGAACTTGCAATTAACTCTTATGTAAAAGAATCAGGTGAACACAAGGTGTTTTCATCCTTTATTGACTTTGCATATCCTCCAGATTTCAAGGAAATAACTGAACATATACTGGCGGTATCTCAGGATTGTGTAGATTACATGGCTAGAAGATTAGAATTTCTTGAAGCGAATATAAAATATTATGAACCTTCAGAGAGACTTCATACCAGTAGTGTTGCTGCAAATACTGATTTCAATCTAAAAACACCTATTGATTATTCATACAATGAATCTGATTCTTTGGGTAGACTCCAAGATAGCTTAGAAAGATTATGTGATCTAATTGAGTCAGATGAAGAGAGAGAAAAAATAAGGGGGTTCCTTGAGTCTCGTCTTAAAGATAGAAGCATCTAACGGGGCCATCAACCCGACTCCTTCCGCTGAGCTTTTTGGGCTTGACGCAAGTGCCAGTTTAGCCCAAAGCACTATGGTCGGTTGTGGGTTATGGTCGCGCTAGCCATAGAAGTTTGTATGCGAAATTCATCAAATACAGCCGACGACCTAGCTCGTTTTTGTCCAAATATGAGTTTGTCCAACCACCTTTTCCTTGTTAAAAGCAGACCTTTAACGCTTTTACATTACCCTACTTTGAGAAAAAAATGAGTAAGCACTTATGATTGAAACCAGGCGAAGTCGTAAATACATATTAAACAGAACATACTGAATCAATAACAGGGTTTGAAAACTATAAAAGCCCACTAATGTGGGCTTTGGTAGGACTAACTACTAGGACAAAATTTTTAATTCTTTGCTTACGTAAACTAAGCTTTGCTTAACCTAAAAATCTGTATTATCACTGATACCTGCATCATCAAATCCCCAGTCCGTGGCACCATGGTCGTCATCAAACGTTATGATCCCGCCTTCATCCGATAACATAAAGCTATGGTCTGTGTGGTTTACATGGCACTCATCAGTACTCGATATTGACTCTGACAAAGCTAAGTTGTCATTAATATCAATTAACGATACAGGCTCTATAAAGTGCTCTGAAATATCGCTTTCACCTGTAAGCACGCAAGCAGTTGCAGCAGCCATATCTATCTGCGCTGAGAGATTTAAAGGGTTGGTCAGTATGTCATCACATACATCAATTGGGGTTACTTGTGTGTCTATATCTTCTTCTATAAATGGCTCTACAGAACAATGGCCGAATAGTTTTAAACTTAGTAACTCTGTCATAATTGCACCTTAATTTTAGTTTTGGTGCTATTTGACTTTAAGAATTTAAAACTCATTTGCAAACATATTTTTATAGAAACTTTTATCGGCTAAAAAGTTTTCAATGATAAAAAGTGTTGACTGCTTTTATCTATGGCTTTGCTTCTCGTGCAGCGCTAAACACCAGCCTGTTTACGGTTTAATCACAGCTAACGCTGTGCAGGCAAACCATCTTATCTATCTCATAATTCGTTCTCCTTGGCTCTTTGTAGAGCTTGTTCATTAATAAAAGCAAAGATACTCACCCCGCTACAATTCGAGATTGTGTATCTGTTTATTGTCAACGAGATAATCGTACACGCATTATCAAAGATTAATAAAAGTAGATTATGCAGAAAGTGTTCTGGTGTTAATTACAAAGCGAAGCGTCATCTCGCATCAAAGCAACCGCTTTGACTGCAATAAAAGCAGTTGTGAAACAACTCAATAAATCGCGTAGTAAGAATAATTGCGAAGCCAATTTTCGAGCGCAGCAGCGCATGTCCGACTGTGGCGGACTAACCCCGCTTTTGTTTTTGTGGAGCAAAAATTTACTGTGAAATAGCGAAGCAATGAAACAGTAAACCTAAAAGTGAGGACACGAACGACTGCCTGCTTTACAAGCAACATGATTTATCAATGCGCAGACTGGCATGGCAAAAGGGGGGTTAGTGCGGCGCAAGCCGGACATGCGCTAAGCGTCAACCCTAGAAGCGAACGCTTCGTGGAGCTAGC
Organism: Pseudoalteromonas simplex; assembly: GCF_015278155.1. Classification (NCBI taxonomy): domain Bacteria; kingdom Pseudomonadati; phylum Pseudomonadota; class Gammaproteobacteria; order Alteromonadales; family Pseudoalteromonadaceae; genus Pseudoalteromonas; species Pseudoalteromonas simplex. Next base: position 5,140 of record NZ_JADILN010000004.1, read on the forward strand.
TCGTTGACGAATGTCAACATGAGAGCTGGCGTGGGTTGTAAGCGTTTAATCTCAAAGTGAAACCTTTGCGATTAATGAAGTGAAACTTCATATTTAGTTTATCTATAAGTATTTTCATTAGGTGCACGGAAGCGAATGCTTCTCCTAATGAAAAACCGATAATTCATTGCTATGTTTGCAAAATTCGTATCACTCAAACCTTCATATCTCCAAGTAAACAAATCACGATGGAGATAAAAATGACGATAGATAAAGATACTTCAGGTATTACCAACAGTAATGTATATCTGCCCTACTTTGACATCGATATGCATTACAAAAAATATAAAAACCGACGACAACAAGGCCAGGTAAAACTAGAGTGGACAATAAAACATGCAATGCGGTTTGGATTTGTATCAGCGATTGTATGTGCAGAAGTATGGCAAACAAGTAGAGCAAAAACCTTAGAGTTTTTAAACAAGCTCGTCGATATGGGGTTACTTCAAGCAGCTAAAACAATTCGTGCGGCAGATGGTCGCGTCTATGTATTATCATACGTAGGCGCACAATACGCGCGAGAGTTAACACAAATTGACTTCCCTTTTCGCTCAACATCAGAGCCAATACACCAAGTGAATCAAAATTCTATTATGCATGACAGCATTTTAAGCTTAGTTCTTGCGCTTGGTATTCAAAATAGTAATACAGACGGTACACCTAATCCGCTCTGGAAAGCCTATTTGACTGAGTTGGAGTTTAAACGCCTGTTCCCATCAAATGATATAAAAAACGTTGATGCGTTAGTATTACTGAACAATAACGAAGTCGCAGCAATTGAAATAGAGCACTCATTCAAGCGAAAACAACAGCATGAACAAAGCATTTTAAAATTTAAAAGCGCATTATTTGGAGAGCTGAAGTTATATGACAAAGTGTTTCTTATTGTGGCATCAACAAAAATTCAGCAAGACACCCAACGCTTCTACAAGCAGCTACTCAATGAAATGCCAACACGGTATGACAAAAAAACAAAGCAGCCACTGCTGACGGAGTCAGAAGCCGAGTTACTCAAAGAACAAATAATTATTAGAACTAAGTTTATTAATGTGATTGATGATAAGTTCTATTAGATTTCAATAATGCTTGCAATTGTGGTCACATGGTTTCCTGATTTGTATTAGCTCATACTTGATCTGACAGTTACCCTTTTTTCAATCAGTGACTGTCAGTTTAAATTTGAGCTAAACTCTTTTCTGCCCCAAAATGCGTTAATCTAAATACTGTAAAGCTCTGTTTTGAGAGAAGACTTTGTGAAATCTGCTTCTTTCTTTAATTTCTTTAGCTCTAAGTTAGAAACTGTAGAAGGTGATTGCGACTTTAATATTTTCTTATGCTCTGAATATGCTGTTTTCTGGCAAAGTAAATCAACCTCAAAAACTACTTAAAAAACTAAAAATAATATTTTAAGACTAATAAAAAAGTGTGTCGCAAATTTACTGTTTTAGCGTTATTGTAAGTAGGTACAAAGTATTGTGGGAAATCTAAATGGACAATTGCAGCGTTCTTATCATTGATGATGAAGAAATTAATACCTTACAGCTGGAGCATGCTTTAGAAGGAATTGGAGATATTTCAACATCTAACAACAGCTCTGAAGCAATACTGCTGATTGAAAAAATTAGACCAGACATTTTGATTCTTGATTTAGAAATGCCTAAAGTCAGCGGTTTTGACATTTTAGAAGTGATACAGCAAAAGCCTATTTTGGCACATATTAGAACTGTTGTTATTACGTCTCACAGCGATCCTGCGATTGAAGAAAAAGCCTTATCTTTAGGCGCGATAGACTTTATTTCTAAACCGCTAAACCTCAGACTCTGTCGAATTCGTATTGAAAATCATATAAAAATAAGAACGCAAGAAAAGGTATTACAGCTAACACAAGAAGAACTATTTGCTGAAAAAGAGCAGTTGAGAATTACGATAGATTCGATTGCGGATGCAGTTATTTCTACTGATAAAAACGCAAATATTGTGTACATGAACCCTGTAGCACAAAGACTAACAGGATGGTCACAAACTGCAGCAAAAGGTCGCCATATTGAAGAAGTCATGAAGTTATGCGACGCGACAACTAAAATACCATCCATTAATCCTTTATCTGTTGCTTTAAAAGAAAATAGACCTGTCGCCATGGCTTTAAATACGCAATTGATTAGTAAGCAAGGAATTGAACATCGAGTTGAAGACAGCGCAGCTCCAATTCTTGATAAAAACCATAATCAATGCGGCGCTGTTATGGTATTTCAAGATGTGAGCGAAGCCTTAGCTATGTCGATGCAGATGACATATCTATCTCATCATGACCAATTAACATCATTACCAAATCGAATGTTACTTCACGATAGACTTACGCAGGGTATTGCTAGGGCAGCTTTTAATGACACTAAGTTAAGCTTAATGTTACTTGATCTAGATAAGTTTAAGTTTATTAATGATGCCTTAGGGCACCATATCGGTGATGAGATAATTGCACATATTGGTCACAGCTTGGATCGATTCGCATGTAACGATATTACAGTCGCACGTGTTGGGGGAGATGAATTTGCACTCGTTGTTCCTCACTCGGCTAATTCTTTAAGTTTAGAGCCACTGGTTAATCAGGTTCTTAATGTTATTGGTAAGCCTTTCAGGTCAGGTGGTGAGCAGCATGTTCTTTCAGCAAGTTTAGGCATAAGTGTGTACCCTGATGATGCATCAAGTGTAGAAGAAATGCTTCGCCATGCAGACTCCGCAATGTACAAAGCAAAAAACGAATCTGCTAATAGTTACTTCTATTTTAGTGATGATTTACAGGTTGAAATGAATAGGCGTCTTGAGGTTGGAAATAAACTAAGAAAGGCATTAGATGAAGATGATCTCGACGTTCATTATCAACCTAAATATGATTTGAACACTGACACACTGATTGGTGTAGAAAGCTTAGTTCGTTTAAAAGATGGGCAAGGTGGCTTTATTTCTCCTGTTCACTTTATTGAATATGCAGAAGAAACGGGGCTTATTTTTCGCTTAGGAGAACAAGTTCTTAAAAAGAGCTGTATTGCAGCGAAAACTTGGCTTGATAAAGGTCTTCCTATTAAAGTTGCAGTAAACATATCTGCTAAACAGTTCACAGATACTAAACTTGTTGATACTGTTGCTGAGATTCTTGAAAGAACGCAATTACCTAGCCGTTATTTAGAATTAGAAGTGACAGAATCGGCCTTGATTGAAAATTTTGATTATACTGTAAGTCAATTAAAGCTTATTTCTGGAATGGGGGTGAGTATTGCTCTTGATGACTTTGGTACTGGATACTCAAGCCTTTCATATTTAAGATTATTCCCATTAGATGTGCTGAAAATAGATCAGTCTTTTGTTCGTGATATGCTTGATGATGCTCAAGCATTTAATATTGTTACTACTATAATTGAATTAGCTCATTCACTAGGACTGCAAATTGTGGCTGAAGGGATTGAAACTTTGGAGCAAAAAGGCAGACTGCAAGAGCTTGGTTGTCAAATTGGTCAAGGTTATTTACTAAGTAAGCCTTTGGATATCGACAGGGCTAACAAACTAATACAAAGTAGTACGGTTGAAGGAATATTATGCCCTTAAGTTTAAAACCATTATCACAATGTAAAGTATTCATTGTTGATGATGATGAGATGGTCAGGTTAAGTCTAGGTGTTATTTTAGAGGAGCATTTCTCCGTGGATGCATACTCTTCTGGTCAGGCTGTTTTAGAAGCCTGTGAGGATTTACTTCCAGATTTGATTTTACTAGATATTAATTTACCGGATATAAGTGGTCTGGATATTTGTAGGCGACTTAAGGCTAAAGCTACTTTCGAAAATATCCCAATAATTTTCATAACTTCGACTTTCGATACAGAGTGTCAAAATGCATGCTGGGAAGCCGGAGCTACCGATTTTATTGATAAACCCATCACAGCATCCACGTTGATACATCGTACAAAAAATCACTTAGAGAATAAGCTTCGATTAGAAAAGCTATTACAGCTTACTTATAAAGATTCGTTGACAGGCTTATTTAATCGGCACTATTTAGACCTTGAAGTTGCTAATGTTTTTAAACAAACTTCAAGAGAGAAGAAACCGTTCAGTTTGCTAATGCTTGATCTAGATTTCTTTAAGTTATACAACGATCAATACGGGCACCCGCAAGGAGATGCTTACCTGAAACTAATTGCTGATGTTATTGAGCGTTCTATTCAACGACCTCAAGATATAGCAATACGATATGGTGGCGATGAGTTTCTTATCATACTGCCATACACTGACTTCGAAGGTGTTAAATTCATATGTGACCGTATATCAACTGAGCTTGAGACAATTAATATCCCGCATGTTAAGTCTATTTGGGGCCGCGCGACAGTCAGTATCGGTGGGGTTATCTGTGAGCATCAAAATAAGGTGAGCTTTAATGAGCTAATTAATTGCGCAGATAAGGCGCTTTATGCGGCTAAAAATGATGGGCGAAACTGTTTTAGGCTTAGCTTTTGTGATTGATTTAGGCTTTTCTTACTGCTTTTTGTAGAAACCTCAGGAACATAGCCTATACTTTGGAGATTGTTAACTTACCAAGAAATACAATGGAACATTCCCAAAAGCGTCGAGATTTTCTAAAAACACTCGGTGTTGGTGCTGCGGCATCAACACTTGCGTTTAAAGCCCCTTATGTTTTTGCAAAGAACAAAGTAACCCTTCGTGTAATGGGAACACATGTTACGTTGCAAGAAGAGCTTAGACAAAGAGCAATGCGCGAACTAGGTATAAACATTGAGTTTTCGCCAATGGGAAGTGCCGCCGTTTTGCAAAAAGCAGCAGCAGACCCTAGTTCTTTTGATTTGTATGAGCAATGGTCTGACTCTATTAATATTTTGTGGCAAGCAGATGCCATTCAGCCAATCGAGGTTGATAGACTTGTTTATTGGGATGAAATAAACCCACTTTCCAAGATAGGCAAAATTGTACCGGATGCAAAGTTAGGTTCAGGCGATTCACCAAATAAGCTTCTTTATGCACAGCAGGATGGTTCGTTAGGAAAAACACCATCCAAATTAATTAGCTTCATGCCTTATGTACATAATGTAGATTCATTTGGCTATAACACGAATGTAATTGAAAAAGGTATTCCTTACGAAACAGAGTCTTGGGCATGGTTATTAGATGAAAAGAATAAAGGGAAAGTAGCATTAGTTAATGCACCAACAATAGGCATTTTTGACGCTGCTCTAGCTGCTCAAGCTAAAGGATTAATGAAATTTAATGATTTAGGCAATATGACTATTGCCGAGATTGACCAATTATTTGCCGTTTTATTTGAAAAGAAACGCCAAGGTCATTTTTCAGGCTTTTGGACGTCAGTACCACAATCTGTTGATTTTATGAAAATGAACCGAGTGACCATTCAAAGTATGTTCTCACCAGGTGTCAGTGCGCTAAATGGGCAAGGCATTCCAGTAACTTATGCATCGCCAAAAGAAGGTTACAGAGCATGGCATGGAGTTATGTGTTTATCAAAAAATACCCATGGGCATGTTAAAGATGCTGCGTATGAGTATATGAACTGGTGGTTATCTGGCTACCCAGGTGCATTTATAGCAAGGCAAGGATATTACATTTCTAACCCTAGTCGTAGCCAACCGCTTATGTCTAAACCTGAGTGGAACTATTGGTATGAAGGACAAGAAGCGTCAACTGACTTGAAGGGAACAGATGGAAAAGTATCTATTAAAGCAGGCGAAATAAGGGATGGTGGCAGTTATATTAAACGGTTTTCGAATATTGCGGTTTGGAATACTGTGATGCCAAATTATGATTACAGTTTAGATAAGTGGTATGAACTACTTAACGCATAAGGAAGTAAATTGTTAAGTTTTTTTTCAAAATCTCTTGCTGTCAAAATGTCGCTAGCAATGGTGCTTGTCTTAGTCGCTATGAGCGCGAGTTATTTGATTATGAATCAAAGGCTTAAAACGATTGAGGACTCTTTTAATAACATCGGTAAGATTAGCAACTATGCTGTAGATATTTTAAAAATTAATAAAGATATTGTTGAGATGCAAAGGGATATCTCAGTTTATGGTGCATCAGGTAGTGCACCCGTTTTTAAAAAAATCATGGAAAATTTTGAAAGTATTGAAAAGCGATTAGCTGAAATTAATGTAATAAAAGGCTCGGAAAGTATTCAAATTCATCTTGATGGTATGACGGAGCTTGTAAGTCGTTATGGCGCTAACTTAAAAGTACTGACATTTCGCTTTACACGACGGAATGACTTAATTGAAAAAGAATTACCGCAAATTTATTTGAACGCAATTTCACTTCTTGAAAATTTAAAAGCGAAGGCTACTGATACAAATGAGAAGTTGTTTGTTACAGAGTACCTTAATCTATGGCATATGCTGCATCGTGATGCTTATCAATTTTTAACAAAAAAAGATTATGCCAAAAGAGCTGAAGTTGAAAAAATACTGAACTCGCTATCTAAAAACGTTGCAGATAAATCTAAATTTAAAAATATGATCGATTTGTCTAATAGCTATCGAAATACTTTTTCAAAAAGTGTTCAGGCTAATCGAAACTATTTAAGCTTAGTAAATGTAGTAATGGCTGGAGATGCAATTGAATTTAGTACGCTTGCGAATAGCTTAAGGGAAGATTCGTTAACGCAACTAAAACAAATAAAACGGGATGCTCAAAAGACGGTTTCAATGACAGAAAGCATTTTAAATGTACTTGCTTTGATAGTTGTTATTTACATTGTCTCTCTATCAGCATTCTTTCACTTGCAAATTATACGTGCGATTAAACGCTTAACAAATAGCTTCACACATTTCTTAGACGGAGATTTGGAAGCGCAAATTTATGATTTAAAAAGAAAAGACGAAATTGGTATTTTAGCCAAGGCAGCTAATAAGTTTAGAGAGCTAAGTAAAGACCTATCTGAAGCGAAGCAAAGTGCTGAGCATACAACAAAAGTTAAGTCAGAGTTTTTAGCAAATATGAGCCATGAAATTAGAACACCGATGAATGGTATTTTAGGCATGGCTCGCCAGATGAGCCGCACGACACTCACACAAGAACAAAGCAAAATGCTACACCTCATACAGTCTTCAGGTGCTAGCTTATTAGTGATTATTAACGACATTCTTGATTTGAGTAAAATTGAGGCTTCAAAAATTGAACTTGAGTCTGAACCAGTAGATTTAAGCTATCTTTTAGAGGAGCTAAAACACCTATTTCAGGAGCAAGCAGCTAGTAAGAATATTCAGCTTTATATCTCTACAACTCCGGAAGTTGAAAAACTGACTTTTTTGGCCGATGAAACGCGCTTAAAGCAGGTATTGATAAATTTACTGGGTAACGCTGTTAAGTTCACAGAGAGAGGAAGCGTTTCGTTAACTGTAAACATACAAGAGATTGGGTTTGATGAAGTAAAGCTTACGTTTAATGTATCAGACACAGGGATCGGGATTGCAAGTGAACACTTGAATACACTATTTGAAGCATTTTCTCAGGCAGATACGTCTATTACAAGACGTTTTGGTGGTACAGGGTTGGGCCTCACTATATCAAATAAATTATTAGATTTGATGGAAGCACCTCTACAAGTCGAAAGTGCACTAGGAGAAGGATCTCATTTTTATTTTTCTCTGTTAGCAAAGCGCACACTATCTTCAATGGACTTAGATCATAAAGATGCTTCATTAACTACACCTAAAGAAGATATAGATTTATCGAATATTAATGCGCTTGTTGTTGAAGATAATGACATTAATCAGATAGTGATTGAAGCGATGCTCAATGAATTTAATATTACCTCTATAAATATGGCAAACAATGGTCAGGAAGCTGTTGAACAATGTGAACTAGGTGTATTTGATATTATCTTTATGGATATGCAAATGCCAGTATTAGATGGTCCGCAAGCCACTGTAAAAATTAGAGAGTTTTCTGCTTTCAAACATACACCAATTATTGCTTTAACTGCTAATGTATTAAGTGCAGATAAGCAGCGCTGTTTTGATGCCGGAATGGATGATTATATCGCAAAGCCACTCGAGTATGACGCTTTACGGTCTATCTTGCTAAAGTGGTGTAGAACAAATATTAAGCGGACATAGTATGGATATTTATAATAAAGGTGGTGCAAGTTTAGTTGGTTCGAAGGTATTTTTAACAATAGTTTCCTTTGTGTTTTTTATTTTTGCCTTATTTGCAGTTTATTTTTTTGAAGGACACGTTAAAAGTGATGTTTTAGGGTCAATTGATCAAGAGTTTACTGAGACACAAGAGCGCTTAAAAGAAATAGTAACTAGTTCAATTGCTGAGTCAAAATCAGATCTCCGCTTTTTATACTCAACCCCCCCTATATCGGGATTACCAAGAGCTGAATTTAATGATGGAATTGATCCATACGATGGTACTACATACAACCAGTGGAAAGAGCGTCTAGAAACCATATTTATTGGTTTTATGGAAAATAACCTCGCTGTTGAGCAACTTCGTGTTATTGCTGTTACTGCCGAGGGTAGAGAGTTAATACGCGTGCAAAGAGTAGGCGCATCTGTAGAGGCTGTGCCTGATTACTCATTGCAGGCTAAAAGCGGTGAGCTATACTTTTTACCAAGCTCTCAGCTTGAAACGAATCAAATTTACATGTCGCCACTTACTTTAAATAAAGAATTTGGTGAAGTGGTTTTTCCTTACCAGCCAATGTTACGTTTTTCTATTCCCATCTTTAGTGATAAAGGAAAGCGGTATGCATTTTTAATTATGAATGTAAATGCTAATGCACTCATTGATAATCTTAAACGAACCGTTTTTAACTACTCTGATTTAATTATTAGTAGCTCTGAAGGTGACTTTATTTACCATCCTGTAGAAGACTATCAATTTTCACGAGATTTAAACCCAGACCTAACGTGGGAAAAAGTTTATAGTCAGAAAGTTCAATATCAAGGGCTCTACACGGTAACATCAAAACTTAACCCTAACTTGCAGTTTTATGTACATTCTACAAAAGTGAAAACAAGACCTAGGAATAAATATGGATATATTAACTTTAATCTTTTAGTACCTGAAAAATACGTAGAAATGTTAGTTAATGAGAAACGTGAAATCACTTATGGCTTCCTAGCGGCTATTGGTGTTTTCACTTCCATATTACTTATAATGTTTTATAGAAATGCAACGAGGAGCCAGTTATTAGCGGAAGCTCGCAGAGAAGCATCTGCAATAGTTGATGGGTCAATCGATGCAATCGTTGGGTTAAATCTAGAGGGTGAGTTAACAAGTATAAATAATACAGCGGAGCGTTTGTTATCAATTTCTAAAGTGACAGCATTAGGGAAACCAGCAATAGACATTGAGTTTCTCTCAAAATTACCCACCCAGACCTACATTAATGATATACAAAGCTCAAAATCACAAATTAAAGATGAATTCTCCGAACAATTTGGCGAAACAACGTTTCATTTTGCGATATCTGTTAGTCCCGTATTTTCTGAACAAAGTACTTTAATTGGACTTGCTTTAATTATTAGAGATATAACAAAAGAAAAAGAAGCTGAAATAAAAGTAAAACGATTAAATACAGAGCTAGAAGCGAAAGTTAGAAAGCGTACTCAGGCACTTGCAGAGGCTAAAGATGATGCGATCAAGCATAGCGATATTAAAAGCGCATTTATATCGAACATAAGCCATGAGCTTCGAACTCCATTGAATGGGGTCATTGGCACTTTAAATATTTTAAAACGAGAAGAGTTGTCTGATAAATCACGAAACCTTGTTGAAATGATGGATCTAAGTGCATCAAATTTAAATCTATTAATTAATGACATACTTGATTTATCTAAGATTGAAGCAGGTAAACTGGATCTAAATCTTAAAACAATCAATCTACAACTACTAATTGAAAGACTAGTTGAATCAAGTGCTATTCGAGCCTTTGATAAAGGGTTAAATGTATATTTAGATACCAGTGACTTAAACTGTGAGAATATTAAAACAGATCCGCTCAGACTCAGCCAAATTTTAAATAACTTAATCAGTAACGCGATAAAATTTACTGACAAAGGCTATATAAAAGTCACTGTTAGTTCTGAGCGCATATCGGAAAAGTTACATGATTTAAAAGTGAAGGTCCAAGATACGGGAATAGGGATAGCGCCTAGTACGCAAGGACAATTATTTGATGCGTTTCAGCAGGCAAGTACGGCAATATCAGAAAAGTTTGGGGGGACTGGACTTGGCTTGTCTATTTGTAAACAATTATGCCAATTAATGGATGGAGACATTTCTGTAAGTTCAACGTTAAACCAAGGCAGTGTTTTCACCTTCAATATTAAAGTTCGCTGCAATGCAGAAAGCATTCAGGTTCCTGTAAAATATTACGAGAATAAAGCAATTTTGGTGGCGAGCAGTAATCAGAATATTTGGGAAGTTTTAGAAAAGGCAATCAGTTTACAGGGAGGTATTGTCAGCACATGCTCTATGGCGGAACTTAGCGTCCATAAAAACAAAGCTTTTGACTACGTATTCTTAGACTATGAAGATGATACAACGAATAACATAGGTTCAATCATTGAAGTTTTAAGCGAAAATAACAAAAGTGCTCAATTTATAACGTTTCATCAACCAGGAAATCCACTCCCTAAAGGTATTGCATCAAAAGTATCTCAAATCACTAAACCTATAACCCAAACAGAGCTGGTGCAAGTAGCTGGCTACGAAGTGCCAAAAAGTGAGCCATTATATCTACTTTCTGAAACTAGCGGCTTTGAACTTTCAGATGATGTCATTGAGCAAATAAAAGATTGTACGGTATTGATTGTCGATGATAACGAAATCAACATTGAAGTTGCTAAAGGCGCATTAGATGAGCTGCCTATAAATATTTTAACAGCAAGTAATGGACAAGATGCAATTGAACTTTTAAATCACTTCAACACAAATGAGAAGCAAATAAACTGCATACTGATGGATTGCCAAATGCCAATTTTAGATGGTTATCAAGTATGTGAAAAAATACGCACAGGAAAAGCCGGAGAGTCGTTTATTGATGTTCCTATCATTGCAATGACCGCAAGCGCGATGGCAGGTGAAAAGGAAAAATGCTTAGCTGTGGGGATGAGTGATTATGTGAGTAAGCCAATTGAGGCAGTTAAAGTATTAGAGAAGGTCGTTAAATGGTCTTTATCAAGCTACGAGGGGCAATCTAAAGCAATACCTCTTGTTGCTAATGAACTCGAAGAAAAGCTGTGGGACCGCGAACAAGCCCTTGCACGATTATTAAATAAAGAAGTCTTACTAAACAAAATTTGTGAAGTGTTTGTTGTAAAAGCACCAATTAAAGTGCAGGAACTAATAGAGCAACACAAAAAAGGGAATAGTGAAGAAGTCCGTCAAATAGCGCATGCGTTAAAAGGGATGTGTGGTGAAATAAGCGCTAACAAATTAAGAGAGTTATTCTCTGATATTGAGGTGATAGCTGAGAAAGGTAATTTGGATATCGGCACTCAGCTAGCCTCTGTTGAAGAAATGATGCCTAGGTTAGTAGAGGATGTTATAAAAAGTACAGAGCCTTACAAGTAAGCTCTGCTTAAGTCTTAGAGAGGCGGTGCTAATTAGGGGTCACTTTATATAAATTGCATAGAGCAATCCGCCGACACTAACTCTTTTTTGTCCAAAAATAAGTTAGACATAGCGTCAACAGCTCGACCACAAACTTCATTAAAAAAGCGCCCGTTGGGCGCTGAGTATTACAAGTATTTTTCTCTTAAGCTTAATTCTACATAGCCTAATATTTCTGCAAATATGAATGCGATAATAAGTCGTGCATATCCATCAATACCCGAAAATGAGTAACTTGATGCAGCTTTGTAGATGGAAAAATAGTCCACGACCCAAAATCCAACCGCAATAACCACAGATATATAAATTACATTCACGATAACTCGAACTAAATCTAGAACGAACTTTAAGCGTAATGTCTTCACACAGTTTCTCCTCTTTTATGTACTGTGCAAATACATAAGTTTGTTATGAGGAAATTTATACTTAATGAAAGTGACTAAGACCACCTACTTCATTACATTGATTTTTAGACTGAAACAAGTTCTTAAAAAGGAAAAAGGTTAGCCGCATTTGGGTAGTAAAGCCCATGACTCAACATACCTATAACTAAACTTAAAAAGGTGAATTATATTGATTCTGTTAATAGTAGTTTTAGTCACTTTTCTACTAATAGAACTCATAGGCTTGAGTTAGAAAAATGCAGAAGCTTCACGCTTATATTTAACCGCGAAAATCATTTACGCTACATCTGCAATCAAAGGATAATATAGTAAAACCCGATTAGATAATGAACAACCTTTAATGATTGAGGGTTTAGCAACCCTCAATCATTTATTTTAACTTAAATTTAACCACCACAGGCAGGCGCATTAATACCTGAGCAATCTTTGATTGTAACCGTTCCTGTTCTGATAGGGATAAAATAGTTGAAATTTTTTATGGTAATATTAATACTATTTGCTTGAGAAATAGTACCTACTCTAATTCTCAAATCAGCTAGCTCCTTTGCATTTTTAGGAATTATATTTCCATTCTCATCTACAACTTCATTTATTGTTGCTTCAATTTTAATTGGCTGAGAAAGTAATTTAAGAGACACTTTGATATGTCCTCCTGATGACAGCGGTATAATAAACTGATCTGGAATATCAGTTTTAATCAAACCAAAAGCTTTACCAATTGAGATCAAACTTGCTTCAGCTGTTCTCATTGAAGAATATATACTGTCATTTAGCTGAGAGTTAATTTCAGATTTGCAAAATGCACAATTTACAAATGACCACGCATTATCAATACCAGTGCTTCCACCAGTTTGTATCTCTATATTTTGGGCGCTTGCATGTAGACTTTGAATTGAACTCTTAACATCTTCTATGTATCTCTGCACTGTGCTAGAAGTTGCTGTTAAAGATGACCTAGGGGCAACCTCTGGTGGTCTTGGTGGTGGAAGTGGCGTTGACTCCAACCAAACTTTGTATGTAGAAATTTCTTTGTTATATAAATCTACAACATGAACCGTTTTAGAATTGCTTGAGCCAAGGTTTGATTTGCTAATGTTGTTCATAGCCCATGAATTTGCTTTAGATTGCCTCTCTAAGCTAGTGCACTGATAACACTCCGCTCCATTATATGTCTTAGCCTCTGAAACAGACGAACAAGCTATTAGAGTTGAACTTAATAACAGCAGCGAACTAATAAATCTCATAAATACTCCATTTAAAATTAATGATATTAGTTATCATTTGCATTCTACATTCTGTATTGTATATATGTAAATAGTGTTTAAGCAAATTTGGTCCTAACTGAGGGAATTTTACACAAAGAGGAAGGTATACTGACGATGTACGCAAGTATACCTATACTTTACAACTGTAAAGACATTGCAAATACATTAGTTTGGTCGATGAGAAATCTAAAGAGAAAAGCAGGCACATGGTGCCTGCTTTTCTCTTTTATTGCTCTGCCATTCATCTGAGTTTGCTGCAACGCATTCGTGCAACTCACACAGCTAACTCTCCCTACAGTTAACTCTTATCGCAAACCGCTTATATATGCGAGCTGACCTCCTAAAGAAGCCAAATCTAGGTCCTCCGCCAGGGTGCGGTGGTAACGACATTTGCTAAGTGATGATTGAGCGTCCTGCTTATTTCAGTATGTCTCGCACTATTAAGTAAGAAATAAACAAGCAAAATAAGTGCGTTTATTACCTGTTTAGTAAAGTGAATTCTGGTTTACTATCTTACTAGCGCCGCTATTTTTTACTTGAGCTAGCATGTGATGGATAGTAGAAATGACATTGCTATTGTTCTAAGGCCGTATAGTGAAATCATGCTCAGTTTGCGATGTGTTATAGTTAATTACTAGCAAAGGTAACGAGCTATATTTTTTCCTCACATTGAATTGGAGAAGTGCTATGAACTTTCAGATTGAATACTTAACTTTTCTGGTCCCCCTATCAATGATGATTGGCGGCGCTATTTGGGTATATCTAGATAATAAAAAAGCGAATGCCAACGAATAGTATCAGTGCAAGTAAGAACATGACGCTATCTGGTAGTAATATGTTCAAGAAAAAGCGACTCTTTCGAGTCGCTTCAATTAACCATCATTTTCAATGATTGTGTTCCAATGCCACTGCGCTAATTCGAAAAACAAATCAGGCGGCAGTAGAAAGAACTGTTCAAATTCATCAGCCCAGTGTTCGCAGAAATCTTTTATTTGGTCAATGTACAAGATAAGTATGCGATACATACCGCTCCCTTCAAGATACTGACTTTCAAGGCTATGCTCTCGAGCAATAGACTTACTAATACTAACCCCGACAACTTTTCCAACATCATCACGATGGACGTATATGTATTGTGAAAAGTCTAACTCAAGCCTGTCTTCGTTAGTGACACTTGCAAGCCATAGGCTCGTCGATGCGTCTTGAAAAGGTGACTTAGATTCTCTTGTGTACTTTCTGACAATTTGAAGTTTTGTTTGGCTCATGTTTATCTCCTATATGTACTTAAAGATAAACATGTTCACTGCAAGCGAATTAATGCGAGTTATCGAAGTCAAATTCTAACTGACGTTCATCAACAAAGTCTTCAGTATCACCAGCCTCATTACTCATTAATAAGTGAGTGTTGCTGCAAAGTAGTAATAATAGTGACCTAAGAAGAGATAACTGTTCATAGCTAAAACTAATTTTGTAGCTACTAGAAAAGCAGTGAAATAACAGTTTCTCTACATCAAAATTATCTTCTGTAAAGTTTAAGTCATAAATAGCGTCATACTCTTGATAAAGGCACTGACTAACTTTCTCTAAAAAATCGGCCGCTACAGCAGCATTAAATTTGTCATTTTCCATCATATTCACTCCATGTAATTTTAATTACAAATAAGAAGCGGCAGACCATGCAAATTTTGCATAAGTAGCTCGTATTTATTTTCGAAGACAAACTTTTTGGAGATGAATATGACTAACTCAAACGTTGTGGAACTATTTCAGAAGCGACCTGCAGTTGCTAATGATGAAGAATATATTGCTTTATATGAACAAAATGATGGCTACATATATTACGTAAGAAATTATGTAGCTCAGCAAGAGTTTATAGTCGTTAGCGACTCTTTTATGCAAGCGTTGCCTGAAGAGATGCGCCCAGCTACGAACGTGTTTTTCAGTTGTAATTTCTACTTATTGAAACAGTTCAAGCGAGATGTGCAATCACATATTCAACACACTGGACAATTTTTATATTTTTATCACTTGTTTGATAAATCAGTTAACGCGTTTTTTGACTCGTTATAACCTAAAGCCAGCTATGCTGGCTTTTCACTTATATAAATATAAAAATCAACAACTTATAAAATTTCATGCTTGAGTGAAAATTATTTAGTAAATACAAAGTTTGCATAATCTTTTTTAGTTTGAAAGTTTTTTTCATCTTAGAATTTTCACATTCTCAGATTAAAAAGACTTTGCATGCAACAATTGAACGCAGACCATAAGCAAAACACTATGCCTGATGGCATGGTGAGTTGTGCTGTGCGCTCAAATCAGTTTGCTAGCAGTTTACAAGATATAGCGTGTGTACTTGGTATTTCAGAAAGCGATGTGCAAGGTCTGGCTGACGATGGTCTTATCAACACTATTCGCCTTCGCTCAGGAGAGTGGTTATTTCCACCTATTGATAAGCTGGTAGTATTGTGGGGAGAATCTAGTAGCAACACTTCAACAGCAAGTGAAATGCAAACTCAAGTAAGAACACTTTATGACGATAATAAATTAAATACTAATGTAGACCATGAATTTGTTAGTGAATCGAATAAGGCCAGTTTCGAATCGACCGCTGTATCTCCTCTACCTTCTGGAAAGTCTATTAACGAAGATAAAGTGCCTAATGATTCAAAAGAGCGTACAGCTCAAACAGCCATTCAATCAACTGAAGCCTCGTCTGCTTCACTACCAAGCAAGAAAGAACAACAAAAGTCTCAATGCGATGATTATTTGCCAGAACATATAGATAAAATCGAATCTTATTCTGAACTAACAAGCAATCAAAAAACCAAACTAATTGACTCACACATAGATACATTTGAATCCGGTAAGATTCCAGACTATGTAACTCTCACAAAGTCAGCAATTACAAAGAGAAACGATAGCAAATACTTATGCTTATCGTTTAGGAGCAATAAAAAGTTAAAGATGTTATTAAATCAAAAAAGCGGCGTTATGAGTTTAAAGACAAGTGATCCTATTGAAGCAAAAGCTAGAGCTAATGAACTATTGCATCAAGCCTCTATCGATAAAGGAGTTAGCCTCATAGATTTCCAAGGAAAAACTCTCAACGATGCCTTTTTACTTTTATATAAAAAAAAGAACAGTGAAGATAAAAAATCAAAGAAAGCTAAAAGTAAAAAATCAAGTAGCACTAAAAACAAAAAGCTAGGAGCTCAATGCCGAAGATTGGTTGCTTTAAGCCACTTAATGGGCGACATTCCATTGTCTCAAGTAGATGAGACCTTTATATACTTTACTTTCATGAGCATGGAAGAGTGTGATTGGGCCTCTGCCACAATGAACACGTACGCGTCAGATATACGCCAATCGCTAGATCTTGCTAAATCTCTAGGTTTAATAAAGGCTGTTCCATCTATTCCATCATTTCAATCTAATCGTCGCGATTTAATAGAGCTGCCGTGGGATACCTGGTCTAAATTTATAGATGCATATGCTATAAACCCGCTAGATAAACTATTTTTGGAGCTACTATGGTGTACAGGACTTAGGCTCACATTAGTTCTCATGATGGAAGAAACTCAAATAGATTTAGATAAAAAGATATTCCATATACCTGAATCCAAGAACAAAGCAAAGGTTATGTGTGATGTACCTCTTAGTGATCAAGCTATAGCCTGTATAAAAAAGATATATGAATATAAAGCTAAGAATAATATTACTGATAAAAGACTTTTTGCAGATTCCAACGGAAAGATGCTAAAGCTATCAAGAGCTAGAATCCGCAAGGCATGTAAGCAGGCCGGATTACCTGAAAGCTTTGTGCTGCATCAAACCCGTCATTATTTTGCCACTGACATGAGACGTAAAGGGGCAACAATAGAAACAATAGCAGCCGCTGGAGGCTGGAAATCAAGAGAAGGTGTTCTACGTTATATTCATACAGGTGTTAATGAAGCTGAATTTCAAGCTGTAAATAGTCGAACATAAATAATAAACCCTTCTGTATTTTCCTCTTTTTATCATTAAGTTAATAGCATAGGTATTCACTGGAGCATAACCTATGATCTATAAGAAAAAAGAGAGTAAGTATTGGTACACAAAGTTTGAGCTAAGCTATGGAGATAAGCGCAAGCGTATAAACAAAAGCACCAGACAAACATCAAAAGCTAAGGCAGAAGCCTTTGAAGCATGCTTAAAGCAAGAACTTTGGAGGCAAATCACTGATCCGACGCCTGAAGCACACTGCTTTTCTGAAGCTGTTGAGATTTATCTTGAATCGAGACAATCAAATCGCACAGTTAAAGAAAAAGCATCAAAACTAGAATGGTGGAAGGTCAAATTAGCCGATCCTAATGTCCAGAAAATAGACACTCACTTAGTACTCTCGACTATTGCAAAAAAGCAAGAAATATCAATTGCTACTCGCAACAGATACTTGGCAGAGCTTAAGGCGTTTTTAAACTTCTGTCACCAAGAGCTTGGCTGGATAGATAGAGTACCCGTAATTAAGATACAGAAAGAGCCTAGACGTGCCTTTTTTAAACTAGATAACGCTGATGTTATAAAGCTCTTAGAATGCGCGCCCTACTACCTAAGAAGTGTCCTCATTTTCGCTTTACTCACAGGAATGAGGCGAAGCAATATTTTTTCACTACGATGGTCACAAATCGACTTCTGCAAACAGTGTATCTATATTGATGCGAAAGATCACAAATCGAAAGATCACGTCATAGTACCATTATCTCACAAAGCAATAACGATGCTTTCACAGCTAAAAGAGCAGAGAAGCTCTACTTATGTATTTGTAAATACTAACAATAACCCTGTTAAAGATATTAAAGATGCACTGTGGAAACGCATTACCAAACAGGCACAATTGGATGGTTTAAGGTTTCATGACTTAAGACACAACTGGGCAACAAGGCATATTGAGGCTGGTACAGATCTGTTGGCTTTAAAAGAACTAGGTGGCTGGAAAACTTTAGAAATGGTGCAACGTTATGCTCACCCTTCGCAAGAGTACCTTGCTGAACAAGCGAAAAATATTGATGGACCAAAATCCAGCTTACAAGAATCCAAGCTAATAGAAGTGAGCTGTGACAAAAACAACTCATGACCATTGTGACAAGTAAAAAGCAGAAACAAAACTGTGGCAAAAAATCGTCACAGTTTGGGTTAATTTTATAAAAAAATGGATGTGACTAAGAAAAAGCACATTGCAGAAAAGAAAAAACCCGTTGAAAATCAACGGGTTGAAAAGTGGTACCAGTAGGCGGACTTGAACCGCCACGCCCGAAGGCAACGGATTTTGAATCCGTCATGTCTACCAATTCCATCATACTGGCTTCATTTTTCTTTAACCTTCTAAACACGAGAAGATAAAGAAAAACCACTTTAGAGCGAAAGCTTTTTTTACTGCTTTTGTCTCTATGCCAAGCATTATACAAAGAATGGGTAAGGCAGCAAGCGTTTTGTGCGGCGTCACTGATCAACCGCACAATAATTAAACAAGTTGTTAACTTCAGAGTTTGTCAGTGCCCACTACCCTACTAGTTTTATAGGTATTGAAATTTTAAAGCTTGGATGATTAAAGGTATGGTGGGTTTCGCTTTAATAAATAGTGATGTTTGCATACTCATTTTGATTATGTAATTAAGGTTAGCAAAGCCAGTTCAGTTCCCAGCATACTAAACAGCCGTTAAGTATTTCTTGTTTGCGAAGGACTTTGCTAAACTACTGCGCAATTTAATTGGATGAGATTGTTTATGTCAGCTGAGTTTCCACGTGCCGGTTTCTGGCGCCGCTTTGCCTCTTTAATTTACGATACCTTGGTTATCATTGCCTTTGCGATGCTGACAACAGTACTCTATTTATTAGCTATTCAAGGGCTTATTTCTTTAGAGTTACTTAGCATTGGTGACGCCGAAGATGTCTCTGCTTTCATTCAAAATTCACCCTTACTATACGGTATCCGTAGCGCATTATTAGTAATAGTGAGTATCAGTTTCTTTAGTTACTTTTGGGCTAAAAGCGGTCAAACAATTGGTATGCGCGCGTGGCGTTTGAAGGTGCAAACCCTCGATGGCCATTTAATTAGCTGGCACCAAGGTGCAATCAGAGCAATTACTGCGTTATTAGGTTTAGGTAATTTAGTGGTGTTGATCGATTTTAAAAATAAACGCGCATTGCAAGATTACATTGCAAAAACTGAAGTGATCACTTTAACTAAAGAAGAAAACAAACGTATTTATCGCTCACTTGATTAAAGGCAAATCAAGCATAAAAAAGCGTGGTTCAAACCACGCTTTTTTATGATTTAAAACGAATTTTACACCCGTTTATTCAACAGGTATGTTGCAAACCCAATAAACAACAGACTTGGTAACACAGCACCAACCACTGCAGGTATTTGGTAAACCATTACCACAGGACCAAATATCTCATTGGTTAAGTGGAAAGTAATACCAGTTATGACACCCATGATTATACGTGCGCCCATGGTTACTGTGCGAAGTGGTCCGAATATAAACGACAGAGCAACTAATAGCATAACGGCGATAGATACTGGCTGCATGATTTTGCGCCATAGCGCCAACTCATAGGTGCTAGTATCTTGTTCATTTTGCTGTAAATAACCTAAATAAGACCAAAGCCCAGTAAACGACAACGATTCGGGCTTAACTGATACAACGCCTAATTTTTCAGCAGTCAGTTGCGAGTCGTAGAACTCTTCTTTGTACTGCTCAGTCGTGATCTGCTCTGGCGTGATCATGACTTTATTTACATCACGAAGTAACCAGCCATCTTTACGATTTAATGCTTCTTCTGCCTTGGTAATTTGCGTAAGTTGCAACGATTTATCAAAGTGATACATATGCACGCCACGTAAAGTACCTTGCTGATCGACATCTTCAATATTAATAAAGTTACTACCATCTTTCGCCCACACACCTTGCTTAGCATTAAATACATCACCACCATAAATCGCTTGGTTACGTATTTCTTTTGCTTTGAGCTGTGCTTCTGGGGCGCCCCATTCACCTAGCGCCATCATACAAATAGCCATAAACATCGCGGTTTTCATGACTGATACAATAATTTGCAAACGTGACATACCCGCCGCTTGCATAACAACCAACTCACTATTTGATGCCAATGCGCCTAGACCTGTTAAGCCACCAATCAATGCTGCCATTGGGAAGAAGATAACTAAATCACCTGGCATGCTATACAGGGTGTAAATCAACGCTGTTGCAATATCGTAGCTACCACGGCCAACTGATTTTAACTGCTCAATAAACTTAATGAGGGTACTGATACCTACCAGCACCATTAAAGCAAAACCGGTTGTTTGAATTATGCTGCGACCTAAATACCAGTCGAGTGTTTTCATCATGCGCTTAACTCCCGCTTAGTCACAACTGCCTTTAACCATGCGCCGAGCGGACGACCTTTAATAATCAAGAAACCACCAATAAACAAGGCTGATAAATGGATCCACCATAAGCCAATTGAAGGCGGTATTTTTCCATCTTCAACAGCAAACTTAGCGGCATTCAACAAAATGAAATACCCTAAATACAAGCTAATTGCGGGCACTAATTTAGCGAATTTACCTTGGCGCGGATTCACCACACTCAGAGGCACCGCGAGTAAAGTTAATAATGGAATTGAAAGTGGAATAGCTAAACGCCACTGCCACTGTGCAATGGCTTCAGAGGTTTTCATTTTCAATAAATCAAGGGTTGGAATTGCTTCTAACTTACGGCGCTGGTGCTCGATTTCTTGATCTTGAATTTGTACACTGTAACCATCGAACTCAGTTAAGTTCAAAGCAGCAGACTCGCCGTCTGTTTCGTAACGCTTACCATCATTAAGAACAAGTTGCTGTTCACCGTTATCTTGTTCAATCACCACACCACGCTCTGCATACACTAAACGGGCTAAGTCACCTTTTTCACGATCAGGTAACTGCGCAACAAATACCTTGTGTAGCTCTTTACCACTGTTTTCAATGTTGTGAATAAAAACGACCGCTTTTTCGTTACCTGTTTGCTGGAAACGCCCAGCACGTAATGCCGATAAGCCAGCATCGGCTTTTGCTTGTTCTTTTAATTGATATTCTTGCTCACTGGCCCATGGTGCGACATAAAGAGTTAGGGCACCAGCTAAAATAGCCATGGCAGTACTTGAGATAAGCGTTACCCGAACTACGTACCACTCACTGACACCGCAGGCTCTGAAAACTGTCATTTCGCTGTCAGCATAAATGCGACTGTACGCCAAAATAATACCCAAGAAGATACTCAAAGGCAGGATAAGTGAAGCAAGTTGAGGAAGTTTTAGCGCAATCATCGAAAGCACAAGTTTAGCTGGAAGACCCCCTTCAGAGGCGTCTCCTAAAATAACAACAAACTTTTGAGACACAAAAATAGTCATCAAAGTTAAAAATACGGCGACCTGCGACTTGAAGACTTCAGTGGTCAAATAACGAAAAATTAGCAATGCTCGCCCCTGTTAAACATCGAGTTTCACTGGAATAGTAAGGATTTTTGAGTAAACTAGTTATTTTACTCACTTTATTATATGTCATCAGTGTCAAATATCATACCTAGCAAGCGCATATAATCTTGCATTAATGGTACAGATGACATCTATTATGTGATATTGATATTCACATTAAGATAAAGTTCAAAAACACATAAATAGAGTCATGGTTTATGTACTAAGATTAGTGCTACTAAACTAAAAAATGTAAGAAAAGACTCGAAAAAGAAATTCTTACCCTTATAAATTAAGGTTATACGACTCAATATCAGGAGCAACAATGGAATTTAGCGTAAAAAGTGGTAGTCCAGAAAAGCAACGTAGCGCATGTATTGTAGTAGGCGTTTATGAGCCACGTCGTTTATCCCCCATTGGTGAACAATTAGATAAAATCAGTGACGGTTATATCTCAAACTTATTGCGCCGCGGCGATCTTGAAGGTAAGCCTGGCCAAGTATTATTATTACATCATGTACCTAATGTACTAAGCGAACGAGTATTATTGGTAGGTTGCGGCAAAGAGCGCGAGCTTGATGACAAACAATACAAACAAATTATCTCAAAAACGATAAACACACTTAACGAAACAGGTTCAATGGAAGCGGTATGCTTTTTAACTGAGCAACATGTTAAGAGTCGTGACACTTATTGGAAAGTACGCCAAGCAGTTGAAACAACTCAGGACTGCTTATACACCTTCAATCAACTGAAGAGCAAAAAAAGCGACCCTCGTCGTCCTTTACGTAAAATTGTTTTCAACGTACCAACGCGTCGTGAGTTAACCATTGGCGAAAGTGCAATTGAGCATGGCTTAGCCATCGCTGCAGGTAGCAAGTTATGTAAAGACGTTGCCAATATGCCGCCAAATATCTGTAATCCTGCGTATTTAGGTGAGCAAGCGCAAGAAATCGCTGATAACTTCGATAATGTGACTGTTGATATTATCGGTGAACAAAAAATGGCAGAGCTTGGCATGAATTCATACCTGGCGGTTGGCCGTGGTAGTGCTAATGAATCGGTTATGTCGGTGATCAACTATCAAGGTGGCGACAAAGACCAAGCGCCAATCGTGTTAGTCGGTAAAGGCTTAACTTTCGACTCAGGCGGTATTTCAATCAAGCCAGGCGAAGCCATGGATGAAATGAAATACGACATGGGTGGTGCAGCGGGTGTTATTGGTACTATGCGCGCACTTGTGCAAATGCAATTACCAATTAACGTTGTCGGTGTTTTAGCGGGTTGTGAAAACATGCCTGGCTCAAACGCTTATCGCCCAGGTGATATCTTAACAACCATGTCGGGGCAAACAGTTGAAGTGTTAAACACCGATGCTGAAGGCCGTTTAGTACTGTGTGATGCACTAACCTATGTTGAGCGCTTTGAACCAGATACCGTTGTTGATGTAGCAACACTAACAGGTGCGTGTATTATCGCGCTGGGTTCGCATGCCACAGGTTTACTATCAAACCACAACCCTCTTGCTCATGACCTACTAAAAGCATCTGAGCAAAGTGGCGACCGTGCATGGCAATTACCTTTATGGGATGACTATCAAGAGCAACTTGAAAGCCCATTCGCTGATTTCACCAACTTAGGTGGTCGTGCAGCAGGTACGATTACAGCGGCATGCTTCTTATCTAAATTCACCAAAAAATATAACTGGGCGCATTTAGATATTGCAGGTACAGCATGGCGCAGCGGCGGTAAAAACAAAGGCGCAACCGGTCGTCCGGTGCCTATGTTGACTCAGTATTTGCTAAACCGCGCAGGCGTGAGTGAAGCAAGTCACGATTAAGCCTTACCGCAAGCTTAAAACTAACCCTAAATAAGGCGCCAAATGGCGCCTTATTAATTGAAGCAATTCGCGTTCTATGTCAAAATCCCTGCTTTGATCTGTGTATCTGTGGGGACGAAAGTCACTATGAATATGAACGCACAATTTTACGTTCTAAAACAAGATGATAGTGCCCACCAAGCGGCTGGCGCTGTTTTCGATCTGGCAGCTAAAATTGCTGCGGATCAGTATCGTCTAGGTCATCGCGTATTTATTTATGCTGATAACACCGACACGGCCCACACAATCGACGACATCATTTGGTCATTTGAACCAGATAGTTTTGTACCACACAACTTACAAGGTGAAGGCCCTAAAGGTGGCGCTCCGGTTGAAATTGGTATGACTCCACCTGTCGGCAACAGAAAAATATTAATCAACCTAGCTGAACACCTACCGGATTTTATTCGCCGTTTTCAGCAGGTTTATGATTTCGTACCCGTTGAGCCAAATGCTAAGCAAGCCGCCCGTGAGCGGTTTAAAAAGCTTCGCCAACTGGGCGCCCATATTGCAACGCAAGAAATTGACATTTAAGCATTTATTTAAGGTTCTGTGTAATGGATAAAACCTATAATCCGCAAGATATTGAACAGTCTTTATACCAAGGCTGGGAAGAAAATGGCTACTTTAAACCGTCTGGCCAAGGTGACGCATACTCAATTATGATCCCGCCACCAAACGTCACGGGTAGCTTACACATGGGCCACGCGTTCCAAGATACCATCATGGATACGCTAACGCGTTTAAAGCGTATGCAAGGCAACAACACATTATGGCAAGTAGGTACTGACCACGCGGGTATCGCAACACAAATGCTTGTTGAGCGTAAGCTTGC
Source organism: Pseudoalteromonas simplex (assembly GCF_015278155.1). Classification (NCBI taxonomy): domain Bacteria; kingdom Pseudomonadati; phylum Pseudomonadota; class Gammaproteobacteria; order Alteromonadales; family Pseudoalteromonadaceae; genus Pseudoalteromonas; species Pseudoalteromonas simplex. Next base: position 29,712 of record NZ_JADILN010000004.1, read on the forward strand.
TGCTGAAGAAGGTAAAACTCGTCACGACCTAGGCCGTGAAGCATTCATCGATAAAATCTGGGAATGGAAAAACCACTCTGGCGGCACGATCACTAAACAATTACGTCGTTTAGGCGCCTCTGTAGATTGGGACCGTGAGCGTTTCACTATGGACGAAGGCCTTTCTGAAGCGGTAAAAGAAGTATTCGTACGTCTTCACAAAGAAGATTTAATCTACCGTGGTAAGCGCCTAGTTAACTGGGATCCTAAACTTCACACGGCTATTTCTGATCTTGAAGTTGAAAACAAAGACAAACAAGGTCACATGTGGAACCTACGTTACCCTCTTGCTGATGGCGTAAAAACCAAAGATGGTAAAGACTACATCATTGTTGCGACAACACGTCCTGAAACAATGCTAGGTGATACAGGTGTTGCTGTTAACCCTGATGATGAGCGCTACCAAGATCTGATCGGTAAAGACATTTTACTGCCTATCGTAAACCGCCGTATTCCAATTGTTGCCGATGAACATGCAGACATGGAAAAAGGCACAGGTTGTGTGAAAATCACGCCTGCCCACGACTTTAACGATAACGAAGTAGGTAAACGTCACCAACTACCAATGATCAACATCTTCAATAAAGATGCAGCGGTATTAAGCGAAGGCGAAAGCTACACATTCGACGGTAAAGAGCTTGAATTAGATGCGCCAATTCCTGAGCGCCTACATGGCCTTGACCGCTTTGATGCACGTAAAGCGATTGTGAGCGAATTTGAAGAACTTGGTCTATTAGAAAAAATCGAAGATCACAGCTTAACTGTACCTTACGGTGACCGTTCTGGCGTAGTGATTGAGCCTCTTCTTACTGATCAGTGGTACGTGCGCGTAGCACCTCTAGCAGAGCCTGCAAAAGAAGCAGTTAAAAATGGCGATATTAAGTTCGTACCTCAACAATACGAGAACATGTACTTCTCGTGGATGAACGACGTACAAGATTGGTGTATTTCACGTCAGCTTTGGTGGGGTCACCGCATCCCAGCTTGGTACGACAACGAAGGCAACGTATACGTTGGTCGTGACGAAGCTGAAGTACGCCGCGACAACAACCTTGCTGATGATGTTGCACTTAAGCAAGACGAAGACGTTTTAGATACCTGGTTCTCATCTGCGCTTTGGACTTTCTCAACGCAAGGCTGGCCGGCAAACACTGATGATTTAAAAACGTTCCACCCGTCTGACGTATTGGTAACAGGTTTCGACATCATCTTCTTCTGGGTTGCGCGTATGATCATGATGACCATGCACTTCATCAAAGATGAAGACGGCAAGCCACAAGTACCATTTAAAACCGTTTACGTAACAGGCCTTATCCGTGATGAAAACGGCGATAAGATGTCTAAGTCGAAAGGTAACGTACTTGATCCTATCGACATGATTGACGGTATCGACCTTGAAAGCCTAGTTGAAAAGCGCACTGGTAACATGATGCAGCCACAACTAGCGAAGAAGATTGAGAAAAACACTCGTAAAACATTCGAAAACGGTATCGAAGCACACGGTACAGACGCACTGCGTTTTACCCTTGCGGCAATGGCTTCAACGGGCCGTGACATCAACTGGGATATGAACCGCCTTGAAGGTTACCGTAACTTCTGTAACAAGCTATGGAACGCGAGCCGTTACGTATTAATGAACACTGAAGAGCAAGACTGTGGTTTCGCTACAGATGCTGAGAAACAGTACTCACTTGCTGATCGTTGGATTTTAGGTCAATTTGAAGCAACGGTTAAAACCTATACTGAGCATCTAGAAAACTATCGTTTTGACCTAGCAGCAAACACCATTTATGAGTTCACTTGGAACCAATTCTGTGACTGGTACCTAGAACTGACTAAACCTGTACTGTTTAAAGGTAACGAAGCACAACAACGTGGTACTCGTCATACCCTAATCACGGTATTAGAAAGCCTACTTCGCTTAATGCACCCGTTAATGCCATACATCACAGAAACGATTTGGCAACGTGTTGCACCACTTGCAGGTATCGAAACTGCGGGCACTAGCATCATGGTTCAAGGGTTCCCTGTATATAATGAAGCAAATGTTGATAGCCAAGCGATGGACGACCTTGAGTGGGTTAAACAATTCATTCTTGCTATTCGTAACATCCGTGGTGAAATGGATATCAGCCCAAGCAAACCATTATCGGTATTGCTTGCGAATGCGTCTGACGAAGACAAGCGCCGCTTAACGGATAACGAAGCATTCTTAGCGTCGCTTGCTAAGCTTGAAGAGTTCACGCTTCTTGATAACAAAGACGATGCACCAGCGTGTGCAACATCGTATGTTGGTAACCTTGAGATCATGATCCCAATGGCTGGCCTAATCGATGTTGAAGCTGAATTAGCTCGTATTGCGAAGCAGCTTGAAAAAGCAGAAAAAGGCTTAGCACAGGTTCAAAACAAGTTAGCTAACGAGAAGTTCGTAAATAATGCGCCAGAGGCTGTACTTGCTAAAGAGCATGCTAAGCTGGCTGAGTTTACCGATGCGAAAGACAAACTATTAGCGCAAAAAGCGAAAATCGAAAGTCTATAACAGCATATATCAAGCGCGATTTATTCGCGCTTACAAAAAAGCCGCGCTATAACAATGTTATAGCGCGGCTTTTTAATGCTCTGTAGCAGCGACTTTACGTCGCGTTACAATTAAAATTTGTAGTTGTACTGAGCACCTACTAGAACTGCGTGACCTTTTGATTCATAGTCCCATGAAACATCTTGGCCAACTGATGCAGCTAGGCTGTCTTTTTCAGAGAAGTTTTGTGTTTTACCACGAAGAATACTTACACCTAGGTCAATATTTGAGTTTTCGCTGAATGCGTAGTTACCACCAAATGAGAACCAGAAACGATCTGTATCAGGGATAGAGATTGAAAGGTGAGATTGGTCTGCTGGCGACTCATCGTATGCAATACCTGCACGAAGTAAAAGAGCGTCGCTGTACTGGTAGTCAGTACCGATAGAGTAACGCATTGAATCAGAGAAGTTCTCTTCTTTAGAGAATACAGGTGCTTCTTGACTAGGCGTATAAGCTTCTAATTTTTGGAAGCTATCCCAGCCAGTCCATAAAATGCTGTAGTGCACGCCAAGCTTCTTATCGATTTGGTGTGAACCAGAGAACTCAGCAATGGCTGGTAAGGTTAATTTTAACTCACCCGGAACTTTAGTACCCGCTAAACCGCCAACAGCAGCTGGTAGTTGGTTTGAGTACTCACCTTCAAAGTCGATATCTGTTTCGCTGCGGTAGTTAAAACCAAAACGGTTGTTTTCGTCTAACTGATACATAGCACCAATGTTCCAACCAAAGCCGTAGTCGTCACCTTCAAGGTGAGCGATTTGCGTGCTCGCTGGTAAACCTAATGGGTTTGCACCTGCATTACGCACCACTTTCGCATCAGCATAAACATAGTTTAAACCAAGGCCTAGGCTGAACTGTTCGTTGATTTTGTATGAAGCACTTGCATTCATGTTAACAGTCACGATTTCAGTTTCGCCTGCGATAGAGCCTGCTGCGTAATCGTCTTTAAATTCAGTTGAAAGACCAAAGTTTGAAAAAGCACCAAAGCCTAAAGATACTTTGTCGTTTAATGGCATAGTGAAGTAACCAGCAGGAATAAATGCTGATGGCGCGATGCTATCGTCATCGATAGAGCTTTCATCTAAGCCGTATGCAGCACTTTCACCTTCTAAGCTAACATCTGGAATTACAGCAATACCTGCCACTGAGATTTGCTTGTCTTTAAATAAAGACATAAGTGCAGGGTTACGAGCAACAACTGAGGCATCGTCAGCAACGGCTGCTTCACCAGCGTATGCACGGCCTAAACCTGAAACGTTTTGCTCTGCTAATTGGAAAGCTGCAGCAAAGCTGTCAGCAGAAACAACAGCAAGTGATGCTGCAATTAGTGTTTTTGTGAACTTCATAAATCTGTGTCCTCTTGCAAACTTGTGCGAAAACTAATCCAACAATGAGGGCAACCTATTAGTTAAGCATAAAAGATCAGCACTGTATGTTGGCATTAGATGTTTTATTCTAATGATTATAAACTTTCGAACATTACCTTAATTAAGATCAAAAAACTGTAATTTTTCGTTAGAAATAGGTAAAAAACCCGCATTTTAACAACAAGATAACAACTTATTAAAACTCATCAGATCTCTGATTACAAACCAAACAAACGATATTAATTATCATTTGCATTGACTTATCGCATTTGTAGCTTTAGACTAAAAATAAAAGTTTCTCAGTTGAGTTTGAGTATGGAAATCGCCTTTATTATTGTGGCACTAATGTTATGCGGTGTGAGCGTTCATTATTTTTGTAAAGCAAATTATTGTGCATGTACTAAAGCAGGTGATTGCGACAACCCAGTCAATCACTATTGGTTAGGCGCTATGTTTAGCTCAGTTTTGTCTCTTTTATTGTGTTGCGTAGCCTTACATGTCGAAAAAGGGACGCTATTGTGGTTAGTTTTAATGATAAGTTGTTTTAGTGGGGCATTTATTTCAGCTAAACGCAGCGCCAAAAAACGCTGTGTTAAGTCTAAACAAGCAGATGCTCTTTTAACAAACGAGCCAAATTAAGCTGATAATCTAAGGGTTTAATACTGGCAATAATTTTTAGTTCTTTTTCCACGTTCAAATCGACATCTTTCGCCGTCACGTGGTGCTTATGTTTAGCATTATAAAATACTTTTACTTTTGGTTTGATTGGATTCTCGTGATTCCCTTCCATTACTAACGCTAAACGATCATTATTTAACTTAACAATAGTACCGACAGGGTGTACACCTAGACATTTAATAAAGCGCTGCACTAATTCAGAATCAAACATTTGTTTGTTCGCAAGTAAATAACGCAAAGCCGAAATAGGTTCTTCTCCCATTTGATGAGGCCTATCTGCCGTCATAGCATCATAAACATCAACAATTGCCATCATTCTTGCAGGGCGGCTAAGCTTTTCAGCGGTAATACCGCGTGGATAACCTGTACCATCTAAACGTTCATGATGATTTACTATCATATCAAGCATTAGTGGAGTAATGCCCTTCTCGCCTTTCACTAAACCTAAACTCTGCGCCACATGTTTTTTAACGACTTGCAATTCGTTATCATTCAATGCGCTTGGCTTAGATAAAACACCTTGCGGCATTTTAGCTTGGCCAATATCATGCAGCAAAGCTCCCATCGCCAGTTCTTTGATCGTCTTTTCTTTATAGCCTAAATACTTAGCAAACACACTCACCAAAATCGCAGTGTTGATCATGTGACGCCAGTTATAAATATGTTTATCTTTAAGACGAGTTAAAATAGTTAATGCATTGTGATTTCGAAAAACGGAGCCGACTATATCAACAGCAATGTCGTCAAGCACCGCCATATTCATTTTTAGTCCAGCTGTAATATCGGAATATAAACTTTGTAGCTTACGACTATGCTGCTCATAGTGAACACTAGCTTTTAGAAACTCTTGTTGAACCGTGATCCCTTGCGGCTCTTCATTAGCAGCAGGTTTTTGTTCAACCTTCGGTTTAGCCGGTTCAGGCTTTGGTTGGTATTTTTTAGGGAGTGCAACATCGCTTTGTGTAAAGTCGATGAGTAGCTCTTCAACCCCCTCAGAGATCAGGCGCTGAATAATTGTTTTATCACGCACTAAACCACGTGTTTTGATCTTAATACTATTTACATGCTCTTGTTGCTTACTGACACTGTCAACAAACATCCCTGGAACAAGTTCGGCAATGGGTAAAGTAATAAGCATAGGTAAGCTTAGCGCATATAAACATCGAGTTTTTTATTATCGCTAATTGATTACAAATGTCTATAGATTGAATAACGAATACGAAATAGGTATTAGTCAGAAGGGTAAACTAACGAGTCAAGCAACTCGCTAGATTGTGGTAGTTCAGTCTAAGAGCTGACGGCAGATAGCTGACAGCTCTCTAGCTGTTTATTCCTGAAAGTAAGTGCCCCAGCCGTCGTATTCAACGTCTGTTTGCTGAGCAAGCGCTTCTAACTTGTCTACGTCTTCCATAATGGCTTCTACATCAAGTTCACACTCAACAACCACGTCAAAGCTCCATACTTTCTCGCCGTCTTCTAGCTCAAGTTCAGCTGGTTCTTCAACATCGTAACCTAGTTTAAAAGCGGCTAGAGCTGCTTGCTCTAATTTTTCAAAATTTTCGCTAACAAAGTGGTGTTCCACTTCATAAAGTACTTCAGGATCTGAGCCATCTTCAAGCAATGAAGTAACGATGTCTTCAGTAATTTCGCGCCAATTTTCCATTATTTGTTTCTCACTTGAGCATCTAATTCAGTTATTTTAGCGGCCATAATCTGATGAACATGTGAAGCATGGTCACGAGCAGATACGTCTTTATCAAGATAAATCGGCGCTAACATTTCGAGGTAAATTGTACCATTATCCCAGCGATTTAGCTTAATAGTTTTGTGCGTTGTACTCATACAAACTGGTACAACTGGCACATCAGCACTCATTGCTGTGTGAAATGCCCCGGTTTTAAAGGGTAATAAACCGCGACCATAGCTTCGCGTGCCCTCAGGAAACATCCACACCGACAAGCCTTTTTGTTTTATTTTCTCAGCTGATTTAGAAATTGTGCCCGCCGCTTTTGAGCGGTTAGCACGGTCAATTAAGATATTGCCCGATAACCAATATAGCTGACCAAAAAACGGGATCCATTTGAGGCTTTTTTTACCAAGGCTTACACAGTTCTCTGGCACCATGGCAGGTAAAGTGAATAGGTCATAGTTATTTTGATGATTTGCTACATAGACAGCAGGGCCAATATTTTTTGGAGTCTCGTGATATTTAAGCTCTAGCTTGACACCTAAAATTTTAGCTACCTTGCAAAACCAACCCGCAATAATATGCACGTTATTGGTATGAAATGGCTTCACAATGCATAAAAGCAGCCCAAAAACACAGCTTAAAACAATAAATAACGCCATGAAAATTATGCGAAAAATAGCTAACAAACGAATTCTCCTCGTACTAATCAGCGCGCATTATAACGTGAAAAATAGCATTTCCATAGCTTTAAGCGCACATGTGTACGCTTAAAATTTCATAACGTTTTAACAATAAAAAGGCCTGCAATTGCAGGCCTCTGGTTTTTACTCTGTTACTTCGCTTGGCGACTCATCACTATCATCAGTTTGAGTCACTTCGACTACAGCTTCATCAACTCGCTGTAAGCCTCGGGGTAACTTATTACCTCGTCTACCGCGTTCACCATGGTAGTGCTCAAGATCAGCCGGTTTCAGTGTCAGTTTTCGTTTACCTGCATGCAGGGTTACGCTACTGCCCGCAGGCACCACAGCCAGCACTTTTACAAACTCTTCACGGGCTTGCACTTTCGCACTTGGGATAGAAATAATCTTATTTCCTTTACCTTTACTAAGCTTAGGTAAATCGCGCAGTGGGAATAACAACATGCGGCCTTCGTTAGAAATTGCCATACAGTAATCTGTTGCTACGTCAGTTACTCTAATTGGCGCGAGTAATTCACCGCCTTTAGGAACACTGACCAGCGCTTTACCGTTTTTGTTCTTACTCACCAGATCTTTAAAGTCACTTATAAAGCCATAGCCTGCATCTGAAGCCATTAACAACACTTGGTTGTCTTCTGCCATCACCACATGCTCAAAGTTGGCGCCAGAGCTTAAGTTAAAGCGCCCTGTCATTGGTTCGCCTTGGCTTCGAGCTGAAGGTAAACTATGTGCATCAGTAGCAAAAGCACGACCACTTGAGTCTAAGAACACTGCAGGCTGGTTGCTCTTACCTCGTGCTGAGGCTTTATAGCTGTCGCCTGACTTATAACTCAGCCCTTCAACATCTAAATCATGGCCTTTACCAACTCGTGCCCAGCCTTTTTCAGATAACACAACAGTCACTGATTCTGAAGGGATAAGGTCTTTTTCACTTAGCGCTTTTGCTTCTAAACGTTCAACAACTGGTGAGCGACGATCATCACCATACATTTCAGCCGCTTCTTGGATTTCTTTTTTCATCAACGTCGACATACGACGCTCTGAACCAAGCGTTTGCTCTAACTTGTCACGCTCAAGGGCAAGCTCATCTTGCTCACCTTTAATCTTGAACTCTTCAAGTTTTGCTAAATGACGTAGTTTTAACTCTAAAATCGCTTCCGCTTGAATATCTGTTAAACCAAAACGCTCCATTAAAACAGGCTTTGGTTTATCTTCAGTACGGATAATTTCGATAACTTCATCAATGTTTAAAAAGGCCGTTAATAAACCTTCTAAAATATGTAAGCGTGCTAATACCTTATCTAAACGGTGCTGTAAGCGACGGCGAACCGTTTCACGGCGGAACGTTAACCACTCAGTTAAGATACTACGTAAATCTTTCACTTGCGGACGACCATCAAGACCAAGCATGTTTAAGTTTACGCGGTAGTTCTTTTCTAAATCTGTGGTTGCAAATAGGTGCGCCATTAATGGCTCAGCCTTGATGCGGTTTGAACGCGGTACAATCACGATGCGGGTTGGGTTTTCGTGATCAGATTCGTCACGTAAATCAGCAACCATCGGCAACTTTTTAGCATTCATCTGCGCTGCAATTTGCTCAAGTACTTTTGCACCTGAACACTGATGAGGCAGCGCGGTGATCACGATGTCACCTTGCTCTTCAGTGTAAATTGCACGCATCTTGATAGAACCACGTCCAGTTTGATAAATCTTACGAATATCGTCTTTCGGTGTGATAATCTCAGCTTCTGTTGGGTAGTCAGGCGCATGCACTAACTCAAGCAACTCTTCGATTTCAGTTTTTGGCTTATCAAGTAATAAACAACAGGCACTGGCAACTTCACGCACATTATGTGGTGGAATATCGGTTGCCATACCTACAGCAATACCCGTTACACCATTGAGTAAGATGTGCGGTAAACGCGCAGGTAACACCATTGGCTCATCAAGTGTGCCGTCAAAGTTTGCGGTCCAATCGACAGTGCCTTGACCCAGCTCTTTTAGTAAAACTTCTGAGAACTTAGATAAACGCGCTTCGGTGTAACGCATTGCAGCAAATGACTTAGGATCATCGGCAGCACCCCAGTTACCTTGACCGTCCACCAGCGGGTAGCGGTAAGAAAACGGCTGCGCCATTAACACCATGGCTTCGTAACAAGCACTATCACCATGAGGGTGATATTTACCCAGTACATCACCCACGGTACGGGCTGATTTTTTATATTTTGCTTGCGCCGATAACCCCAGTTCGCTCATTGCATAGATGATACGACGCTGTACAGGCTTTAGACCGTCACCTACATGAGGTAAGGCACGGTCCATAATGACGTACATTGAGTAGTTTAAGTAGGCGTCTTCAGTAAAGCGCCCCATTGTTTGTTGTTCTATGCCTTGCATCAGCAAGGTATCTGTATCACTCATTAACGCTTACCTATTTTTTCTTAGCACTAACGCGATAGATCACATTAGCAAAGTCGTCTGAGATCAATAAGCTGCCATCTGCAAGCTCTGCAAATGCAACTGGGCGACCAAATGTTTCTTCGTTTTGCATAAAGCCTGTGATGAACGGGGTGTACTTAGTAATACGACCTTGTTCAACATTCGCTAGCATCACTTTGTAGCCTGACTTTTTACTGCGGTTCCATGAACCATGCTCAGCAACAAAAAGCTGCTCTTTGAATTTAGCAGGAAACTGCTTACCGTTATAAAAATGAATACCTAAAGGAGCAACATGAGCACCAAGTGCAAGGGCTGGCGATTTGTAGTCAGCAATACTTTTACCTTTACCAAACTCAGGATCTAAAATCGCCCCAGCGTGAACATAAGGGAAACCATAATGCGCACCCTCTTCACCTTCACCAACACGGTTAATTTCACAAGGTGGCATGTCATCGCCCATCATGTCACGGCCGTTATCACTAAACCAAAATGCATTCGTTGTAGGGTGATAATCAAAACCAACTGAGTTACGAACACCTTTGGCGATTGTTTTAATTTCTTTTGTATCAACATCTAACGAGAAGATACGACCATATTTTTCGTCTTCAGCACAAATGTTACATGGTACACCCACTGGCACAATTAACTCACCAGTTGGCGCAAAACTAATGAATTTCCAGCCATGGTGACGATCAGTTGGAAACTTATCGTATACCACGTCGTATTTAGGATCTTTTAAATTTTTATCAACGTCTTTAAAACGGATGATACGTGACACTTCAGCCACATATAGATCACCATCTTTAATCGCTAAACCTGATGGCATTTCAAGACCTGTGGCAATAACCATTTTTCTGTCAGCCACACCATCACTGTTATGGTCAATCAACGCATAAACATTGCCTGCTTTACGTGAGCCTGCGTAAACAATACCTCTTTTTGATACCGCAATTTGACGTGCATTTTCTACATCATCAGCAAACAGGCTAATAGAAAACCCATCAGCAACTGTTAACTTATCAAGAATATCTTTTGCCATTGCAGGCGCTGATAACAAGCTCAGCGACAATAATGAGGTCAGTAGTTTTTTCATTTTTTCTTGCCCTTTAATTCGTTGCTAGCAACTAGGTTGCTACACCTTTAACTAAACTTCTGCGCGGTTACCGTGATCTTCTAACCACTGACGACGATCTGACGAACGTTTCTTTGCAAGAAGCATATCCATCATTTCCATGGTTTGCTCTTCTTCATCTAAGGTTAATTGCACTAAACGACGCGTATTAGGATCCATCGTGGTTTCGCGTAATTGTAACGGGTTCATTTCACCTAACCCTTTGAAGCGTTGAACATTAACCTTACCGCGTTTTTTCTCAGCTTCAATGCGCGCTAAAATACCGTTCTTTTCGTCTTCATCAAGGGCGTAGTAAACCTCTTTACCAATGTCGATACGAAATAGCGGCGGCATAGCTACATACACATGGCCTTGTTTAATAAGCGATGGAAAGTGACGAACAAACAGCGCACAAAGCAAGGTAGCAATGTGTAATCCATCTGAGTCAGCATCGGCCAAGATACAAATCTTGTTATAACGCAGACCAGATAAATCACTTGAATCAGGGTCAATACCCAAAGCGACAGAAATATCATGTACCTCTTGCGATGCTAAAATCTGCCCAGATTCAACTTCCCAGGTATTTAAGATTTTACCGCGCAGCGGCATGATTGCTTGGAATTCACGGTCACGTGCTTGTTTTGCTGAACCACCTGCTGAATCACCCTCTACTAAAAACAGTTCAGTACGGTCATTATCTTGGGCACTGCAATCCGTTAATTTACCCGGTAATGCAGGGCCTGAGGTAACACGCTTACGCACAACTTTTTTAGCAGCACGTAAACGGCGCTGCGCATTTGAGATACATAACTCAGCTAATAATTCTGCCGTTTCTGTATGCTCGTTTAACCATAAACTAAATGAGTCTTTTACCACACCTGATACAAACGCAGCGCATGAGCGAGAAGACAGCTTTTCTTTTGTTTGGCCAGCAAACTGTGGGTCTTGCATTTTAACCGACAATACGTAGCTACAACGCTCCCAAATATCATCTGGTGTTAGCTTTACACCACGTGGTAATAGGTTTCTAAATTCACAAAATTCACGCATTGCTTCAAGCAAGCCTTGGCGTAAACCATTAACGTGTGTACCACCTTGTGCAGTAGGAATTAAGTTTACATAACTTTCAGCGATTGATTCACCGCCTTCAGGTAGCCAAACAACCGCCCAGTCAGCGCCTTCGGTTGAACTTGAAAAGTCACCAATAAACGGCTCTTTTGGTAATACTTCAAAGCCTTTGACTGCTTCAACTAGGTAATCTTTTAAGCCTGTTTCGTAATACCACTCTTGGCTTTCTTTGGTTTGCTTGTTAGTAAACTTAATGCGCAAGCCTGGGCACAATACCGCTTTGGCTTTTAATAAGTGATTAAGCTTAGTAATTGAAAAGTTAGCTGAGTCAAAATAGCTCGCATCAGGCCAAAAACGTACAGTTGTCCCTGTGTTACGTTTACCCACACTACCAATGACGTTTAGATCTTCAACCTTGTCACCGTTTTCAAAAGCCATACGAAATTGCTGCGCATCACGGCGCACAGTCACTTCAACACGAGTCGATAGCGCATTTACAACCGAAATACCTACCCCGTGTAAACCACCTGAGAACTGATAGTTTTTATTAGAGAACTTACCACCGGCGTGCAGCTTGGTAAAAATAAGTTCCACACCCGGGATACCTTCTTCAGGGTGAATATCAATCGGCATACCACGGCCATCATCGATAACCTCAAGAGAGTTATCTTCATGAAGGATGACATCTATTTTAGTGGCATGGCCTGCCATTGCTTCATCGACACTGTTATCGATAACTTCTTGACCTAAATGATTAGGTCGAACCGTGTCGGTATACATACCTGGGCGGCGTTTTACGGGCTCTAATCCGTTTAAGACTTCAATTGCTTCGGCGTTATAATTTTGCTGACTCATAGTTTTTATATCTTTTATGCGCTTAGCTATGTTTTACGTGATTTTAAGAAAATCTACAATACTTGCAAAGGTTTGTTCGAAGCCGATAAAACTATGATCGCCTCCAAATTCAACGTGTTGCTTACACTGAGAATAATATTTAACCGCCTGCTGAAATGGCAGTACTTCATCGCCCGTTTGCTGTAGCAAATAAATCAATGAAGGGGTGTCTAATTGCGGCAAATATAAACTGCGCAATGCATCCATGTGACGAGTACCAAGTTCATAATGACTATCTTGATACGGGTTATAATTTTCCCCTAAATAGTTACCGAGTAACTCAAATGGGCGAACCGCAGGGTTAATGACTACCGCGGGTATTGAATAACGTTGCGACAAATAGGTCGCATAAAAACCACCTAATGAACTACCTAGTAATACAGTATCATCATTTAGCAGTTGTTCTAATTGTAAAATTGCATGTAATGGCTCATGAGTTAATCGCGGCACCTGATAATCGACATCAAATTGCGCCATGTGCTCACCAAAACGAACAGCTTTGTAAGATTGCTCAGAGCTATTAAAGCCATGAATATAAATTACTCGTTTAGCCATACTACATCCGTGGTTAGCAGTAAGCTTTGTTGCTCATCAATTATTAAGTCGATGAGTCGAAATGCGGGGCCCAAATCTTCTTGCTGCCACGCCATCGTGTGTTTGCTAAATTGTATTGAGCAGGCCGGTGTCGCATACACACTAAGGTTACGGTAATTTTGCGTGTACTCATGATGCACATGACCATGGAACACGCCTACACACTGCTCAGTATTGACGCAGGTATTTAAAAATTGCGGGCCATTTTCTAGCATATGTTTATCTAGATAGGCTTGAATAGGCAGCGGGTTATGATGACAAAACACCACACTTTGAACCTGCCCTACCGCTTGGCTTAATTCATCTAAATGCGTTTGTGTTACCCAGCCGGCCGGCGTCGGGCCTTTTGAGTTAGCTAACAGCAACTGCCCACCTAAAAAGGTAATGCGTTTATTGTTTAAAATTTGCGGGCTTATAAGCTTTTCATATTCAGCAAGTTCATCATGATTACCCGGCAGCCAAAACACCGGACAACTGAGCGCTGAGTCTGCTATTAATTTAGCAAAAAGCTGATAAGAATCGTTGCTGTGATCTTGTGTTAAATCTCCACCAAATACCACACAATCCACATCTAATTCAGCAATCGCTTCTAAACAGCGTGAAAAATACGCTGCCGTATTCACGCTAAAGTATTCACCATGGATGTCTTTTGATAAGTGGCAATCAGTGATGTGGGCAACTTTCAGTGCTGTTTTATCAAAATGGAAGGCGTCACTAAACCAAGCCATTATTTACATCCCAATTTAAAACTGCTCGGCCGTTTTCAACACAAGCCACCAGCCAGTCATACAAAAAGGCGTTAAGCTGATATTTTTCATCTTTTTGGTGCATATTCGGATTAGGGTAAGCATAGGAAGGCTTGATGCGCTGATGAAAATCATGATGCACGATTTCGGCTACTTTCGCATCATGATACATGCGCACAGTTAAATACAAAGGCTTAACCGAAGGCAAATGACCGGCTTCTTGTCTGATAGAAATATCTGTGGTGTATTTTGCTGTATCGTCAACTTTAACCGCAAAAGTGCTGTGCCCTAATTGCACTTTACGTTCCTGACCTATACGTCGCTCATTAGGTAATAGTTTTAGCGCACGCACGTAATTATGCTCACACAAAGTTAAGTACTTAGGTAAGCTTTGAATATAACGCTGCTGGGCACTGACGTACGACAAAATAATCCCCTATGAGTTTTTCCAATCAGACAGTATACGTTGCTTATTCAGTGCTAACCACTGTAATGAGATAACTGTCGCTGCATTATCTATTTCACCCTGTTCTAGGCGCAGCATAGCTTCATCATATGACATTACATGAGTTTTGATATCTTCATCTTCATTATCAAGGCCAAAAATACCGCCTTGATACCCTGCTAAGTCAGTGCGCGCTAAATATAAATACAAACGTTCAGTGGTGCCGCCGGGGCTTGAAAGATACGACATCATAAATTCCAGCTCGTTAAGCTCAATACCGGCTTCTTCGAATGCTTCACGTTTGGCAACATCTTCATAATCAGTACTGCCATCAGCCATGCCTGCAATACACTCAAGTAACCAAGGTGACTGCTTTGATGCGAGTGCCCCGATTCTAATTTGTTCAATTAATAAAACTTGGTCAGTTTTAGGGTCATAAGGAAGTACAGCAACAGCATGGCCGCGCTCTAAAATTTCACGTTTAACTTCTACTGATTTACCACCCGCAAACAAGGCATGATGAAAGCGATAGATATTAATTTTAAAGAAACCATTATAAACACGCTCAATTGGCTTTAACTCTATGTCATCATGGTTAAATTGTGAGATTGCTGATATTTTCATCCTTTATTTCCTTTACACTGCAAGCAAAAATTACGACCAATTATATTCTGTTACACTTGGACATGCAGATTTACGTAATTTTTTTTTGGTTATTCATTAAAAAAGAGTACCATGGTGATAGTACAAAATTGTCTAAGGACTGAACGAACAATGAAAAAAACTCTACTCGCTGCGCTGATCGGGTTTTCAAGCGCACTGACTGCAACAGCTAGTTATGCTGAAGACTTACTACAAGTTTACGAGATTGCTACAGCAAACGATCCTACCGTACTTAAAGCAAAAGCCCAAGCAGATGCGCAAGCTTATGAAAGTGATCGCGCGTTAAGTGCACTATTACCACAAATTGGCTTAAGCCTTGGTTATGAAACAACCAAGTCTGATCTTTATGAGGGTAATGATACTACAGGTTATGCTGGTTATGATTACGATCCTGATGTTTTCAGCCGTGGTATTAGCCTAAACCAAACACTATTTGATTTAGGCGCTTGGAACTCGCTAGGTATTGCTGATAAGCAAGCATTACAAGCAGACGCTCAGTATGATTTTGCACGCCAAGATCTAATCGTTCGTGTAGCTGAGGGTTACTTCAACGTACTAAGTGCAATCGATAACCTTGAGTTTGTTCAAGCAGAAAAGCGTGCCATCGAGCGCCAATTGCAACAAACTAAAGAGCGTTATGCGGTAGGTTTAACAGCAATCACTGACGTACACGAAGCACAAGCTCAATATGATAACTCTGTTGCACAAGAAATTGTTGCTAAGAACAGTGTTGAAACAGCGCGCGAGCAACTTCGCGAAATTACTGGTAAATACCACGCAAAACTAGACATGTTGAATACAGATACATTTTCAACTGTTGCGCCAAATAAACAATCGTCTGAGTACATCAAAATTGCTGAAGACAACAACTTAAATCTGCAAGTTTCTAAAGTAACGGTTGATATTGCAAAAGATCAAATTGATTTAGCAAAAGCGGGTCACTATCCGAAGCTAACATTAAGTGCTTCTTACGGTGACAGCCTAACCGATCTAAATAGCAACTCACATCAACCTCGTGAAGATAGCGCTAAAATTGGCGTTAACTTTAGCCTACCGATTTACTCAGGTGGTGCTACAACTGCAGCAACAGATCAAGCTCGCGCTTTTTATGTTGCCGCAAGTGAAGATTTAGAAGCAAGTTTACGTGCAGTAACTCGCTCGGTTATTACATCATATAACCAAGTAGTGTCTGACATTGCCACGTATAAAGCCTTACAACAAGCTGTTGTTTCTGCAGAAAGTGCACTTAAAGCAACTGAAGCAGGCTTTGAAGTTGGTACACGTACTATCGTTGACGTATTGATCAGCACGCAAAACTTATATAACGCAAAAAGTAACTTAGCAAATGTTCGTTACCGCTATGTTGTTTCAACACTTCGCTTGAAACAAGCTGCTGGTACACTAACTAGTGAAGACCTTATTGCTATTAACCAAGGTTTAAAAGAAATCTAAGTATTTCTTCGAAACTTATACCAACAAAGCCAGCCTAGCGCTGGCTTTTTGTATTTTTAAACACTTACAGTTAAACTAGCTTTTTTATTTTTAGAGATTTTTTTGTGGTTAGTTCATCACCGTTTAAAGCGTCTTTTTTGGGCCCTCGCTACTGGTTAACTTGGGTTGGCATTTTCTTTTTATATCTTATCTCTTGGTTGCCACATAAATTGCAACTAGCGCTTGGAAAACTGCTCGGCCGCCTAGTACACCGTTTTATGAAACGTCGTCGCCATATTGCTGAGGTGAATATTCGTTTGTGCTTTCCTGAAATGCCAGAGCATGAACAACGCGAACTAGTTCGTAAAAATATGGAAAATACCGGTATTGCGATGATGGAAACCGGCATGGCTTGGTGGTGGCCCGAGTGGCGAGTTAAAAAAGTGTATGGCTCGATAAAAGGGTTAGAATATTTTCAGCAAATTCAGCAATCAGGCAAAGGCGTTTTGCTTCTTGTTCCACACATTTTACACCTTGAAATGGCAAGTCGGGTAATGGGCTTAAAGCACCAAGGTATTGGTTTTTATCGCCCACATAATAATCCTCTAATGGAGTATTTTACTACCAATGGTCGCTTACGCTCTAATGAATATCTAATCGGTAAAAAAGATGTCAAAGGCCTACTGCAAGCCCTCAAAAACAAGAAGGTTTGTTACTACCTGCCAGATCAAGACTATGGCCGTAATCGTTGCGAGTTTGCACCGTTTTATGCGGTAAAAGATACAGCAACAACTACAGGTGCACTGCTGTTTGCCAATAGTAAGAACTGCGAAACCGTAAGTTTAACGAGTCGTCGTGATGAGAATGGATGCTATCATCTAGAAGTGCTTCCTATTTTAGAAAATTTCCCTAGTGGCGATAACCTTGCTGATGTAACACGCGTTAACCAGCGTATGGAACAAGCAATAAACGTGGCTCCTGAGCAGTACATGTGGCTACATCGCCGCTTTAAAACTCGTCCAGATAAGAATGCACCTTCTTATTACAAGTAGAGTGACATTTTGCTGTATGTATGGTTTTATTAAGCTAATTAACAACAAGAGTATTAGAAATGTGGTTTTGGGTTAAGCATTTATCATTAGCTGTCATTTTGATTGCTGCTGCTATTTATTTTTTATTTGGCAGCGGTCCCGTATTAGATATCAAAAATACTCAAAATGCAGCGGCCCAAGGTCTATCACGCTTTTATTCAGCCCTTCGAAATCAGGTCAATGACAAAGATAACGAGCGAGATAAATATGTTCTTAAATTACCGACACCTGAAACTAGTCTAGATGTCGCACTATTTGAGCGTGAAAAAGTCGTTGAGCCTTCATCGCCAAACTGGACCGGAGATATACAACCTCGTCGCTTTGAAAATGGCACGACTTTAAAAGATGTATTATCTGATTATGCTAAAAATGAAGATATTGTGTTGTACTGGTACCTTAGTAAAGACTACGTAGTAAAAGATCACTTTCGAGTTGATAGCAACTTCGTTTCTGCATTGTATCAAGTAGGTCGAGCAATCAACGATGATTTCGAAAATGAGGTTTACACTTATTTTTGTTTTAAGCAAAGAGCGGCTGTGATCACTGAGCTGCCCTCTGCTTATGTACGTGAAAATTGCCGCCGTTTAAAAAGCTAAAACACCTGTAACCACGCCTGACTAACTAAGTCGATATGCTGAGTTAACTCAGCACGTGGCGCACAACGCCCCTGCTGATTCAAACTCATTACATGATAACGTGAACGATAGGCTATATACGCAGCCACTAACTCTTGCTGCATTTGCTCACTAATACAGCCTAAACGCGCCGCATCGGCTAGTATACGCACATTATCAGACCAGCTCGTTAGCTCTGGATGTTGCTTAGCATTATTTAGCACCAGATACTGAGTAATAAATTCAATATCTGTAATACCGCCCCTATCTTGCTTCAAATCAAACAGCTCATCGTTACCCTTAGCAAGGTGAGCGCGCATTTTTTCGCGCATCTCAACAACATCCGTTTTTAATTTTTCGTTATCACGGGTTTGGCATAACACATCTATACGAATTCGCGCGAAACGATCTTTTAATGATGCTTGACCGTAAATCATGCGTGAGCGAACGAGAGCTTGATGTTCCCAAGTCCATGCTTGAGTTTGCTGATAGTGGTAGTAACTTTCTAAATTAATAGCCAGTAAGCCTGACGCCCCTTCAGGACGTAAACGAGTATCAAGCTCGTACAAAATACCAGACGCCGTGCGAGTATTGAATAAATGCATTAAGCGCTGTGCAAGTTTTAAATAAAACTGACGCGAATCAATCGACTTATCACCATCGGTATAACTGCTGCCATCGTGGTTATGCACAAACACAAGGTCTAAGTCTGAATCGTAGCCAACTTCGAAACCACCTGTTTTACCGTAGGCGATTACCGCAAAGCCTTTTTCTTGCTCTGACGTATTAACGGGCTGACCAAAGCGTTCAACACACGCATGCCATGCAATATTGACCGCTTGCTCTACAATTGCCTCAGCAAGCGCTGTAAGGTGGTCGCTTACCTTCATCACGCTGAGTACACCTGTTGCATCAGCCGCTGCAATGCGTAGCTGATGCGTTTGCTTAAACTGACGAAGAGCTTCCATTTGCAGCTCTAGATCACCATGCTCAATGCGCAAGAAGTATTGTCTAATTTCATCTTTGTAAGCAGATAAAGGTGTCGGTTTATAAAGCACCTGAGGATCGATCAGCTCATCAAGTAAAATTGGGTAACGAGAGATATGTTCGCCAATCCATTTACTATGACAGCATAGTGCAACCAGTTGATTTAAGGCTCCAGGGTTTTCATACAACAGCTCTAGATAAGCGGTTCGTGAAATGATCTTATTCAATACTTGGCAGATCATCATAAAGGCGTCACTGCTCGCTTTTGCTATCGTTAATTGTTTAAGTAAAAGCGGCATTAATTTATCTAAAATGTCACGACCTCGACTACCAACCTTCGCCTTAGTTAAACGCGCCTTAAAATCTTCCAATGCTGCTTGCCAATCAAGGTTCGGCTCACACATCAGGCTAACATCCGTCATTTCCCATGCGCTGATGTACTCATTTTCACACGGGTCGCTGGTTTCACTTTCAAAACCAATCACCTGTTCGAATTCACCATGGACTTGAGACATGATCTGCTCGATACTAGACAAACACTGATTAAAATCGTCTTTATTGAGCAAATAACATAAACGTTGTTGGTTTAATTCGTCATCAGGTAGAGTTTGCGTTTGCTTATCAGCAAATATCTGTAAGTACTGCTCAATTTGACGTAAGTCTAAATAGTTTTGTGTAAGTAAATCAGCCTCTTTGTTGGACATAACCTGATTGTTAACCAGTTCTTTTATAGCAACTAATAATGACTGAGTTTGCAGGTTAGCTTCGCGACCACCTCGCACCATCTGCAGCGCTTGTACCACAAATTCCACTTCTCGAATGCCCCCTGCGCCTAATTTAATATTGTTTGTAAGGCGTTTTCGGCGTACTTCTTGAGCTATCATTTGCTTCATTTTACGCAGCGATTCAATCACCGAGAAATCAATATAGCGGCGATAAACAAATGGCCGTAGCAATTCATAAAACTCATTCCAATAACGGTTTTCTGTGCCGATTAATCGCCCTTTTAGCATGGCGTAGCGTTCCCATTCACGTCCTTGCTCTTGATAATAATCTTCCATAGCATGAAAGCTCATCACCAAAGGCCCACTTTCACCAAATGGGCGCAGGCGCATATCAACCCGAAAGACTTGGCCATTTACCGTAGTTTGATTAAGCGCCATAATCAGCTTTTGCGCCACTTTGGTATAAAACACCTGCGCTTCAATAGAGCGACGCCCACCTTGCGTTGCAACATCACGAGGGTAAGAAAAAATTAAATCAATGTCAGAGGAGTAATTAAGCTCTCCTCCGCCTAGTTTACCCATGCCTAAAACTAACATGTGCATTGCATTACCGTCATCATCAAGCGGCATACCACTCACTTTAGCTACTTGCGCAAACGCCCACTGATTGGCACTATCGATAAGCTGATTTGCAAGCGCAGAGATATAAGCGATGCTATCAGCGATTGGGTTTGCACAGCACAAGTCAAGAAAAGCCACTTTCAACCAGTACTTTTCTCGATACAAACGCAGTTTTGCCATTGCAGCATTGTCGTCAAGCTCATTGATTTCTGTACTACTTAACGGAGCTTCAACTGCACGATTAGCAAGCTCCTTATCATCAAGTAACCAGTCTTTTAAGTTTGGCTGAGATTGTAGACAGTTCCACGCAAAGTCGCTTAAGGACAACAAGTTAATAATTTTCTGTTGTTCAGTTTGCCCCTCATACAAGCTAGCGAAGCGGGTTTGGCCTAACTGATGAAGTGACTCTGGAAGCGCGTGTAAATTACTCATTAAATACTCTCTTTTAACTTGCCAATAACCGTACTAGAATGATTATCAAAGAATTATTTAGCAGGGACCTGCATGTCATATTTATCACTATCTAACACTAGTTTAGTCGCGATTGCTATTAGTTTCGCTGTAATCTGCGCCACTATAGTACTGCTACGTATTCTAACGCAAATCAAAGCAAAACAAGCGCTTAAAGAAGAGCTTGCGCAACATGATAACTTTGCCATGGGAATAAGCTTTGCCAGCGAAATCATGGTCGTTATAGCGACTATCGCTTATATATTTGATGAGATTAGCTTAAGTGCGGCCCAATCTAATCCGCTAAAAGTACTTTTACTCATTGTGCTGTTGTTTGCTTTTATAAAAATAGGCCATTTAATTCATCGTAAATGGATTTTGCATCGCTTTAATGAAGAAGCCGCTATTCTAAAGCAAAATGTCTGCGCCGCCTTGGTCGATTCAGGCATGCTAATCGCAAACTGTATTATTGCTCTTGGTCTTTATAACTGGTGCCATACCCAAGGCTATAGCAGCTTATTGATCGCCACAGTGAGCTTTTTTGTGCTGCAAGGTATGTTTTCTCTTGATAGTAAAATCCGTGAGTATCGTTTTGCAAAAGCTAACCAAGGCGCATCGCTACAAAGTAATTTTAATCTAGAAAATACATCCATCGGTATTCGCTACGCGGGTAAGTCTATTGGCCTTGCTCTTGCCGGTTATGCTGGTCTTGCCAGTGCATCATTTATTAGTGGTAAGATGGTAGAAAACTTATTCACTTTGGTATCTCATTGCGGTGCTATGTGGGTATTACTTTATATTTTGAGCTACATTATTAAGTATATTTCTTTACCGAATATAGATACTTCTCTTGAAGTTGATCATCAAGATAATATTGGTATTGCGTGTATTGAGTTTGCCGTTTTTGGCGCAATAGGCTATTTACTTATTAGTATGTTTTCAATTTGATACGGAAGTTTTAGTACCGTGAGACTCTATGCCCTTTAAAGTTAATGATTATTTACTAGTTGATATAGACAATGAGTTTAGCCGAGCCTTTACTGAGCATTATTTTGCGAGCGTTGAAGGCTCAACGCTTGTTGTGGCAGGCGCAAATAGCCGCCACATGGTCAAACTTATGTTTGATGAATTAATAAAAGATTACTGTTATTGCGACTTCAGTAATGAAATAAGTGTCTCTGAACTGGCCAGCTACCTGCATGAACACCACAACATTAAAGGTGTTTTAATTAATTTAACCGATTACCAATTAGCGGATGATGCACAAAAATTTATATACAATTCCCTACATAAAATACGTTATTTAGTAAAACAAGAAGAACAAGGTTTTAGCTTTGCGCCCTGCCCCGACAGCGCCCATGTTAATCACCTTTCCTGTCAAACAACTATCGCTGAAACGACGACAGATCTTTTACCATTAGCTGAAGAGTTAAATAGAAAATAAATAATTGCACCTAAGCCGCTGTATACTTACCATATTGCTAAATTTATTGATAAGTGACAGTCATGCGAGTTCCACACATTTACCAACCTTCAGCGATTTCTTTAAACACCCCAGTAGCACTAGATGATGATGCCGCAGGTCATGTTGGCCGCGTATTGCGCATGCAAGTCGGTGATAAGGTCTCGATTTTTAATGGTGAAGGAGGTGAATACCTCAGTGAAATTATTGAAGTGAGCAAAAAAAACGTGGTTGTTGAGCCACAGGAATTTGTTGATCATGATGTTGAGTCGCCTTTAAAGATTCACTTAGGCCAAGGTATTTCTCGTGGTGATAAAATGGATTTCACTATTCAAAAATCAGTCGAGCTTGGTATTACAGAAATCACCCCTATTTTTAGTCAACGTTGCGGCGTAAAACTAAGTGGCGATCGCCTTGCTAAAAAACATCAACAATGGCAAAAAATTGCAATTGCCGCTGCTGAACAGTCTGGCCGCAACTTTGTGCCTGTTGTGCACCCTCCTATCGACATAAAAGACTGGCTAGAACAAGCAAGTGATGCGATTAAACTTACTTTGCACCCGCGTGCTGAGCACAGTATTAAAACGATTCAAATCCCCAGTGAAGGGGTACGCTTTTTAGTCGGTCCTGAAGGTGGATTTACCGATGAAGAAATTAACATTGCTAAACAGCAAGACTTTGTTGATATCCGCTTAGGGCCACGTGTTCTGCGAACAGAAACAGCCGCTCTGACGGTATTGAGCGCATTACAATTGCAGTTTGGCGATTTAGCGAATTGAAAACAGTAAAAATACCCATATATCAAAGTAACAAAACACAGTATGGCATACGATTCTAAGGCAAAAATATGGCAATTAAGCTAGGCATAATCTCTGATCCAATTAGTGGCTTTAATATTAAAAAAGACACTGGCTTTGCAATGATGATGGAAGCACAAAAGCGCGGTTACGAAATTTACTACATGGAAATGGATGACCTTTCTCTACGTCAAGGTCAAGGCTATGCAACAGCTGCCAAAGCCCGTGTATTTGATGATGTTAATCACTGGTATGAATTAGAAGAAAAAGCCACCATTGCTTTAGCTGATTTAGACGTTATTTTAATGCGTAAAGATCCGCCTTTTGATACTGAGTACATCTACGCTACCTATATTTTAGAGCGTGCTGAGCAAGCTGGTACGCTGGTTATCAATAAGCCGCAAAGCTTACGCGATGCCAATGAAAAGCTATTCACGGCTTGGTTTAGCGAACATACGCCAGATACTTTAGTAACACGTAGCCAAGCAGACATTCGTGCATTTTTAGCTGAGCATAAAGATATTATTTTAAAACCCCTTGATGGTATGGGTGGTGCTTCTATCTTTAGAGTTAAAGAAGATGATGCCAATATTGGTGTGATCTGCGAAACATTAACCGAGCATGGTAGTCGTTTTGCAATGGCACAAAATTATATCCCTGAAATCAAGCAAGGCGATAAACGCGTTCTTGTGGTTGATGGTGAAGTAATGCCGTACTGCCTAGCGCGTATCCCGCAAAATGGCGAAACGCGCGGTAACTTGGCAGCAGGTGGTAGAGGTGAAGCACGTCCAATTAGTGATTCAGACCGTAAAATTGCAGAGGCTGTTGCACCTACACTGAAAGAAAAAGGCCTTATTTTTGTTGGTCTAGATATCATTGGCGATCGTTTAACTGAAATCAATGTCACTGCGCCAACGTGTGTAAAAGAGATTGAAGCTGCTTATGACATTTCAATCACTGGTCACTTATTTGATGCCATTGAAAGAAAACTAAGCCATACTTAATTTAAACAACAAAAGGGGCGACCTATGCAGTCATTAGAGAACCATTTCTTAATCGCAATGCCAAGCATGCAAGACCCTTTTTTTAAGCGTGCTGTTACGTATATTTGTGAGCACAACCAAGATGGTGCGATGGGCTTGGTAATTAACCAGCCTATCAATATCACCGTGGGCGAGCTTCTCGATAAAATCGAAATTGATAACGATAAAAGTAAACAAGCAGCAGGCTTAGCTGTATATGCTGGCGGGCCTGTAAAAACCGATCGCGGTTTTGTTTTGCACTCACCAAAGCCTGGTTATGCAGCGAGTCAAAAGCTCAGCAGTGATATTATGATCACCACTTCAAAGGATGTGTTAGCAAGCCTAACAACGAGTGAAGCACCAGAACAATTTATTATCACATTGGGTTATGCTGGTTGGGATCAAGGACAGTTAGAGCAAGAACTGCTGGAGAATTCATGGTTAATTATCAAAGCAGACCCTGAGATCATCTTTAATACACCTGTTGAAAAACGTTGGGAAAAAGCGGTTTCGATGCTGGGTTTTGATGTCGGTCAATTAAGCTCTGAAGCAGGCCATGCTTAACATTTATAATTTTTAAGACTATGACAAAACGAACGTTTAAGGCACTCGGTGAACGCACCGTAATGGGTTTTGACTTTGGCACCAAAAGTATTGGTATTGCCATTGGTCAAGAACTCACAGGAACAGCATCAAGTTTACAAGCTGTAAAAGCGAAAGATGGTATTCCAGATTGGCAACTAATTAAAAAACAAGTGGACGAGTGGCAACCCGATTTAATGGTGGTTGGTTTACCGCTTAATATGGATGGCACCAATCAAGAAGTTACTTTTAAAGCTAAGAAGTTCGCTAACCGCTTACACAACCACTTTGCTATACCGGTTGAAACGCAAGACGAACGACTAACCACCGCAGACGCAAAAGCGCGTTTATTCGAACAAGGTGGCTACCGAAACCTCGGCAAAGGTAATGTTGATAACATGTCTGCTGTGATTATTTTAGAAAGCTTTTTTGAGCAGTTTTATGGTGAGTAGGCGCCTTCAACGTATTTAAAGAGTGCCAGCACAGACAGTGCTGGCATGTAATTCCCTTTTGTTTTAACTAAGATTTACCTTTTTCGTCCAGGCCATCAATAGTCACACCCTGTAAGAAACCAGCCCCTTTTTGTTCATTGTTTTGTAGCTTAATCATTAGGCGTAAGTCATTTGGCGAGTCAGCATGGTGCAGCGCATCAGCATAGTTAATGCGGCGCTGTTTATAAAGCTCAAATAATGCTTGGTCAAAGGTCTGCATGCCCATTTCTTTCGATTTAGCCATAGTCTCTTTAATAGAACCGATATCGCCTTTTTTAATAAGCTCTGCCACCATGGGTGAGTTAAGCAAAATTTCGATAGCAGCGACACGCCCTTCCCCATCGGCAGTTGGCACCAACTGCTGAGCAACAATGGCGCGAAGGTTTAGTGCAAGGTCGTACTTTAACTTATCGTGCTTTTCTTTAGGCACCAAATGCATGATACGGTCAATGGCTTGGTTGGCATTGTTCGCATGCAGTGTTGCGACACATAAGTGACCAGTTTCGGCAAAGCTGAGTGCATATTCCATGGTTTCTTGTGAGCGGATCTCACCAATTAAGATCACATCAGGTGCTTGACGCAACGAGCTTTTCAGCGCTGATTCAAAGCTTTCTGTATCAAGACCAACTTCACGTTGAGTGATAATGCTTTTACGGTGCTCATGCACAAATTCGATAGGATCTTCAATAGTAAGAATATGACCACGTTGATTGCGGTTACGATAACCTAGAAGCGCAGCAAGCGAGGTTGACTTACCCGTACCAGTACCACCTACAAATAGCACTAAGCCACGTTTTGCCATAATCACGTCGGTTAACGTTGATGGCAAACCAAGTTCATTCACATCAGGAATTTGTGTTACGATACGGCGAATAACCATTCCAGCCCTGTCTCGTTGCCAAAAAGCAGAAACACGGAAACGACCTTCATCAGTAGCAATCGCAAAGTTACACTCTTTACTGTCATGAAATTCTTTGCGCTGTTTGTCGTTCATTGCTGACTCGACCAAAGCGAGTGAATCCTCATCTGAGAGTTTTTCATCGCTTAAAGGTATTAATTCACCGTTTACTTTTGCACTGACTGGCAGTTGGCTAGAAACAAACAAGTCAGAGCCTTTTTTGTCGATCATGACTTGCAAAAAATGATTTAAAGGTAAAGACATTTTATATAGCTCCGTTAGCCACCAAACTGGGTTTTATCTTGCGCTTTAGCTCGCGCATCAACATTAGTAATAATGCCGTAGTTAACCAAATTACCTAAACATTGGTCCATGGTCTGCATGCCATGCGATGCACCAGTTTGAATTGATGAGTACATTTGCGCAATTTTATCTTCACGGATCAGATTTCGGATTGCAGGAATACCGATCATGATTTCATGGGCTGCTACTCGGCCGCCGCCTACCTTTTTAAGTAAAGTTTGCGAGATTACGGCACGCAATGATTCTGACAACATTGAACGCACCATGTCTTTTTCTTCACCTGGGAACACGTCAATAATACGGTCAATGGTTTTTGGTGCAGAGGTAGTATGCAAGGTTCCAAACACTAAGTGCCCCGTTTCTGCCGCAGTCATTGCTAAGCGGATTGTTTCAAGGTCACGAAGCTCACCCACTAAGATTACATCCGGATCTTCACGTAGTGCACTTCTAAGTGCATTAGAGAAGCTATGCGTATCACGGTGAACTTCGCGTTGGTTAATAAGGCTTAGCTTATTTTCATGTACGAATTCGATAGGATCTTCGATAGTTAAAATATGATGATGTTTTGTTTGGTTAATGTAATCGACCATCGCCGCCAAAGTCGTTGATTTACCCGAACCCGTTGGCCCAGTGACTAGCACCAAACCACGAGGGTTATCGGCAATGGTTTTAAAAATATCAGGCGCACCTAAATCATCCAACGTTAAAACATCACTTGGGATAGTACGAAACACCGCCGCAGGACCACGGTTTGAATTAAATGCGTTAACACGAAAACGCGCAAGGTTTGGCACTTCGAAAGAAAAATCCACTTCGAGATTTTGTTCATAGTCCTTACGCTGATTATCGTTCATAATATCGTATACCAGACTATTTACATCTTTTTGTTCTAATGCTGGAATATTAATACGACGCACATCACCATCGACACGTATCATAGGTGATACGCCTGATGACAAGTGTAAATCCGAGGCTTTGTGTTGCACACTAAAGGCCAATAATTCGGTAATATCCATTTATGACTCCACAACCAACTGATAATTATATGGTTACAATAGCAGAACGACTTACATCCGCCTACGCAAGAATTGCTCAAGCTGCAAAAAATAATCACCGCGATGAGCAATCAATCAACCTATTGGCTGTTTCAAAAACAAAACCTGCCGACGATATTATTGCTGCCTATAAGCATGGACAACGCCAGTTTGGCGAATCATACGTTCAAGAAGCGGTAACAAAAATCACAGCATTGGCTGATTATAAAGACATTATTTGGCACTTTATCGGCCCTATTCAATCAAATAAAAGTGCCCAAGTAGCCACGCATTTTGATTGGGTACAAAGTGTTGACCGCACTAAAATTGCAAAACGTCTTAATGAGCAACGACCAGCCGACAAAGCCCCACTCAATGTATTAATTCAAGTTAATATTAGTTTAGAAGAGGCTAAGTCAGGCTGCCACCCAGACGAGCTAATGGCACTGGCCGAATTTATCAGTCAATGCCCTAATTTATGCCTGCGCGGTGTGATGGCGATTCCTGCCAAAACCGACGATGCCCAGCTACAATTACAATATTTTGAGCAATTAAGCGCTTGCTTTGATAAACTAAAGGCCCAATATCCCCAAGTAGACACCTTGTCGATGGGTATGAGTAACGATGTTGAAGCGGCGATTGCAGCGGGTTCAACCATGGTACGCATTGGCACGGATATATTTGGCCAACGAAATTAAAAGGTGATAACAGACATATGTCAGACAAAAAAATCGCATTTATAGGCACGGGTAACATGAGCTACGCCATCATTGGCGGCATGGTAAAGAACGGTTTTGCAGCAAAAAACATCATTGCAACCAATCGCAACCAAGAAAAATTAGCTAAGGTTGCTGCTGATTTCGGGGTGCAGACTACCGCGGATAACAACGCGGCACTTCGCGATGCTGATGTGATTGTCTTATCTGTTAAACCACAAATGATGGGCGATCTTTGCCAATCATTCCAAGATTCAGGCGTTGATTTTAGCGACAAGCTATTTATTTCAGTAGCAGCAGGTCTTACCGTAAACCGTTTACGTGAAATGCTAGGTCAAGATGTGAAAATGGTGCGTTGTATGCCAAATACACCATCATTACTAGGCCGTGGTGTTTCTGGCCTTTATGGCGCTGGCGAAACCACTGAAGAGCACCAGTTTGTACAACAAGTTTTTGAGTGTACAGGCATTGTTGTGTGGGTTGAGCAAGAGTCACAAATCAACGACATCATTGCTGTTACAGGCTCATCACCTGCTTACTTCTTCTTATTTATGGAAGCTATTGAAGAAAAAGCGAAAGCACTTGGCTTTAGTGATGAAGATGCGCGCCGTTTAGTGCAACAAACCGCACTGGGTGCAGCCGAAATGGCACTGTCGCAACCAGACATCAGTATTTCTCAGCTACGTGCAAACGTAACCTCTAAAGGTGGTACGACTCACGAAGCTGTTGAGCATCTTAAATCACAAGGTTTAGTCGGTACTGTTGCAGATGCAATGGATGCCTGTATCGCTCGCGCTGAAGCGATGGAAAAAGAACTTTAAGCTTACTTTTTGAAGGTAAAACTATGCAAGCCATGCACTTTTTAGTTGGGATTATTTTTGATCTCTTTTTAATGGTGGTCCTTTTACGCTTTTGGTTACAAGCGGCAAAAGCTGACTTTTACAATCCTATGAGCCAGTTTGTGGTGAAAGCCACTTCGTTCGCAGTGAACCCACTTCGTAAAATCATCCCAGGAGTGGGTGGCTTTGATATTGCCTCGTTAGTGCTTGCTTATTTAGTTGCTGTAGCAAAACTCAGTGTTATTTTTCTGATGTTTTATAATGCTTGGGCGCCAGGTCCGGTATTTATTCAAGCGTTAATTACGGTCGTTAAAGAAGGTTTAAACTTACTATTTTGGGTATTAATTATTCGTGCTTTACTTAGCTGGGTAAGCCAAGGCTACAACCCTATTGAGGCTGTATTCCACCAGCTAACTGAGCCAATGTTGCGCCCTATTCGTAAGATTATCCCACCACTAGGTGGTCTAGACCTATCAATCTTAGTGTTGATTATTGGTCTACAGTTTTTACAGTTTTTAGTAATGGATTTAATTGGCTAAGCGTTTAACGTGAAGCAGTAAGGGGCCGAAAGGCCTCTTTTGTTAAGTGAGATATACCATGAAGCAATTTATTTATTTTTCTTTGATTGTATTGAGTTTATTTACAACCTTTGCCAAAGCTGATGAACAAGCAGGCGCCCAGTACAAGGTTCTTGGCCCTTGGGAAGTTCATTACATTGCATTTCCATCGACTTTTATTCAGCCAAACATTGCTAAAAACTATGATTTAGAGCGTAGCCCTAGCAAAGGGATTATTAATATTTCGGTATTAAAAAACAGCGATAAAACAGCGCAGACAGCAACTTTAACTGGCACTGCACGTAACCTACTTGGTAATAAAAAGCAGCTTACATTTAAAGAAGTTGTTGAAGGCGATGCGATTTATTACCTCGCGCAAATCGATTACAGCAACGAAGAAATTTACCGTTTTGATATCGAAATTAATCAAAACGGCAAACTACAAACGCTGAAATTTCAGCAAAAATTTTACGTAGATTAATAGACCTATGAACAACACCTTGGTTTTAGCCACGGGTAACCCTGGCAAAGTAAAAGAGCTGGCAAGCATGCTCAGCCCACTTAATATTAACGTGGTTCCACAAAGCGACTTTCAAGTGCCAGACGTGCCAGAAACAGGCACCACATTTGTTGAAAACGCCATTATTAAAGCGCGCCATGCAGCAAAGATCACAGGCATGCCTGCGATTGCTGATGACTCAGGCCTTGAAGTAGACGGCCTAAATGGTGCACCAGGTGTGTACTCTGCACGCTTTGCCGGAGCGGGTGCTAGCGATCAAGATAATATCGACAAGTTACTAAAAGAGCTTGCTGATAACCCTGTTCGTAGTGCGCGTTTTTGGTGTGTGTTAGTATTAATGCGCCACGCCGACGACCCAACACCGCTTATTTGTAGTGCCAGTTGGGAAGGCGAAATCACCCATAGCCAAGATGGTCAGGGTGGGTTTGGTTATGATCCTGTTTTTTACGTACCATCTGAGCAATGCACTAGCGCTCAGTTAACTAAAGAGCAAAAAAATGCCCTTAGCCATCGCGGCCAGGCTTTAAAACAACTACTTGCGCAATTGCAGCAAAAAGGCGGCCTGTGAGTTTACCGCCTTTAAGTTTATATGTGCACGTGCCTTGGTGCGTGCAAAAGTGCCCATACTGTGACTTTAATAGCCATGGTCAAAGAGGCACAATCCCCGAAAAAGAATACGTTCAGCATCTTATTGATGATCTCAAGGCCGATTTGCACTTAGTGCAAGGGCGTAAAATCCACAGCATTTTTATTGGCGGCGGCACGCCAAGCTTATTAACCGGTGACGCATATACTCGCCTACTTGGTGAAGTCGACAGATTAATTGGCCTAACTGATGACTGTGAAATTACCCTAGAGGCAAACCCAGGTACCGTCGAAACAGGTCGCTTTAAAGAATATGTTGCCGCTGGCATCAATCGTATTTCGATTGGTGTGCAAAGTATGCAAAACGACAAGCTAAAAGCCCTTGGTCGTATTCATGGTGCTGATGAAGCAAGTTATGCGGCTAAACAAGCACACCAAGCGGGGCTAAACAGTTTTAATCTTGATTTAATGCATGGCTTGCCAGGGCAATCTGTTGAAGATGCCTTGAGCGACCTTGAAAAAATTATTGCCCTTAATCCTCCTCATATCTCTTGGTATCAACTAACCATTGAGCCAAATACGCAGTTTGCTTCTAAGCCACCGACCTTACCTCATGACGACACCCTTTGGGATATTCAAGAACAAGGTCAAGCGTTACTCACAGCAGCAGGTTATGAGCAATACGAGATCTCAGGCTACGCGAAGCCCGGTTACCAATGCCGTCATAACTTGAATTATTGGCGATTTGGCGATTATCTCGGTATCGGTTGCGGTGCCCATGGTAAAATTACTGATGAAAATAAAGTCATCACCCGTACGGTGAAAGTAAAACACCCACGAGGTTATATGGATCTTGCCAAACCGTATTTATATCAGCAATGGCAAGTAGCAGAAGACGACTTAGCTTTTGAATTCTTTATGAATCGTTTTCGTTTAGTCGAACCCTGCCCCAAAGCTGATTTACCTTTGCTTACAAGTTTGTCACTGCAAAGTCAGGAACAAGCCTTGACTGAGGCAATTGCAAAAGGCTTACTAATTGATGATAAAGATAACTGGCAGGTAAGCCAAAAAGGCCATCGCTTTTTAAATGACCTGCTAGAATTATTCGTTTAAGAATTATAATTAAATTTCTAACAACTACAAAGGAACGATAATGCGTAAACTGACCTTCATCGCTGCGGCGGTAAGTGTTGCATTGCTTGGCGGCTGCCAACAAATGCAAGAGCAACCGAAGCCTGCACCAAGTGTACAAAGCCAACCTGTACAAAGTGAAATCGATAAAGCTAACGCCTTCTTCGAAGATACTTTTAACCGTGATGTAATGAAAAGCCCTATCTATCAAACATACATGGGCATCAAAAAAGATTACGACAAATGGGATGATGGCAGCGAAGAGCGCGTTTTAGAAGACTTTGAACAAACTAAAGCTGACCTAGTTGCGCTTAACGCAATTAACCGCGACCTATTAGATGACGCAACAAAAGTAAGCTATGACCTTAAAAAGCAAGACTTAGAAAACGAAATTGCTGATTTCAAATGGCGCCATTACAACTACCCTGTGAACCAAATGTTTGGTGTTCACTCGATGATCCCTGCGTTTTTAATCAACCAACATCAAATTGCCGATGTATCTGATGCTAAAGCGTATATCTCACGTTTAAATGGTGTTACAACGGTTATTGATCAACTAATCAAAGACCTTGAAGTACGTGCAGATAAAGGCATTATCGCGCCTAAATTTGTTTTCCCACACGTGATTGATTCAAGCAATAATATCTTACGCGGCGCACCATTCCATGATGGTGAAGACTCAACGTTACTTGCTGACTTTAAACGTAAAGTTAACGCATTAGAGATTGCTGACAGCGAAAAATCTGCACTTATCAGCGACGCTGAAAAAGCCCTAAAAGCAGCAGTAAAACCTTCTTACACTAAGCTAATTAACTTCTTAGCTCAGTTAGAAAAGCGCGCTGATGACCGTGATGGTGCTTGGAAATTCCCTGACGGCGAAGCGTTCTACAACAACGCTTTAGCACGTACCACAACAACTGATTTAACAGCGAAAGAAATCCACACTATCGGTTTAGCTGAAGTCGCGCGCATTCACGACGAAATGCGTGCAATCAAAGATAAAGTAGGCTTTAAAGGTGACCTTAAAGCATTCATGCAATTCATGAAAACTGATAAGCAGTTCTACTACCCTAACACCGCTGAAGGTAAACAACGCTACCTTGATGAAGCAACAGCGCTTATCGATAACATGAAATCTCGTCTAGACGAGCTATTCATTGTTAAGCCAAAAGCTGACCTTAAAGTTAAAGCAGTTGAAGCATTCCGTGAAAAAGCAGCAGGTAAAGCGTTCTACCAACAACCTGCGCCAGATGGCTCACGCCCAGGTATTTATTACGCAAACCTTTACGACATGGAAGCAATGCCAACATACCAAATGGAAGCACTTGCATACCACGAAGGTATTCCAGGTCACCACATGCAAATTGCTATCGCGCAAGAGCTTGAAGGTGTACCTAAGTTCCGTAAGTTTGGCGGCTACACAGCGTATGTTGAAGGTTGGGGTTTATACTCTGAGCTAGTACCAAAAGAAATGGGCTTATACGAAGACCCTTATTCAGACTTTGGTCGTCTTGCGATGGAATTATGGCGCGCATGTCGCCTAGTAGTAGATACAGGTATCCACGCAATGAAGTGGACACGTCAAGAAGGTATCGACTACTACGTAAATAACACACCAAATGCGACGTCTGATGGCGTTAAAATGGTTGAGCGTCACATTGTAATGCCTTCACAAGCAACGGCATACAAAGTAGGTATGTTGAAAATTTTAGAGCTTCGTGAAGCGGCTAAAGAAAAACTAGGCGATAAATTCGATATTCGTGAATTCCACGATGTAGTACTT
Organism: Pseudoalteromonas simplex; assembly: GCF_015278155.1. Classification (NCBI taxonomy): domain Bacteria; kingdom Pseudomonadati; phylum Pseudomonadota; class Gammaproteobacteria; order Alteromonadales; family Pseudoalteromonadaceae; genus Pseudoalteromonas; species Pseudoalteromonas simplex. Next base: position 63,367 of record NZ_JADILN010000004.1, read on the forward strand.
AAAAATGGTGCAGTACCATTAAATGTACTAGAGAAGTTTGTTGACCAATGGGTTGCTAAGAAACAAGCAGCTTAACCAATAAAGACTTGAAAAAGGCCGCTCAGCGGCCTTTTTTATTTATTTAAACAAGTAGTTGAGCTATAAATGTATAAATAATAAAAAACGAGTATCTCCATGCAAAGCGCGATTGAGCAATTGAACAGCCGACTTCAACATCATCAGTTAAAAGAACTCATTGCCGATTACCAAAGTTTATCGGGAGTTTTGCAAGCGGCACAATTACAGCATATCTATCAATTAGCGTGCAGTAGTGAAGTTAAATATTTGTTTTTACAAAATGTGGCAGCGCATTTACTCGAAGCAAGCCCGCTGCCAAGTGAAGCTGTAGCCTTAATTGATGATATCGATAAACTTAGCTTTTTCACGCCTGGTCTTAAGTTTCAAAATGCTTTTTGTATTACCGACAACCAAGGCAATACCCTACTACATCACTTATTTACGCAGTGTCAGGCTAATAACCTACCCTTTAATTACTTGCGTTCGTTAATGTTATTTGAAAGCAACGAAAGCTTGGGTGTTGCGTTAAAAACATTAAATAAGCAGCAGCTCACTCCTATAGGTTGCTTTATAGCGCTAAACAGCACGACTCAGATGCTAGCCAAACATGAATTCTCTGCATTATTAGCCATGATGGAAGTCGACCAAAGTCACAGCCCGAGCGCAGTCAGCGCCTTGGTAAATACCCTTAAGCAATTTTATGGTGCCAATCAAGCAACGAGTAGCGACAGTAAAGTGCTGCTTTGCGCGGCCTATTTGCAAGTGCCAACGGCACAGTTATTAAACGCGCTCAATCAATAACTCCATGAATAAGGATGTTGTTAAAGCGTTTTTATCGCTCAGTAGTTTTACCGCCCTTAACCATGGTAGCCGTATTGTGCTTACCTTGTGCCTTGCAAGGTTATTAAGTACTGATGAGTTTGGTACTTTCGCGGCGTTACTCGCACTGTGTGAAATTTTGTTATTACCTGCGAGTATGGGCTTTGCATCATCTTTAATGCGTATTAGCTACCCGCTCTACAAAGCTCAGCAACATGACTTACTACGCGGCTTAAAACATGTTTATTTAGCGGCATCGTGTTTATTCGGGGTGATTTTTGTCGCTGCTGTGGTGATTAGCTTTCAGGCTATTTCACCGCACCAAAGCGCTCAAGAGCATGTGGCCTATTTACTATTACTGGTGCCGATTGGCGCCATTATGCAGAGCCAATCGGCTTTTTTAGTGGCTTTGAATAAACCAAAAATTGGCTTGATAACGCAGCAGTGTATTTTTGAATTGCTAACAGCGGGGTTTTGCTTTTTCGTGTACTTGATACGTGGCGACTTATCGTTAGTCGAGATTTGTATCTTGTTGTTTTGTAGCATCTTGTGCGTAGTCATTTATCAATATTGGTTAATCAAAAAAATGATCGTTGCAAGCACTGCCCGCTACCAAACCAAGCAATGGTGTAAAGACTCATTGATCATGCTCGCCAGTGGTGCAGGCACCGTGTTGGTAGCAAAACTCGATGTTTTACTGGTGCATCACTGGTTTGGTGCACAAGGCGTGAGTACCTTCTTTCCTGCGGTAGTGATTGCTGGCTTACTGACTATTTTAGGCAATGCCGCCAACCAATATTTAAAACCCATTTTAATGGCCGATGAGACGACCGAGCAGCAACTTAGCGAGTTAATGAAAGTGGTATGGCGTTTTAACTTTGCCGCTATTTTGCTACTTGCCCTGCTCGCAAAACCGCTTCTCACTCTCTATGGCGAAAGCCAATTACAAGAAGGATTTTGGATTTTAATGCTGCTGTTACTCGGGCAATTATTATTACCAGCAAGAATTTTAGCCAGTAGCATGATCAAGTTAAAAGGCAACCCGCTTATCAACTTGTATGTCTTACTTGGTGCAACCAGTGTCACGGTTTTAATGGCAGTACTATTAAAAGATCAGTTTGGCTTATTGGGGGTGGCTGTGGCGTTTAGTGGCGGCTTTATGCTTGGAGCGATTTGCCGCATGGTGATTGTGTGCACACGCATGCGGCTAGCTTTATCTGTGGTACTGGGTTTAGTCAGATAGATAATATTCAACACTGGTAACAACACGCACTTTTTTCAGCTGAGGTGTGTTTGAATCTCTATCAGAAATTGAAAACTGCCCCTGACGCGCTGTTTTAATTTTACCTAATTTAGACTGTGAATCTTTGGCAAATTTCATTGCTACTTCGCGGGCTTTTTCGGTTGCTTCTTGAATCATATTTGGCTTAATTTCATTTAAGCCATTAAATAAATATTGAATCCGCGTTTCGTAATTATCTTGTACTATCGCAATGCCTTGTTTGGCTAATTGGCTTACTGCGCCTAAGGCATTTTGCACTTTTTCAATATCATTTGAATAAACAATGACATTATTACGAGCAATATAACGAAGCTGCTGATTCTCGCCACCATATTCGCGAGCTTGTTTATCAATAATCGATTGGCTACCAAGGCTGATTTCTTCATCACTAAAACCATGTAGTTTTAAAAAAGCCACAACCGCATCACTTTTCTCTTCAACTCGACCCACTAGTTTTTCAAGGTTGTTATCGGCATCAGAAAACTGTAAAGGCCAGATAACGGTGTCGGCTGGCACTTCCATTTCTGCTAGCCCTTTAACATGAACTGTGCGCTCCATGCCCTTTACATCAAGGGCTGCACTTTTCAAAATAAAACCTAATCCGAGCAAACCGACCGCCAATGCACACGCTGCAATAACGATATTAAATGGTTGCGCTTTATTCATGCTTTTCTCCTTGATGTAGGTCACTGTTTTTGACTCGAAAAGTAGTTATAAACAGGTTATCTTATGAGTATAACTTTTAATACTTTGGAAGCGTGTCGGTTCTAGTTTGAGTGTATTAAACTTAACAGACCCTGAAGTTTTAACAAACATCGCAAGCGAAGGAAACAGCATGAGCGTTAAACGTATTAGCCAATTTTTTAATCCTAAATCGGTCGCGGTGATTGGCGCCTCAAATTCCCCTAACCGAGCGGGCTTTGTGGTGATGCGTAATTTACTACAGGGGGGCTTTAAAGGCCCAATCATGCCTGTTAGTTTAAATCACAGCGCTGTACACGGGGTATTAGCCTACCCAAGCATTGCTGCACTACCCAAAGTGCCTGATCTTGCGGTTATTTGTACTAATAAAAACACCTTAATTAACATCATTAATGAGCTTGGAGAGCTTGGTTGTAAGCATGCGGTGGTAATTGCAGCGGGTTTAAACGTCGAACAAAAGCACGCATTAAAAGAAGCAGCTGCTGAGGCAAATGTTTCTTTACTTGGGCCTAATTGTTTGGGCTTACTTATTCCTCATATTGGTTTAAATGCCAGCTTTTCACATACGGTTGCAAGCCCAGGAAAGCTTGCTTTTGTATCGCAATCTGCGGCTGTTTGCTCAACCATTCTAGATTGGGCGAAAAACAAAGAAATTGGCTTTTCATATTTTGTATCTGTGGGTGATTGCCTAGATATCGACTTTGATGAGTTACTCGACTTTTTAGGCCGAGATGCAAAAACTAAAGCTATTTTGTTATATATCGATAATATTGAAGATATTCGCAGCTTTATTTCCGCAGCGCGAGCCGCTGCGTTTAGCAAACCTGTAATCGCCATTAAAACCGGTAAAACCAGTGCTGGTGCCCTCGCTGCAGAAATACACACTGGTGGCAAACAAAGCTCAGATGCAGTCTATGATGCGCTATTTCAGCGAGCAGGTATGCTTAGGGTAAACGACTTACGAGAGCTTTTCGCTGCGACACAAACGCTGGCAATGCACCCAAAACTTCTTAAAGTCGAGCAGCTAACCATTTTAACCAATGGCGGCGGCCCAGGTGTCATGGCTGTGGATACGCTCTTGCAAAGCTCAGGAAAGCTGGCGGAGCTCAGCGATGAGACTAGAGCTGCGCTTAATAAAGTCATTCCGCAATCAGAAATGACCTCAAATCCGGTGGATATTTTTGGTGACTCAGCGCCAAGACGCTATCAACAAGCCTTAGAAATCTTGCTACAAGCCAAAGAAGTCAAAAACTTGCTGATCATCCATACTCCTTCAGCACTTGCACCGAGTGAAGATTATGCAGAGATCATTGTTGAAACCTTGGAAAAAATCCCAAAAATGGCTCGCCCTTATGTTATGACTAACTTTATGGGTGAAGATGCCGCCTATGCTGCACGTAAAGTCTGTACCAATAACGCTATTCCAACCTACCGTACACCTGAAGGTGCGGTGGGTGCCTTTATGCACTTAGTAAGTTATCGTCGTAACCAAAAGCATTTAACACAAACACCAGAATCAAACACCGATGATGCAAAAATAAATAAAGACGCTGCACGCTCTGTGGTGAGCGAGTTTTTAGCCGAAGAGCAAAGCTATTTATCAACCCATGAAGCTAGTCAAATTCTCACTCATTATGGTATTGATTGTATTCAAACTGAGGTTGCTTACACGCCAACAGAAGCCAAAGAACAAGCTATTGAGTTGGGTTTTCCGGTAGCGTTAAAACTAATTAGCCCAAGTATTCCTTCTAAATCAGAAGTCGGTGGTGTTGTCCTTAATTTAAATGATGCGCAAGAAGTTGAGCAAACAGCCTTTGCCATGCTGCTACGAATCAAAAACACCTACCCTGATGCCCATATTGAAGGTTTTTCACTGCAAAAAATGGCGCCGCGAGCGGGTGCTAATGAGCTACGTATCGCCATCAAAACAGAGCCTAACTTTGGTCCCGTGATTTTACTAGGTGAAGCTGGCACCGGACTTGAGTTCGCACAAGCTGCAGTGGCATTACCGCCACTTAATATGAACTTGGCAAAATACCTAATTGCTGCGGCGCACGATAAAGGCGTACTTAAAGACCGCGTGCTACCAGAAAAAGTCGATAAATACCGTTTATGCGCCCTACTCACCCGTATTTCGCAGCTGGTTATCGATCAACCTGATATCACCAGTGTTGAACTTAATCCAATTTTAGCCAGTAACGGGCAGTTTTTGGTCCTTGATGCGACCATTGGTCTTAGCCGTTATAAAGCAAAAGCGAACCGTAAACGCTTGTGTATTCGTCCCTACCCAATTGAATTAGTTAAAGAAGTAACCCTTAAAAATAATACCCAAGCACAGTTAAGACCTATCAAACCGGAAGATGAGCAAGCACACTTAGAGTTTGATCAATCATTAAGCAAAGAAGACAGATATAAGCGCTTCTTCGGTGAATTACCGCAATTTAATCATGATCAGCTCGCGAAAATGACGCAAATTGATTATGACCGAGAAATGGCGTTTATTGTCAGCCAAGAGCAAAATGGTTCAGCCTGTACATTAGGGGTATCTCGAGTATTGATGGATCCAGACAAGCTCGATGCTGAGTTTGCAATTGTGGTGCGCTCTGATTGCCAAGGTTTAGGGCTTGGTACAATATTAATGAATGCGGCGATTGAGCATTGTAAAAACCAAGGCGTTAAACAAATTTCAGGGATCACTTTACCTGAAAATACTGGCATGATTGAGCTGGCAAGAAAACTCGGGTTTAAGATCACCCGCGACTTTGAAGAAGGCAGCATTAATATGGTGCTAAAACTTAACTAAAACTGGATCATTATTTTGCATCGTTTAAGAAATTACACTGCACGAGTTTTTGAAGGTAATGGTAAATATCGACGTGTAGGACGCGCACTTGACGTGTTTTTGATGTCGCTGATCATGATCAATGTAGTGGCAATTGTTTTGGAGTCGGTTGGCCCTTTAGCAAAGCAGTATCATTATGAATTTTTAATGATTGAGCTGATTTCTGTTGCTATTTTCAGCCTAGAATATGTGCTCAGGCTTTGGTCATGTGTAGATAAAAGCGTGCACAAAGAAAGCACGCTGACAAACTCAAAGATTCGTATTAGGTATTTCTTCTCGGCCATGGCGCTGATTGATCTCATTGCGATTTTACCCACCATTCTAATGATGTTTGTGAGTGTTGATTTACGTTTCTTACGAGTACTTAGGTTAATGCGTATTTTTAAGCTCACTCGTTATTCAAGAGCGATGCAGCTATTACTAAACTCGTTCAAAGAAGAAAGCAGTTCACTGCTTGCTGCATTTTTTATAATGGCCGTGGTCTTGATCATCGCCTCATGCGGTATTTATTTAATTGAACATGATGTGCAGCCCGATAAATTTGGCTCTATACCTGCTGCAATGTGGTGGGCCATGGTGACACTTACAACCGTTGGTTATGGCGATGTGGTGCCTGTGACTCCTCTAGGCCGCTTATTTGGTGGTGCTATCACACTAGTGAGTATGGGCATGGTGGCAATTCCAACTGGTTTGCTAGCTTCAAGCTTTTCTGAACAGTTACGTAAACGCAGACAAGTGTTTACCGATGCAGTACATGAAGCCATTGAAGACGGCCACTTATCGCCAGTTGAAGAAGAACATTTAGAGAACTTACGCTATAAACTAGGCTTAAGTCAGCAAGAGGCGAACAAAGCGATTCATAACGAACTTAAAAACCGCAATCGCAATTTATATTGCCGCCACTGCGGTAAACGCCAAGATTAACTAAAGGGTAAAGCTTTGGCTTTACCCTAAAAACTCATCATCCCACAGGGTGTCTAAAAGCGCTTTTACTTCATCACCTGCTACAGGTTTACTAAATAGATAACCTTGAAAGTACTCACAGCCTAAAGAGCGTAAGAACTGCAATTGAGTGCGGTTTTCAACGCCTTCGGCAACACATTCTTTACCCAAGCTTTTTGCCAGCGTAAGCGTTGAGTTGATAATCGCTTCATCACCTTTATCAATACCAATATCATTAACAAAGCTTTTATCAATTTTTAGCACATCAACCGGAAAGCGTTTTAAGTAGGTCAGTGACGCATAGCCAGTTCCAAAGTCATCCATATAAATCCGACAACCAAGGGCCTTGAGTTTATCCATGCTCTGCTGTGCTTTATCTGAATCATGCATCATGACTGATTCAGTAATTTCAAAAACCACCGCACTGGCAGGCACTTTACTAGCTTCAAGCGCCTTATGAATATTTTCAACTAAGTTTACACTTTCAAAATCAAGAGCAGATAAATTAATCGAAATATATAAATCAGGATGCGTCGTGCGCCATTGACGAAGCTCAATCAAAGCTCGTGATAAAGTCTGCATCATTATTTTGGTAATTAACCCTGAGCTTTCTGCCGCGTTCGCAAAATCTTCAGGCTTATATTCATCTTTATTTGGCCAACGTAAAAGTACTTCTAGCCCCGCGACTTGGCGTGACTCAGCACTGACTATTGGCTGATAAAAATTACAAAACTCATGCTCTTGGTAAGCTTTACTTAACTGCGATTCTAAATGCAAAGTACGTTGCACTTGTAAGTTCATTTCTTGCTTATAAAACTGATAACCACCTTCGACCAGTTGTTTGGCGTGATACAGAGCCACATTAGATGCTTTTAATAATGCTTTGGTGGTTTGCGCATCATCAGGATAAACAGCAACTCCCACACTGAAGTTTACTTTTACTGCTTGTTGGCTGAGCTCGATATGCGATTCAACACTATCCATCACTCGTCCACACAATGATAAAAGCTCATCTACTTGTTTAAAGTCTTCAGCTAAAATAACAAACTCATCACCATCAAAACGTGCAAGACTATCTTGCGGTCTGAGAACTTGCTTTAGACGTTTAGCAACACGTTTCAGTAACTCGTCTGACTCTTCCCGACCGAGTGAATCATTAAAATATTTAAAGCGTTTAATATTAATATTTAGCAAAGCGACTTTATTTTGATGATAAGCAGCTTGCTCAATTGCATGATTAACTCGGTCATTAAATAGCGTTTTATTTGGCAAACCTGTTAAGGCGTCATAGTTAGCCAATAAGTGTAATTCACTCTCTGCCAATTTTTGCGCGCTAATATCAGTCACGATTATGACGTAACTATCTAGCTGACGATTACTTCCTGCAACAGCACTAATTTTAATTAATACTTGGCGCTTTTCACCAGTTGCTACCTCTACAACGTCTTCAGCTGAGAAATGCTCGCCAGACTGCAGCTTTTGCATCACTCTTAAATAATGTATGCGGGCAGCAATAGACAAACCGAGTGTTAGCGAGCGACTAGAACGAGGTTCAGCCGGAAAACCAAATGCATCTTGAAATGATTTGTTAGTAGCTCGAATTCGCAGATTTTTATCTAAGATAAACACCCAATCGCGAGTTTGCTCAAACGCTGCACCAAACAAGCGCGCGTTTTCTTCAAATACGAGCTCTCGTGTCATATTGGTATAGGTACCGGCTACTTTTTCTGGCGCATTATCTTGCCACTCAACTACTTTGCCAAAATCTTTATACCAGCGCCAATTGCCATCAGCATGGCGTAATCGGTAGGTGCAATTAAAATAACCTTTTTGTGTTGATAAAAACTCTAACCACTCTAAGCGGAAAGTTTGCTTATCGTGAGGGTGAATTCTTGCTAAGTAATCATCTAAATTAACACTGTCTGTTTCATAGCCTAGCTCATTCTTAAGGCGCGGTTGATATATAATTGGACTTTGTGAAGACCAATCCCACACACCTGAATGACTCCCTTCAAGCGCTAACTTTAAGCGTGCTTCACTTTCTTTACTTTCTTTATGAGCGGCAAGCAAAATTTGTTGCATACGATTTCGTCTAAAAACCCAAGCAGCGACAAAAAGTGCAACTAATAAAACATACAAAACAATGAATTGCGGAGCACGCCAAAGTGGGTACTTTACTTCAATATTTAATATAGCGGGTGGCGTTAACTCCCCTGTTAATGGATCTTTTGCCCATACTTTGAGTTGATACTTACCCGCACTAAGTTTTGGGAATAACACCCGGTTGTTATTACGGGTATAGGTTTTTTGACCATCACCGAGTTGATACTCATAAATGATACGTTCTTGATAATTAAATGCCATTGCCGAAAAGGCAACTTCTAGACCTATGTCATCATGCTCAAGAACGACACTATCAATAGGCTGCTTTAGCTCGGCAGGTAGATCACGAGACATTAAATCAAGATTAGTAATATTAACGTGATCAATTAAAGCTTGCTGATAGTGGTTATCCATAGGAGAAAAGTAAGTAAACCCTTTGAGCGTACCATAGACAATTTGCCCTGACTCAAGCTTTGTGAAAGCACCACTATTAAACTCTGTAGAGAATAGCCCCTCTGAGCCTGTAAATTGTTGAAAGTGAAGATTATTAGGATTAAGCCGCCAAAGTCCTTTATGGCTGCTCATCCAAATCATACCCGCTTCATCAAGTACCATGTCGTATAACAAGGTTCCTAATTTATTTTTTTCAAGGTCAATGGTATAGATATGCTCATAGGTGCTAGCATCTAGGCCGATTAAGCCAAAGTTAGAAAGCGATAACCACAGTACATTGTTATTATCTATGATGTATGACATCACATTAACGGCTACATTTTCGTGTTGCTCGGGAACAGTATAAATCGTTGTCAACTCGAAAGACTGCGGATCAACCTGATATAAAATACCTGCATTATAAAATAAAGGCGCATCGGGCTTAGAAGATAAGGCGGGTAAGAACCCATAAGCTAAAAATGGCTCAAATTCATCAAATTTCCCACCAAGTCGGGTCACTTTTTGGCTATCAATATTGTATACAAACATGCCGTAATCAGGGTGGACATAGTAAAGATCACCCGAGGGCATTAATAATATGCCATGCACCCAGTCGTTTATTAAAACCTGATTTTCAGGATTTGCAGCCTTAACAGGTGACGCTTGTTTTGTGTCTGGATCAAAACTCAAAATTCCCCTGTTAGTGTGTAACCACAACTTATCTTTATAGGGCATTATTTGGTAAACGCTGAACTCTGTCGTTATTAAGTCAACTTGGTAGTCTTTTAAGAACACTTCACTTTCGTTAGTCTGTAAGTCAACCGCTGTTAAACCGTTGTGTGTGGCCAGCCAAAGCCTATTTTTAAACTCCGCAATACTCCAAATCGAGTGATGTGATAAACCATCACCTCTCAGTGAGTTAGCAGTCACATTAATAAAGTTGTAATTATCATAAGATAAATAAAAGGCCCCATCATTTTTTGTCGCCAGCCACATGCCACCCGATTTATCTTTTACAACATCAATAATACTGTTATCAGCTAACGTATAGCCGCCTTCCCGTAAACGCTTATTTTTATTAAGCTCTGCTGTTACTAGGTCATATTCAAACAACCCTTTATCCGTACCTAAAGTAATCGCATCTTTTTCTTGAATAATGGTCCAAATATTCAAATCTTTTATTAAGGTTTTATTAGAGAAAGGCTTATTAGGAGTCTCAAACATCGCTTCTAAATTACTGATATCAACTTGATACAAACCTCTGACAGCACCGACTAGTAGAGTTGTTTGATCGATTACTGCAAATGATTTCACATAATTTTGATAAATATGACTTGGTTTTTGCTGTAAGTGCTCAAGCTTACGAACCTCACCGCTAGCAATTTGATATACATAAGCGCCATTACTTGTGCCCATAAAAATGAATCCGTTATAAGCATACAGCTCTCTTATAACACTGCTTTTTACACGCTCAGGGATTTCAAAAATTGAAGTGACTTGTTTTGTTTCTAAATCCAACTTGGCAAAGTCCCAACCCCGACCAAGCCATAGTGTTTTGTCATCAACAGCCACCATACTAAACACCGACTCAATAAAAATTTGCTCTTCTGTGGTGGGTTTAGCAATAAACTGCTGATAAGTATCGGAAGTGGGATCATAGCGGAATAAACCCGCTTGTAGCGAAGCTATCCAAATATAGCCTTGAGGATCTTGGTAAATACGGTCAATGATGGCATCTTCAAGCTCACCATTAGGTCCTTTGATATGAACAACCTGATAGCCGTCGTAGCGATTAAGCCCCCCCTCAGTCGATAGCCAAAGATAGCCACTGTTATCAATGAGCATGGTGTTTACATAACTTTGCGATAAGCCTTCGCTGGTTGATAACCGTTTAACCTGTGAATAAGCGCAGTGGCTAAACAAGACAAAGCTCAAAAATAAAAAAATGGTTATACTGGAAAAGAACTTAGTCATTGACGTTCCAAATTGCTAACTTGGCACTGTGTCACGCGTAAAGTGCATCGCAACAATTTTTCGGTGTGCATAAAGTTCAAATAGTGATTGCAAGGAGTTAGGTAATGTTAATATATAGTTAAACCCATTTTGTAGATAAAAATCAATCAGATTTTGGTACACGAAGGTAAAAACAACCTTCTTTTGCCGAGCGGTTACGGCCGCAAGTAGCTGCGAAGCAACCCTTTGACCACGCCATAATTCATCTACATAAAGAGTAGACAAAAATAATAGCCCTGATTGGTCTTGTACTCTACACGCCGCGATTATCTCAGAATCTTTATAGGCAACCCATACTTGGTCAGCCTTGGTTGCTCGGCCACGTGCATTGTGTTTATCATAAAATTTATTTACTAACGGCGTTTTAATTGGCTCAAGTAAACAAAATCTAAACGCTGCCATGACTAGCTCATTAACGAAAGGTAATGCTCAAATTGTTGCTTAAGAAAAGCCTGCTCAGACATAGGACGATTATTTATTGCAGTATAAACACCTTCACGCGTATTTTTACCGCGCTTTATTTGATAAGCCCAAAATGATGCTTCGTAGTCCAATTGAATTTGATATTTTTGCTCTCTTGGCAATTTACATAAATTGAAACTCATACTTTCTCAGCTTTAATAATTTGATTTATCTAGTATAACAAAATTCAAATCGTTTAATCCGATAAATTAGCCCAAAAAAGCCTCTGACGAAACTTGATTTTAGCAACACTTGCCAGTAAATTAACGAGCAATTTATGTACGCAAGGAACGCATGTTGTCAAAATATCTGAGCCACAGATTCGCCTTTTTTTTATTATTCTTTTGCTTTTCAAGTTTAGCCAATACCCACACTCTCTTTTTTAATCGCCCTGCTGATACTCCACAAGCTCGCTTTGTTATTGATTTACTTAAAATGGCCTATAAAGAAATTGGCTACGAAATGAGTATCATTGATTTTAGCCATCAAAATGCGCTAGAGGCCGCAAATCAAGGTGTATTAGATGGTCAGCTTGGTCGCATTGCTGATGTCAAAGAAGGCTATCCAAACTTAATAAAAGTGAACTACCCTTTATTTGATTTTAATTTAATCCTGCTAAAAAACTGCAAAACATGCTATTACCCAAAACTAAAATCGCTCGCAATCCAATCAAGTTACCCTGCAGCACAGAGTTACATTGAACGACACCCTTTTAAAGGTGATGTAATAAAAGTTAGAAATGTCACGGCTCAATTGAATCTACTTACGCAAAATCGTGTTGAAGGCGCAATTTTACTCGATTTTATGTTATCAACTAAACACCCTGACTTTGATCAAGATGCATTTCACAAACAAGTGCTGATGCCAATGCAAAGCTATCACTTTGTTCATAAACGTCATGAGAAACTAATACCCAAACTAACTAGAGTACTAGAGAAATTTGATGAAAATGGCACTGTGCAATTTTTAAAATCAAAGTACAATCTCACCGAATTTTAGAAATCAAACCCTCCTTGCTCAGGCGTTGATTGTTGATTTTCAGCTTGTTGCTTTTTCTGAAGGTAACGTTTGTAACGCTGTTGGCATAGACTGATCACTTTACGTTTTTCTGCATTGGTAAACTTATTCCAATAAAATCGCTCATCACGACTACGATAGCAGCCTTTACAATAACCCCGGTTATTAACTTGGCATATCCCTTTGCAAGGGCTTGGAATTTCAAATATTTCAATCTGTTGCATCACAAATGCCGGTTAATAAGTAATAGTAAAAGTATAGCCTGAAAATTAACCATAAAAAAAGCCACTTTAAAAAGTGGCTTCTTAAACTATTTGTTTCGCTTACTTAGACTCGCTTGTTGCAAGTTCTGCTTTACGATGAAAAGGCTTAGCGTACATAGCTAATACCAAAGGCTTTAACTCCTCTGGCACTTTTGCGATACGCTCATTAAATGCAGCGGCATCTTTTTCATTAATCACAGCTTGCGTACAACCACCTGCAATATAATTGCCTGGGTGTAAGAAAAACGAATCAACAATTTGCTGATCGATAGTTTTTGCCAGCTCTTCAGGCGATTCACAGCCCGACTCAATTGGCTCGCCAAACGCTAAATGTACATGCCCTTTAGCGGTGCTAAAACCTTCAACAATACTTGCTATGTCTTCACCCTGCTGTTTCACATACTGGCCATGTTGCTGTTTATGATAAAGCTCTTTCGCTTTAGCAATCGCACATGGCTCGTATTGATAAGAGATAGACACAGGTACAATTTTTAATTCGCGTACGTATTCAGCAAACTCTTTCTTCTGCTTGCGGCCTTGTAACTGCAACATTTTAAGCAGGGCAGGATCTGTTTGGTCAAAACCGTCTTTTGCTCGGCCTTCTTTTTGCGCTATCCAAATTGAGTGGCCTTCAGCAAGTGAGTCATAAATATAAGCAGACAGCTGCGACAGCGCTTTTAGCATCTCTTTCGGTGCTTTCGCTGAGCGCTTCACAATAAAGCTCTTGTTTAAACGCATTAACTCAGTGATATAAGGAATTTGCAGTAAGTTATCACCAATGGCGATACGAACTGTCGGCATGTTGTGCTTAAACAAGCCCCAATTAACGAGCGCAGGATCAAGCACTATATCGCGGTGATTAGAGATAAATAAGTAAGCTTGTTTTGGGTCTAGTTTATCAATGCCCGAAAACGTTACCTCTGAAGTAGTGCGGGTGATTAGTTTGTTCAAATAATCAGCCACTTCGTGCTGAACTTGCTCAACCGATGCGGTGTTACCCCACTTTTTACGCAGCTGGCTGCGCACTAATGGGCGAGTAATAAATGGGAAGTTCGATAAAAAGCGCGGTAAGTTATACTTAGCGATTACATCTACAAAGGCATTATCAGCAATCAAACGCGCTACTGAGTCAGCTACTTCATCATCATTGTAAGGTCTTATGTCGGCGTATTTATCCACACTTTCACTCATTAAAAACTACTTAAGTTAAAAAACGGCACGCAAAGCGTACCGTTAAAAATAATTGGCGGATTATAACTCAGGCAATTTTAAATGCGAACCGAGACGCGATAGTTAACCAAATTAAATGCCAATCAATGTATAAAATATTTATCTATAACAAATAATTAAGCAATGCTCTTACCAGTTTGCGAGGATTTTTTTAATACCATTTTTAACAGCAATCTGAGTATTAAAATTGCCAACACAATACCTGCAGCAAGGCTTAACCAATGAGGTAGAACCTCGTGCTCTTCACCCATCATCGGCGCTACCACAAAACCATATTGCGCCACTAAATAATCGGTTAAAAAGCCAAAAGCCAGTGCCGTGCCAATCACACCTATTAGGTAGGCAAATACCGCTCGCTTGCCAAGCTCTTTACCAACGACACCAAGCGTTGCGATATTGGTTGCCGGCCCAGCTAACATAAACACCAGCACCGCCCCCGGAGATACACCACTGAGTAATAAACCTGCCGCTATAGGTGTCGATGCAGTTGCACAAATATACATAGGAATACTGATTAAAATAACCACCAGCATAGCAAGGATGCCATTCCCCCACTGGCTTAAAAAAGATTCTGGTACATAAGTTTGTACAAGCGCTGCAAAGAATAAACCGATCATTAGCCAAATCATGGTGTCTTCAAGCAGCTTATTGCAACTAAAGCTCACCGCGCGTTTCAGTTTGCTAAAACGACTTTCAACGGCTTTGGTTGGCTGCTCACTGCTACAACAGCTTTTCTGTATAGGCGCTGCTTTTTCTGTTGAGCAACTTTGTTGCTGCTCTTGTATTGGTTGCGATTCCTTGCTACTACAACAACTTTGTGCGGGCTTTGCTGGCGTCTCTTTACTGCAACAGCTCGTTGTGGTCACAGGCTTTGGCTGTTTACTACTACAACAAGAGTCTGCTTTAGTACTTTCTTTATCTGATTCTGTACTTTGTACTTGTTGGATTTCACTGTCTTTCCCCACTAAGACGCCGGCCACAATGGCGCTGCACACGGCGGCAATAGGACGAATTATCGCCATAAATGGGCCTAGCAACACATAAGATACCGAAACCGAATCGACCCCAGTTTCAGGGGTTGAAACTAAAAATGCGGTGGTGGCACTTTTCGATGCCCCCGCTCTTCTTAAACCAATGGCTGCTGGGATCACACCACATGAGCACAAGGGCATTGGAGCACCTATAAAGGCTGCTTTAACTGTGGTCCACAACCCTTCTTTGCCTAAATGCCGGTTAAGAAAGTTAGCAGGCAAATATACATTGAGAAGACCTGCTATGAATAAGCCCAGCATTAACCAAGGTGCTGAGAGTAAAAACAGATGCCAAAAATTATTGAGTAAGTCCATCGATATCCTCCAGCGTCGTTAGTATTGAGCAGTTTTCAGCAGGCTCTTCACCGCCACAACATTTATCTGCTAACAATGAAAGTGAGTCATAAAAGCGAGTAAGCTCTGCAATTCGTTGTGCAACGAGGTCACGTTTTTGTAACGTCATTTCTTTAACTTCATGACAAGAATGCTGATCTTTATGAAACTTAATTTGCAATAACTCTTTGATCTCAGCCAGACTAAAGCCAACATTCTTTGCTCTGAGAATAAACGCCATTTGTTTATGGTCATTCTCAGAATAAAAACGATATCCCACGTCTGAACGCGAACTAGGCGTTAACAAACCATGCTTTTCGTAGTACCGTAGCGTATCTGTTGAGACACCCAACTGACGGGCAAACTCACCTATTTTCATCACCGTCTCCATTGTGAAGCGTTTATTTATTATGCTCACTATAAACCTTGGAGTACACCCCAAGGTCAAGCAATAAATTAAAAAAGGAAAGCACATGAATATTACTGTCCTTGATACAGCGACATTAGCCAACACGTCGTTAGATGCCTTAGCGCAATTAGGTAAATTAACCTGTTACGATTTAACCGCTAAAGAACAGGTTGTTGAGCGCTGCCAAGATGCCGATGTTGTTGTTAGTAATAAAGTGGTGATTGATCAGCACGCCATGAGCAAATTACCTAATTTAAAATTAATATGTGTTGCAGCGACAGGGACTAACAACATTGATTTAGGTGCAGCAAAAGAGCATGGCATCGCAGTGACCAATGTCGCAGGTTATTCAACGCCGAGTGTAGTGCAGCATACCTTTACCCTCATCACTAATTTACTGGGTAATACTCACAGATACATTAATGATTGCCAGCAAGGCTTATGGCAACAAAGTCCAATGTTTTGCCGTTTAGATTACAGCTTTAAAGAAATTGCAGGCAAAACATTGGCAATTATTGGTTACGGTTCACTAGGTAAAGCCGTTGCCGATGTAGCGCGTGCTTTCGGTGCTAATGTCATCATCAGTGAACGAAAAGGCCATGCACCTCGTGAAGGTCGTGTTAGTTTTAATGATGCTCTAACCACAGCGGATATTATTAGTGTTCACTGCCCACTTACTGATGAAACACGCAACCAAATCGCCGCGACAGAATTAAGCATGATGAAACCGTCAGCTATCATTATTAATACTGCTCGTGGTGGAATTATCAATGAAGTCGATTTAGCTGACGCATTAGCTAATAATGTTATTGCCGGAGCCGGTGTTGATGTACTCAGTAAAGAACCTGCAGAGCAATCAAATCCGCTGGCACAGTATAAAGGCGCAAACTTATTACTTACTCCGCATATTGCTTGGGCCAGCCAAGAATCTATCGTGCGTTTAGTTAACGAAATTGCTTTGAATATCCAAGCATTTAATCAAGGCGAGATGCGTAACAGGTTGGTCTAAATCGCAATTTATTAGTCAAGAGAGCTAAGTAGTTAGTAATTTATTACTTGGCTCTTTACCTAAAAACAACCTAAGAAACTGATTTAATTTACTTTTATAAGTTTGGCAAGTAGTTTGCAAATAAGTGAACAACTATAAAACAATTTCTACGGGATAAAATAACATGAAAAAAGCACTTCTAATTGCCGCGCTAACTGCACCATTTTTAACTGGTTGTGTCATTGCTGTTTCTGACGGTGAAGCAGACACACATTGGGCGGGAAGCTCATCTAGCTGGCAAAAGCAGCATAAAAATAACCGTGAAGTGATCTCTAATCTTGCATTAGATACCAGCTATCAAACTGTATTAAACAAACTAAATACTCCTAGCTTTAGCGAGTTATTAAAGCAGGGTGATGATGTGTACCAAGTATTATTCTATGCAACCCATAGTATTCATTCTGATGGCAAGATAACTAAAGACGAATGTACACCACTGGTTTTTAAAAATGATAAGTTAATCGGTGTGGGTGATACGATTTATAAATCACTTAGCAATGGCTAGCTTGCATATTTAAATTCTGTAAGTAGGCAGCTATTGCCTACTTATGTTCACTCATAGCTATCATTCTCGATACTATCTGATCACGCCCAGCATCTTTTGCCTGATAAAGACCTAAATCAGCTTCTTCAAGTAATGTTTGCTCTGCATACACCTGGCCATTTTCCGTGGTCGCAATACCAATACTAATTGTGACATGGTCGGCATTTAGTGACGCTTTATGCGGAATGTTTAACTCATTAACGGCATTACGTAATTTGTTTGCAAACGACATAGCTTCTTTTGCAGAGGTATTTGGAAGTACTGCTGCAAACTCTTCACCGCCATAACGAGCAACAAAGTCACTACCTCGCTCACATGCTCCAACTAAGGCATGAGCAATTTGTTTTAAACAATCATCGCCTGCTCGGTGACCATAACAATCGTTGTAACGTTTAAAGTGATCAACATCCATTAATAATACTGATAATGGTGTTTGATCACGACGACAACGACGCCACTCTCGCGCTAAGTTTTCATCTAAATAACGTCGGTTTGGGATCTCTGTTAGGCCATCAATTGAGGCGAGCATTTCAAGCAAGTCATTTTTTTGTTTGATCATTAATTGATTGCGCACACGTGCACGAACGATCGCTGCACTAAAAGGTTTGGTGATGTAATCCATCGCCCCTAATTCTAACCCTTTAGCTTCATCATCATGGCTAGTATTTGCCGAGATAAAGATTACCGGTAGCATGCTTGTCGTTGCGTTTTCTTTTAATTTGTTGAGTACTTCATAGCCGTCGATTCCTGGCATTACAATATCCAAGATCAACAGATCCACACTTTGTGTTTTTAGAAACGTCAGTGCTTTTTCGCCACTCTCAACACAAAAAACATCATAGTCTTGCTGTAATGTTTTTTCTAATACCAAGCGGTTTAACGGATCGTCATCAACAATCAGTACCTTGGCTCTTTTCAACATCAGTAGATCCTTGTTCGATGATAAAGGCAATAACCTGTTTTATTTGGCATTGCAACTCATCAATTAATTGTTCGGAAAGTTCACCTTTAGCTTTTAGTGTAGCCTCGCAATGCTGAGCGCACGCTGACAATCGTTTAAACCCAAGGTTACCAGCCGATCCTTTCACATTATGCACCACGCGGATCAACTCGTCGGTAGTCTTTAATGTAGAAATTTGTATTAACTGCTCTGCTGCCATAGTCGCAAACTTCGACAACATAGTTAATACTAACTTATTATCATTTCCAAACTGAGATAAGATAAAAGCCTTATCAAAAAAAGCTTCTTTTGAGTTTTTAAGCTCACTCATTGCTAAAAACAATTTACTCGCAACAATAGGTTTAGTTAGGTGTTTATTCATTCCTGCCGCAATTGAATGCTCAATATCTGCAGCCTCACTATGAGCGGTAAGCGCGTATATCGGCATTTGCTCTTTGGTGTATAATTGACGAATAATTCGCGTCGCTTGGCAACCATCCATCACAGGCATTTGAATATCCATAAAAATTACGTCAGGCTTGATCTCTTTAGCAATTTCTATACCTTTTTTACCATTTAGAGCACAAATGACAGTAATATCTATTTGCTCCAAAATACTCTTAATGATGCTCAAATTAAGCGGATTATCATCAACTGCAAGTACTAAAAGTCCAGATAAGTCAGTACTCGAAGGCAAACAAACTAATTCTCTTTTTGTAGGTCCTGATGCTTTATCTAGCTGTAAGCAAAAACTAAATTTGCTGCCTTTACCTTTTTCACTATCAAGTTTTATCTCTCCGCCCATTAAAGCGACTTCATATTTAACAATCGCTAAACCTAAACCGACCCCCTGATGAGAGCGTGTTAAAGACTCATCTCCTTGCGTAAAAGCATCAAATAACCGCCCTTGATCAGCCTTATTTATACCTATACCTGTATCTTTAACTGTAAAACAAATTAGTTGCTGCTCTAAAGACTCTTCAATCAGCTCTAAACACAGAGTTATTGTGCCTTGTTCAGTAAACTTGGCTGCATTTGTCAATAAATTGGCTAATACTTGCTGCAAACAAATTTGGTCGCCAATTAAGAATTCGTTGATGTTCTCGTCACGGTCAATGATAAAATCAATGCCTTTATTTGTGCATAAGGGAGTGATCACGCCTCGACTAAAATCAATTAGATCAGATAAACTCATAGGCGCTTTATTCATTTCCAGTTGAGCACTTTCGGCACGTGCAAAATCAAGCATTCGATTTAAAAGCGTCAGTAAACTATTAGCTGCTGTTTTTGCCTGCTCTGCATGAGTGCGCTGATGCTCAGTTAGCCCTTGCAATGCAATAACATCAATTAAGCCTAGTACTGCATTGAGTGGTGTGCGTATTTCATGACTGAGATTAGCAATAAAGCGGCTTTTAGCGAGCGTTGCCCGCTCAGCATCATCTTTTGCTTGCACTAAATCCGTCACATCCTGTACATGAACAACATAATAATCTGGTGTTTGCTCGGCATTCCAAACTAGGGACACACTAATTTGCAGCCAGCGCTGCTGTTCTTGCTGCTCAAGACTAAAGTGATAAACTTTTTTCTTCTCATGCAGCAGCTCTGTCAGAGTATTTTTCAACGTCTGATAAGACTGCTCAGCAAATAAGTTTGTCAACTCGAGGCCATTAACGTTTTCAATTGCAAAGATTTTTCGTGCTGCTTTATTTGCTTGCAGCACTTGATCTTCAAGTGATACCAGAAGCACCCCATTCGCTGCGTACTCCATAGCACTGCGCAATTTCGCTTCTGAGCTTTGTAGTGCATTCAGTGCATTATACTGCTCGGTAATATCACGACCAATCGCCATGGTACCAAGAAATTGCTGGTGCTCGTTGTAAAATGGCACAATGCTAAAAAGGTAAGTTTTCTCATAATTTGAAAGACGAGTTTGATACGTTTTTTTGTCTCTTAAAACCTGCTTCTCAAGTTCATTTAACTCGCCGTTATCATCGCTAATATCACATAATTGCTGGCCTACTAACTTCTCTTGTGGCAAACCAATATAGCCTTCATACGCTTTATTACAGCCTAAAAACGAGCCATCAATATTCTTAAAATAAATAAGATCCGGCACGTTATTGAGCATGGTATTTAATAACGCTAAGTGACGTTCTTTCGCATCAATACTACGACGCAATTGTTTTGACTTTACCTGTACCTGAGAGTCAAGCGCTTTATTCGCCTCTTGTAATGATTGGACGAGCTCTTCATTGCGGCTAAACACTCGTTTTACACGGCTGAACCAAGGCTGCCAATCGACAGGAATACGATAATGAACTAACGCTTGTTTACCTTCATCATGCTGCTCAAGGTAATTCATTAAGTGCGTCATTGGTTTTACAAAAATACGTTGACTCAGCCAAAAAACAGCGCTGAACATCATCACTAAAAACACACTCAAAAACGCGAATTCTAAAAAGATGTCGTAGCCAACAGGTTCACTCAGGGCCTGCTTTGATTCATAGAAACGAGTGTAAATAGGTAAATTTGTTGCTTCTTGCACTAAATGGCTGTGGTTATTCTTGCGCATATCGACAGCAACATTCGGCCAATATTCGCTGGCACTGATGGCAGTGTTAAGCGCTGTTTTTGAG
Source organism: Pseudoalteromonas simplex (assembly GCF_015278155.1). Taxonomy (NCBI): domain Bacteria; kingdom Pseudomonadati; phylum Pseudomonadota; class Gammaproteobacteria; order Alteromonadales; family Pseudoalteromonadaceae; genus Pseudoalteromonas; species Pseudoalteromonas simplex. The sequence goes on from NZ_JADILN010000004.1 coordinate 84,472, forward strand.
CTGGCAATAACTTGGTTATCTTGATTGATAAAAATATACTCACCATAGTTAGGCGCTATTTTCTTTAACCAGCTAGAAATTGCTTTAAGATCATAAATCAACACGATGTAATCACTACTATTGGCTGCTCGTTGCTTACCAATTGCAAAATAAGCATGGCCATTAATTGTCAACACAGAGCTTGAGGAAAGCTTATTACTATTAACTAATTGAGGCCTAAATTTGTTATCTAACACACTGGTCAAGAATTCACTTTTTGACGTACTTCGGCGCTTAATATAAACAAAACCTTGCTCATTAACATAAGCAACCGCTTCTAAAGATTGAATAAGTGACAGGGTAGTATTAAAAGAGGGGCCAAGGGCGATAACTCGCCGCCACTGATTAATTGCATAAGCGGTTGAGGCAAACTTTCCTTGCCCGACTATCTCCCCCACTCCATCGCCAACACTTTGGTAGTAATAGTGATCATATTGATTCACATTGCGTGCCCAACTTGGATCAAAGTCATAAGAAAGTGGCTGCTCGTAAAGCTTGAACATGGTGTCTATAAGGCCATCTGCGGCACTCATCGCATGGCTAAGCTGAGCGGATATATTATTAAACCCGCTTTGCCTGCTTTCTATCGCCCGCTCAAGTTTTAAATTATATAGGTGTAAACACAAAAAAAACGCCACTAACAGCGGCACAATAAGTGCCACTGCTAAAGAGCGATAGTAATGCTTTAACGGTAAAAAATTCACTGGCTTATAAGTACCTTACCTCGGTAACAGCTAGGTTAACGAGGCATAGGTATACTGGCAAGTTATAAATTTTCTTCAGCAAAGCTGGCTAAACGACTACGTACTACACCGTTTAAGTTAACAGTGGCACTACCCTCAAAATCTTTAAAACGCTCAACAATATAGGTTAAGCCTGAGGTCACAGGCGTGAGGTAGTTACTATCAATTTGCGCTAGGTTACCTGAGCAAATTAGTTTAGTGCCTTCACCGCAGCGAGTAATAATGGTCTTCAGCTGTGATGCGGTTAAGTTTTGACTCTCATCCAAAATAACAACAGCATTTTGAATACTACGACCACGCATAAAGTTTACCGATTTAAACTGTACGTTGGCTTTTTCCATAATGTAATTACGGCTTGAAATCGGATTCTCATCTCCTTTATGCAGCACTTCTAACGTATCGGTGATAGCAGCTAACCACGGCGCCATTTTCTCTTCTTCGGTGCCCGGTAAAAAACCAATCGACTCAGCAATCTCTGGGGTATTACGAGTGACAATAACTTTATCGTAAATGCCTTTTTCAATAATCATTTCAAGGGCACTGGCAAGGGCGAGCAAGGTTTTACCACAGCCAGCGGGGCCGGTTAAAATCACCAATTCAATACTTGGGTCAAGCAGCGCATCAAGTGCCATTCCTTGATACACATTTTTTGGTTTAACACCCCACGCGGTATGGCTCATCAAACGCTCAACACTGATATCTTTTAAAGTAATTTGTTTATCATCGTAGCTTGTTACTCGAGCCGCAAAGTGGTCGCTTTCATCTAAAATATATTCGTTACAGAACACATCGCTAATCGTGCTTTTTGCCACATGATGATAGGTATCTCGGCCTTGCTGCTCTGTTTCGCATTCTCCAACCTGTTGCCAAAAATCACCGTCAATTTTTTTATAGCCGCTAGTAAGCAACGCTATGTCGTCAATTAATTGGTCTGTTCTGTAGTCTTCAACAAATTTAAGCCCTGCCCCTTTCGCTTTGAGGCGCATATTGATGTCTTTGGTGACAAGCACAACCTTGCTATCGCTGTGTTGCTTCTGCAAATGAACAGCACAATTGATAATGCGATGGTCGTTTTCGTTGCCAGGTAACCCCGAAATACTGTCTGCAAATAAATGGTCATTAACGATAATTAAGCGACCACGAGATTCTGTTTTAGCCTTTTTATTGCTAGGGAGCGCGACACCCTGCAACATTTGCTCTGGAGAAGCGTCCTTTAGCACTTCATCTAAACCACGAATAGCAACACGGGCGTCACGGCTGACGTCATGTTTCCTATCTTTAATGTGGTCGAGCTCTTCTAATACTGTCATGGGGATAACAACATCATGTTCTTGGAAAGATAAATAAGCGAGGGGTTCGTGGAGTAATACATTGGTATCGAGCACATACATTTTACTATCAAGGTTCGAAGCTTTTTCCATAGCACTTTCCTTACGTTTTATGATTTTTATGCTATACCCAATAAACTAAACAAGCGGCGGATGAAGCTATGGTTTATTCGTCAGGTATATACTCAGTTTAGTCTATTTACGACAAAAGTCCTTTTTATGACAAACAAATATACAATTATTTAACTGGTTAAAATACATACAATTTTTACCCTTTATAATGACTTAAAAAGGTTGACTAAATTTAATTGTGTGCGGCGAGTTTACTGCCTTGAAGTAGCATGGCGTTACAGGTAACATAGCCGCCTTTTTTCTTCATAGACGAGACATACATGAATTTTTCCTTAGGTCAGCGTTGGATCAGTGATACTGAGTCAGATTTAGGATTAGGCACCGTTGTTGCCCTTGAAGGCCGTCAGGTCAGCATTTTATTTCCAGCCAGTGGAGAAAACAGAGTTTATTCTTTAACAGAAGCACCTGTTACTCGTGTCGCATTTAATCCAGGTGATATTATTCGCAGCGTTGAAGAGTGGGAATTAGAAGTCGAGTCTGTTGAAGCGCAAGGCGAGTTACTATGCTATCACGGCACTCGCGTTGATAATGGTGAAAAAGCGCAGTTAAAAGAAACCTTTTTAGATCACTTTATCAAATTCAATAAACCACAAGACCGTTTATTTGCAGGCCAAGTGGACCGCTTTGACCGCTATACCCTGCGCTACCAAACTTGGCAGCACCAGTTTGAGCGCCAACAATCTCCTTTAAAAGGTTTAATTGGTCAGCGTGCAAACCTTATTCCGCATCAGCTTTATATTGCACAAGAAGTGGGTAAACGTTTTGCACCACGCGTATTACTTTCTGATGAAGTAGGTTTAGGTAAAACCATTGAAGCAGGTATGATTTTACATCAACAGATCATCAGTGGCCGAGCTAGCCGTGTATTGATTGTTGTGCCTGAAAACTTACAGCATCAGTGGTTAGTCGAAATGCTACGCCGCTTTAACTTACGTTTTTCAATCTTTGATGAAGAGCGTTGTGATGAAGCATTTGCAGACTCACCAAACGTATTCGAAACAGAACAGTTAGTACTTACTAGCCTTGAGTTCTTAAGCAAGAAAAAACGTTGGTTTGAGCAAGCAACCCTGGCTGATTGGGATTTATTGGTTGTTGATGAAGCGCACCATTTAAGTATCAATAATGGTAAGCCAAGCACTGAATACCAACGCATGGCAGAGTTAAGCCAAGACATTCCGGGCCTTATCTTATTAACTGCAACGCCAGATCAACTTGGTCACCGCAGTCACTTTGCCCGCTTGCAATTACTCGACCCAGATCGTTTCTACGACTACGATGCGTTTGTTGAAGAAGAAAGCAATTACAAAGATGTGGCTGAAGCTGCTAACCAATTATTGGGTGAAAAAGGCCTTGATGATGCATCTCGCGCAACATTAAAAGAGCTATTAAAAGAAACCGACATCACTGACCTTTTAACGAAAGCTGAGCAAGGTGATGAAACGGCGCGCAACGAAATTTTATCAATGCTGCTGGACCGCCATGGTACGGGTCGTATTTTATTTAGAAATAGCCGCAGCGGTATTGATGGTTACCCAAGCCGTAAGCTTCATGCATACCCTATGGCAATGCCTAAACAATATAAAACGGCGATGTCGGTACTGGGTAACATGGGCGGCATTCAAAATGCTGAACTAACGGCACTTCGCGCTCTATTCCCTGAAAAGATCTTCCAAGAGTTTGAAGGTGAAAATGCAAGCTGGGGGGCATTTGACCCACGTGTTGATTGGTTAATCGAAACCTTAAAAACCCTTAAACACGAAAAAGTACTGCTTATCTGTGCTAAAGCCGAAACCGCACTTAGCCTAGAACAGATTTTACGTGAGCGTGAAGCAATTAAAGCCTCTGTTTTCCATGAAGGCATGTCGATTGTTGAACGTGACCGTGCAGCCGCTTACTTTGCCGACGAGTACGACAGCGCACAAATTCTACTTTGCTCTGAAATTGGTTCTGAAGGTCGTAACTTCCAATTCTCGCATCACTTAGTACTGTTTGATTTACCACTTAATCCAGACTTACTCGAGCAACGCATTGGTCGCCTTGACCGTATTGGTCAAACTCAAGACGTAAACATTCATGTGCCGTATTTTGAAAACACCGCACAAGAAGTGTTACTTCGTTGGTATAACGAGGGCCTAGATGCGTTTGAAACAACATCAACAACAGGGCAAATGCTGTATAAAGAGTATGGCGAAGAACTACTTGAGTTTATTGGTGCACACAATTGCGACGAAGAAGAGCTAGACCCACTGCTAGAACAAGTGGCGGGTCAAAATGCTAAGCTTCGTAAGCAAATGGAAAGTGGTCGTGACCGCTTACTAGAGCTGCATTCAAGTGGCCAAGGCCGAGCAGAAAGTCTTGTTGCTGATATAGAAGAATTAGACGATCAATTCACGCTACCAAGCTATATGATCAATGTGTTCGACACCTTTGGGGTAAGCCAAGAAGATAAAGGTGAAAATACCATTATCTTAAAACCAACTGAGCACATGCTAAACCCATCCTTCCCATGTTTGAAAGATGATGGCATCACAGTAACGTTTGATCGCAGCACCTCGCTTTCGCAAGAAGACGCCCATTTCATCAGCTGGGACCACCCTATGGTGCAAGGCAGCTTAGACATGATTTGTGATGATGACTTTGGTACTGCCTCTGTGGCGTTACTGAAAAACAAAAAGCTACCTGCTGGTACCTTCTTTGTTGAGCTCATTTTCATTGCGGAGGCGATGGCGCCTAAAGCACTTCAAGTTGGCCGCTTCTTGCCACCAACGCCTATTCGTATCTTATTAGATAAGGGCAGTAACAATCTGGCTGATAATGTTGCTTTTGATGCTTTCAATCAGCAGTTGTCTGCGGTTGGTCGCCAAACTGCAAGTAAATTAGCCAGCGCGCTACAAAGTGCCATTCACCCAATGATCACCAGCGCACAAGGCATGGCACAAACCAAGCTAGAAGCACTGCGTGCTGAATCACTAGAGAAAATGCAAACTGCCCTTGGTGAAGAGCAAGCTCGTTTAACGGCACTTAAGCAGATCAACCCGAATATTCGTGATGAAGAGCTTAGCTTTTTTGATAAGCAACGTAGTGAACTCACTACTTACATCGAAAAAGCCCAAGTTAAACTGGATGCAATTCGTTTAATTGTCGTTTCTCACTAACCCATTGGCTAATGAGCGAAAGCTTTAAGGTTTGCTTAAAGCTTTCGACTCTCAATCTCGTTCATGCTAGTGAATTATTCTTAACAACTTCTCTAGCGTACTTTTATTTAACTCACCCATTTGCTCGTTATTACTTAGTGCATAAATAGCCCCTTCAACGGCGCTTTCGTCGATGTCTTGCCGAGACTCTACTACGTTTGCCCAAAGTTCTAATTCATCGATATCGATTTCGCCGTCGATAACACGCTGTAAAACCTGACAGAAAACGTCTTGCGTTAGAATATACACATCACCTTGCGTGTCTGGAGTACTGGTAATTACTGAAATTGTCTCAAATCGGTTATCACCAAAACGAGCAAACTCATCTAATGCGTCTAATTTATCCATTTGCTATGCTTACCTTTTCAATTTCAAAGCATCTTTTTACTTAATGACAACCCTTACTTGCTCACAATGCAAAGCAACGCTTAACTGCCAAGCCGACAATATTAATGCCTGTTGGTGTAATGAGCTGCCCAATATTTTACCACTCGATGAGGCAGCAACAGAGTGTTTATGCCGAGACTGTACTATAAAAAAGATAAATTTATTTTTATCTAAACTTTACCAACAGCCTCTTGAACAGCAGCTTGCCTTTGCTAAGCCTTATTTTACTCAAGGTAATTTAATAGAAAATCTCGATTACACCATGCAAAACAACTACATGGTATTTAGCCGCTGGTTCTTTTTAAAACGCGGCCATTGCTGTAGTAATGGCTGTACTCATTGCCCTTATTCCGACAGCTAATCCCTTACAGAGTATTTATTCAATTATTTTGCATTTAATTGCAAATAACACATGGACGATAAGAATAAAAATACATTACAATTGGATATAAATTCACTAAATCATCAATTTTTAAGCTTAAATCACTAGTAATGTCTATTTTTTAAGCATAAATTTACTGTAACTAAGTCGGAATCAATCATGAACACTTTTAAGCCTGCTCTACTTGCAAGTGCAATTTCTGCAGTTTTAATCAATAGCAATATGGCGTTTGCTGCAGAAGATGCTATCGAAGTTGATAAATCAATTGAAACTATTCAAATTACTGCAACACGACGTGCAGGCTCTGTGCAGGATGCACCGCTTAATATCACAGCGCTCAATGGCGATGTAATTAGCGACCAAAACATTGGTGATCTAGAAGATGTCGCACGCTGGGTACCTGGCTTAACAATTTCTGATCAAGGTGGCCGTGAAGGTTCTCCGATTATCGTTCGTGGTTTGAATACAAATACCTCTGACCGTATTTCTGATAGTGGCACAGTGGCAACCTATGTTGGTGAAATTCCACTTAGCATCGACTTACGTTTAACTGATGTTGACCGTGTTGAAGTGCTAATTGGCCCACAAGGTACACTTTATGGTGCAGGTACTTTAGGTGGTGCAATTCGTTACTTACTAAAACAACCAGAGCTTGATATCACTGAAGGTAAGGTTACCGGCGATGTATTTAGCATTAACGAAAGTGACGGCACAGGTGGTGAGTTTGGTGTAGTATTCAACACCCCGCTAATTGAAGAAAAATTAGCGCTTCGTGCTAGCTTAAACTATTACGATAACCCTGGTTACATTGACTACACCCACGTGGTTCAAGAACCGGGTGTATCAAACCCAAATCCTGACTTTTCAGACAGCAGCGATGTAAATGCCAACTTAAAAAGCGTAAGCGATGTTAATGATGAGCAAATCACCACAGCACGTTTATCACTTCGCTGGCTTGCAACCGAAGATGTTGATGCAACGCTTAACTACTTCTATCAAAAGCAAGAAAATGGTGGTAACTCGACATCGCAATACGGCTCTCTTGCTGATAGCAGTGCGCTACAAGGGATTCCTGGAAAATACGAAAACGTAGCTCGTGTACTTGAGCCTGGTGAAGAAGAAAACGATTTATTAAGTTTAGAAGTAAAAGCAGATCTTGGTTTTGCTGAGCTGGTATCTGCATCTGGTTGGTCTAGCTATGAGCAATCTGGTCAGCGCGATCAAACTGATCTACTTTACGATATTTGGTCAGGTTATGCCGACTTCCCTTCTTTTGTTGGCTACACGCATGATACCTCAGATCGCGATACATTTACGCAAGAACTTCGTTTAGTGTCAAATAGTAACAGCGCTTTTAACTGGATTGTAGGAGGCTTCTACAACAAAGTAGAAAGTCATTCAGATGACCGTGAGTACACGCCGGGTCTGACTGAGTACTGGGGTGGTGGTATTCCCAATGTTGAACAAGACCTTGAGTACATTCTAATTTCAGATAGCGAAACCACTGAAAAAGCACTTTTTGGTGAAATCGGCTACAGCATTACAGATCAGTTTGATGTAACTTTAGGTGCTCGTTTTTACGAATACGATGTATCAACAACATCAGGCTCTGCAACACCGCTTTATTCTGGTGATTTTGATTCACTCGATAATCTAGCTATGGAAAATGTGAGCGCTAGCGATAACGGTAACTTATTTAAGTTTAACGCTAACTATACATTCGATAATGGTGTACTTGCTTACTTTACCGTGAGTGAAGGTTTCCGTATTGGTGGTGGTAACGGTATTGCTCCTTGCCCTGATGTATTACCTGAGCAACAAATTGTTTGTGCCCTGCCAAACGAAGAAGATTACAAACCAGATACAACGGTCAACTACGAGCTAGGCTTTAAGTCATCATGGTTACGTAACCGCCTACATTTCAATGCGGCGCTATTTAATGTTGATTGGAAAGATGCGCAAGTGGGTAGCAGTACAGTAAATGGCCAAGAGCTAATTACCTCGAACGCAGGCTCTGCTAATTCGAAAGGTGTTGAACTTTCTACTCGCGCAATGATTGGTGATAATTGGGCTGCATATGCGACATACGCGTATGCAAAGGCTGAATTGACCGAAGATGCACCTTACTTATTTGGTGTGTTAGACGATGACTTAGCGCAGTACCAAAGCTACTATGATGGTGCTAAAGGCGACCGTTTACCGGGCGCTCCTGAGCATCAATTCTCGTTTGGTCTTCGTTACGAGCAAGATGTCTTAGGTGATAAGTTATTAAGTGTAAACTACGGTATCACAGCGCAAAGCGATGTGATCACCAAAGTAGGCTTAAAAGCAGACGGCGAAGTATTACCAGGTTATGCACTAAGTAACTTATCTGCCAAAATTACTGGTGATATGTGGTCTGCAACGCTTTACGTAGACAATTTATTCGATAAATATGCATTCACTTCTGTACGTCGTGATAAGTCTTGGGCAGGTATGTCGCAATATGCTGAGCTAAACAAAGAACTACCTGAGCTACAGCGTGTTTATGGTCACTACACCACAGCGCCTCGTACTATCGGTATGAAGTTTAGCTACAACTTTGAGCTATAATTAAACATACCTATAAAAGCCTTGCCTCCTTCAGGCAGGGCTTTTTAATACCTGAAAATAATTAATTGGTATACTATGCGCTTATGCTAAATGATACTCAACAAGCGCTTCGCGCTCATATCCAACAGTTGTTAAACAACAAGCAACTAAACGATGCACATCACCTACTTGTGCAGCGCCTAAAACAAAATCCTGAAGACCATGTTTGTTACTTTTTACTCAGCGAAGTCAACACCGCAGCTGGCGATATCAACAAAGCGATTAAGCTGCTTGAAAAAGCGCTAAGCCTAGCCCCTTTTGCGATTTATCATTTAGCACTTGCCAAGTTATACGTACTGTTAGGCAAAGTAAGTAATGCGGCTGTGCATTATCAAAGCGCTCAGCAAACAGCTGACTTTGGTGCCGCTGACTTTGATACATTAGCCAATGTTGCGACCCGTTTAGGGCATTATGACGACGCCCTTAGCTTTCAACAAGCAGCCTACCAACGCAATAAAGATAACCCACAAATTAGCTATAATTTGGCGGTGTGTTATAAAATTCACGGACTGTTCGATGAAGCTAAAAGCTTGTTACAGCAACTAACCACAAAGCAAGCTAGTTTTTATCAAGCCCACTATTCGCAGGCTGAACTCAATACTGTTATAGATGCAGAGCAACATATTCAAAAACTACAAGCCTTGGCGGATAGAGAAAAAAGCATTATTGACCAACAAGTGTATTTTCATAGTCTTGCTCTTAATTATGAGCACCTCAATGACTACAAAAATGCATTTAAATACTTTGCACAAAGTAAGCAAGCGATAGCCGGTAAACTTAATTATCAAGCCACACAGCATCGCCACTTTTGTCAAAAACTCATTACCCAGAGCAAACAGCAAGCAATTAAAAGTAGTGACTCTGCGTTCGCACCCGTTTTTGTCGTTGGCATGCCCCGCTCTGGTACAACCTTAGTTGAGAAAATCCTTAATCAAAGTACACAACTGCAAGGGGTTGGGGAATTAAACGATATTGCGCAACTCATACAGCACGCCACGCAATCAACTCGTGTAATTGACAGCGAAATGCTCGATAAGGCATATCAATTTGAGGAGATAAAGACAGCACTGGCTAGCTATCAACAGAGAGCCCAGCTGCTAAGTAATGACCAAAGAAGTTGTGATAAACAGCCATTTAACTTTTACTATATTGATTTTATTTTAGCGGCTTTTCCTAATGCTAAAATCGTTTGTATGCAGCGGGGCTGGCAAGATTGCAGCATCGCCAATTTTAGGCAGATGTATAACCCGCAAAGTGTGTTTCATCACTACAGTTTTACACTTGAAAATATTGCCTCGTTCCATCAAGATTACTCGGCATTAGTCAGTCATTTTGCCAACAAGTATCCTGAGAACGTTTTTTTGCAAAGCTATGAGCAATTGGTGGCAGAGCCTACCCCACAAACTCAAAAGCTCTATGCGTTTTGTGATTTAAGCTGGCAGGAAAACTGCCTGACTTTTTATAAAAACAATGCAGCATCAGCCACAGCGAGTAAAAAGCAAATTCGCCAGCCACTGAATAAAAACAGTATCGGCAGCTGGCAAAATTACGCTGAGTTTATTGATGCGGGCCTGTTTCAATAGGTAGCTCGTGACGAGCGCCCCACTCACTCCATGAGCCATCGTAAACACGTAAGTTAGCGTAACCGCATTCATCGGCACACAATGCAATTGCGCAAGCGGTTACACCTGAACCACAGCTAAACTGCAACTGGGTGTGATGCGGCGCTATGTGTTGCTCAAATAATGCCTGCAACTCGCTTAGCGATTTAAGCTCACCGTTATTTAGCACTGTTGCAAGAGATAAACTGCGACTATTTGGAATATGACCACTGCGCATGCCTTCACGCGGCTCAGCGTGTTCACCGGTAAAGCGCTCATAAGGACGAGCATCAAGTGTTAGTGTGCTTTGTTCATCAAGTGAGTTAAGTACTTGCTCAGCACTGATGAAGTAATCAACACGCGGGCTGGCAACAAAGTTGCCTTGACCAGAAGCAGCTGAGTAACTTGCTTGTGTTGCAAAGCCAAGTGCTTGCCACTTAGCCAAACCACCGCTTAAAACTTTTACATTATCAAAGCCCATTGCTTTAAACATCCACCACGCACGGGCAGAACTGAACAAGCCTTGGTCTTCATAAATCACAACCAGAGAGTCTTGGTTAACACCAGCAAGTTGCATATGCTCTGTGAACTGCTCACTACTGCACATCATACTTGGTACAGGATTGCTGTTATCTGCTAGCGTTTTTTTGAAATCAAAACGCTGTGCATTAGGAAGCATCGCCTTAGGTGCATATTCTCCCGGTAAACCAGGGCGTACCATTCCTGCATCAAAAATAACCAAATTATCGTGACTTAAGTGCTCGTTAAGCCATTCTGGCGAGACGATGTTCTTCATTTGCTTTCCTTTTGCGATAGCTGTGCAAATGTATCTTGCTGAGTTAAACGCTTTTCGACCGCTTCAACATGCTCCGTTGTACATTCTTTCCAAACACCGGGCAAGCAATACACATGCTTTAAGTAGGTAAAAAACTTATCTCTCAGAATACTATTAGGTTGCCAGCCATTCTGCAGTTTTTCTAAGCACTTAACCAAAGTAGCTTGTTCACTTGCGTGTAGTACAAGCTCATCAATGTTGTAACAAGCAAGCCCTAAGGTAATTACTTTTTTATCAAGTAATAAAGATTCTAAGCCAACGGTCGAGTTAATGGTGATCACAGCCTCAGCATTATCAATAAGTTCTCGAGTACAATTTCCGTTAGCAAAAACGGCAACATCATCTTTGTCGTACAAATGTTCATAGTGCTTATGCCATGAAGGGTGCTCTTTAAAAACAACTTTAAGTTCTGGATCATTTAACTTTTTTACGGCTGAAACAACAGCATCGTAATATTCTTCCATGGACTTAAGCCAAGGAGAATAACAAGCTATTTGGGTGTCATGTGGAACTTGAAATGGCACAAATAAGTATTTTTTGGGTAACTCAATTGCGTCAAACTTACAGCGCTTCTTATGAGCCGCTCTTGGAATTAAATCAGGCGCAGAAAATGGCAACTTCCTTTGCGGATCAAAGTTTAAATAAAATTGACTATCTCGCGGTACAGAAGCCGCAAAGTTAATACCTTTAGGATCTAAGCTTGTTGTTCCGGGCAATAACCCATTTTCATAGAAATAGGTGGTCACTCCTAATGCCTTAGCAGCCATACAAACAGTAACATTAGGTAATTTATTACCATTCCAAATAACTAGCGCTTGTGGGGATTCTGACTGCAATAAATCATAATACTTGGCAAACCGGCATCGCTCTACTAAATACATCAAAGCAGAGTAACTTTTGATTATCAGTGGGTTCTTCCATAGCTTGTTTCGAGCTTGTTTTCGTAAGAGTTGTTCCGCAATTATTTTATTAAAATCAACTTTTTTCGCCTTACTCAAGTATCTTAAAGCAGTAAATCTAGGCAAGCCCATGCAATGCACTTTACTCTTTAAAGGCAGCTTCCTAGTGAGTTTTTTGTAATAGCGGGCGTGCACATTATTGCGAGAGATAAATAAAAAAGCCATTTACACATCTTATTTTTGATTGAACGTTAGCGCATATAGCAATTTTATTAATTATAAATGACAGTTGGAAGGTTGCCTTACAACTTCTATTATTTCTGTTGTAGAGATAGAGGGAGTTCGCTCTAGATAAGTTACATCACAAATTTGGTTAAATTGATCAAATTGACCAGCCCAATCATCCCCCATAACTAGCAAGTGAGCTTGATGATCTTTGATATACTCACCTTTTAATTCTAGAGAATGCTCTACAAATACCTCATCGACACACTTCAATGAACTAATAATTTTCAGCCTATCAGCTTCACTATATACGGGCTTTCGACCTTTCTTAGAGAAGTTTAGTTCATCAGAAGATACACCAACAATCAAATAATCTCCTAACGCTTTAGCTCGTTCTAATATATTGATGTGTCCCACATGAAAAATATCGAACGTGCCAAATGTAATTACCCGCTTCATTGATGCTCCTCTAAATAAGATACAATTCTCTTAGCAGAGTGACCATCGGTAATACCTGCCAGCTTATAAACAATTTCTTTTCTTTTTTCTTTAAATTCAGCTGATTCATTAAAACTTGAACTTAATAAATACTTTAAATCTTTATAACTTCCTGCACGAGCACATAACTCATTAAAGTACTTGATATCTTCATCAAGCCGAGCTTTTAGCCTATAAGAAAAAATACCTCTGTAAGACCAGCGCAGCTTATAGAAATCACACCATATTACAGGCTTTTCTAATGCTGCAAACTCAAATATGGCTGACGATGCATCAGAAATCATTATATCAGCAAGTTCTAAAAAAGGAGTAAGGTCAAAATCGTACTCATTCGCAAGGTAAACATTCTTAGCGTTGGCCCACTTATCGAGTTTTAGACGTTGTTTTTTATATTTTTTCTTAAACAAACTAAAGAAATGAGGCTTAACGATAATATTAAATTCATCAAAATGCTCAGGGAAATCATCGCTAAAACATTCTAAAGAACTTGGATAAAAAGTAGGCGCATACAGCAAGGTTTTCTTTGTTGGATCTAGGCCTAGGTTTTTGAGGTTAATAGTACCAAGAGTCTGATTAATAATAGGGTCTAATTTTGCGTAGCCACTATCAATAAAGTTACCTTCGGGATAGAGCATTTTTAAACGTTGTAGTCGGTGTTCACCTTCAACAAACCGCACTGTCATCTTGTTGTTTGATACGTCGTAATAGCATTGCTTTGGGCCGATTCCATGCTGCATCAGTACAGTCTTTTTATTTAAATTCTCAGCACCTACGAACGTATTTCCAAATACAACCCAATCTGCATCTGAGTTCTGATAAAAGTCAAAGGTTTCACTCGCACTCGTTAACCATTTTGCAACTATTGCGTTTTTATCTATAAAGTCACAACATACAGCACGACTACACTCATCTTGTTCTTTATAGAAAACCATCGAAACTTTGTGGCCTTTTTCTTTTAACTCCTTTAAAACAGGCAGGTATTGTGGAATATAATATAGATGTTGAACATCAAAATATAACTGCATCATTTACAACTTAATAACTTAAATCAATAGCCATTGTACATAAATTACATTTTTGTTTCAGCCCACAATTGAAGTTTGTACAAGCTAAATATCAATTATCTCAGGGCGAAGGGGTGCTAAGCGACTAAGAATTTTATTTTGTACTGTTTGTGGAATCTGTTGTTCGTCCATAGCATTAATCAAAAGCTCTACCACACGGTTAAAGTCTTTTTTTGAGATATTCATTCCAGTGTGTATATCAACCATGTTATCGCCTTTGTATTCACAAGGACCGTCGGTGACACTACACAAATGAGTGATAAAGCCTTGGCGAAAATGCGCAACATTGCTTTGTTTAAAATAAGCTAAAATCTGTTCGTCATGGCCTATTTGATTGATAAAACTTTCAACCAATTTTTCAACCCCTTGTTTACCATTAAGTTGCTGGTACAAGGTGCCATTATTGCTACTTACGCAACCCACAAGCATAACGGTAAATACAAATGTAAAAAGTGTTTTTATCATCACCAATACCCTGTTACTGATAAGTACCAACCAGTTTGGTCTTCAGCACCAGCAATACTTCCTAAGTCTAACCAAGCAGCGGTGATGCTAACATACTTATTAGGAAACCAAGCCACAAATACATCCTGCCAATCTTGCTCTCCTAAACCAAGGTTATTGGACTTTACCCGATACTCAACGCCCAAAGCTATTTCATGGGTTAAAAACACCGCTGTAGATGCTTCAAACAACAATTTTTTATCACTATCAGGACCGCCAAAACCTAACAAACCTAGCTGATTGGCATCGCTATAACGAAAGGTGGTGTTCCAAAACCAATTATACCCTGCAAGCGCCCCTAAATGTAATTTACTAGCAGCAAGGTAAATATCGGTACCGCTGGTATCTTTTGCACCTAATAAACTAGCAATACTGCCATCATCTAAAGACTTATGCTGCACACCTAAACTTAATTGCGGCCATTTACTGTAAACAATGTCACCATATAAGCGTACTTTTGCCCCGGTAATTGATTGCTCAATATCGGTATTTAATGCGGGAACTTCGAAACGTTGCTCCGCATAACTAAATTCCACGCGATCATAAACATTTAGCTGCGCACCACAAACATCTAAGCGGTAATCACTTACATTTGCACGACTGCAAAAGCCATTCAAAGCGATTTCATCATCACTTGCATAGCCTGCGAGCTGAGCCCATGGAACAATCCCACCACCCGCACTGCCTTCAACCTGAGAGACTCCGGGCGTTGCTAATAATTTACCTGAAGCTGCAAACCCTGAACTTGTAAAAACAATGAAAGTTAGTCCAAATAGCCAATTAAGATGCTTCATTATAGACCTCTAGCCATTGTAAAAACTGCTCTGATTTTAGTGGCCTGCTCAAGTAATACCCTTGCGCATAATCGCACTTCATTAGTTTCAAAAAGTCTAAAGAAGCTTTATTTTCAACACCTTCTGCAACGACAGAGAAACCTAGCTGATGACCTAAGTTTATTGTTGATTCAACAATATACTGATCTTGTTTAGATTGCTCCAATTGAAGAATAAAGCATTTATCTAACTTAAGTTCATCGATAGGTAGTAATTTCAAGCGACCCAATGAAGTTTGCCCAACACCATAATCATCTAGCGATATTTTTACCCCAAGTGATTTTAGGTTTTCTAATGCTTTAATACCTTGTTCTTCATTTTCTATCATGTCGCGTTCTGTCAGCTCTATTGTAATAAGCTGTCCATTAACATCATTCTCTTTTAATTGTTTTGCCAAATGAGAGAAAAAGCTTGGGAAGGCAATATCTTGAGCCGAAACATTGATAGCGGCTTGCATAATAATGCCTTGTTCTTGCCACCTTGCGACTTGAGTGACAACTGTTTTAACTACCCAAGCAGTCAAATCAACAATAACACCTGACTGCTCAGCTAAATCAATGAATAGCTCCGGTGATACCCACTGCCCATCCTTTCTTTGCCAACGGATCAGCGCTTCCACTTTATCGATCTTAGAGGTGTTTAAATTTAGCTTTGGTTGATAAGTCATAAACAATTGGCCATCGTCTGCTTGTAATGCATGTTTTAATTCATCAATAATTGCCAACCGTTCCAGATACTCTTCATCTTCGCCGTTTTGATAATAATGAACATTCTTCTTTTTTGACGAAGCTGTATCAATTGCGATTAAAACTCGGCGCATTAGATCATCGGGCTTAACTCCCTCAAAGGTACAATGAACTACACCAGCGCTAAATCGCAAGGTAATATTCAAGCCTTGAATAGTGTAACCGACTTGTAGCTGAGCCATTAAATCCATGACTCCACTTTTTAATTGCTCTGCTTTTCCACTTGGAAATAAGGTTAAAAACTCATCTCCACCTATGCGTGCATTAACTCCACCAAGCGGCTCAGAATACTCACTAATACGTTCAGCAACTTCTCTTAAACAATCATCTCCAATACGAGGGCCAAGTTTGTCATTGATATGCCGCAAACCTCTTATATCAATAGCAACTAAAGTATATTCAGTGCCTTGCCCTAATAGCGATTCCATAATTTCCAACATGGCACTGCGTGTTAAAAACCCTGTTAACGTATCATGACTTGCTTGAAAGTTGATTTGTCGTTCACGTTCTTTAATGTCATTACCCATATTATTGAATGCATCAACTAACGTCGTAATTTCAGTACTTTGCTTTTTTCCTATAAATTCAGCTTTGTAGTTACCCCGCGCGAATTGCTGAGCAAGTAAAGTAAGTTTAGAAAGCGGTGTGGTAAGGTTTTTAGCCAAAATCCCACTAGCTAAAACACCAATCACAACTGTGATAGCTGCTAATGAAATAATAGTAAAAAAGAGCTGCTCAAATTCAAGATAACTTCGAGTTAAATCGGCACTTAGTAGCACTGATACTTTATGCCCAGAAACCGAAGGTAGCTCAACAAGGCGATTACGATAAACTGGCTTTTCCCCAAAAATTCGCTGTGTAGATTTATTTTCAAAATGCCTAAGTACTGCATTATCTTCTGGCTTATCAACAAGAGAGGTTTCAACGACATCATCATCCTCTCCGATAAAACTTACATCCATAGTTGTAAGTTTTTTTAACTCTTCGGCAACTAGATCTGTGATTTCAAAACCAACCAAACTATATGCAACTGTTCTCGGTGCTCGAACTGGCAATATAATAACTTGATAAAGAGTCTGCTCGATAACAATGAAATTTGACTGCTCAGGGTTATCTAATAACTGCTTCATTAATGCCGTAAACTCATTTGGCATGTGAGCGAAATCCGTATTAGCAGAAACAAGCTCCCCAGATAAGTTTATGAGCATCATTAAATCAGCATTAATCCGCCTACTATGATTATTTAAGACACTGCTGATAGTATCGGCGTCTTGAGTTGCGACAGCTTGTTTAAAACCGAAATCTGCTGTTAACACTTTTGCAGCAGTTAGAAGAAGGCTCTCTTTCGCACTTAAATACTGGTTAAAAACATTCTCAGCAACATTAATATCTTCTAGAAGCTTTTGGTCATTAAAACGATTCGCAGACCACCAAGAACTAACTAGGCTGACTAAGCTTGTTAACAGAACAAGACCAACACATAAGGCAATAACTCGCCCTCTTAAACTATTAATCATTAGTACCCTTAAACATTTCTCCAAATGTATTTCGTGGTTTCGGCTCTATTGTAGTAATGACAATATCTGCAACCTGCGAAGAATCAGCAAATGTAATTGTTTTTTTCTGATCGATATCACTCTGTTGGTTTGGTTGCCATACCGTAAAGCTAACAGGAAATGTACTCACATTTAATTGAACCTTCCCATCTACGCTCGTTTTTAGCACTTCTGAACTATCTGCAACATAAATGTATCCGACCATTGAATCATGGATATTACAACCGAGAACAACAATCCCGGGTGATTCAAATTTTTCGGGTTTTTCAGGCCGACCAGAGTAAAGTTTGATGTCAAATTGCTTTACAGTCGAGAATGAGTACACATGATGGCGAATATTATCACTATTTGGGAAGTCAACTAATTGCCCGTTTTGAATAACAAGTACTTTAGGAGTAAAGTGCTTATCAACCTGGTCCATGACGGCAACTGATAAGTTATCTTGGTGATTTAACTGCTGATCCTTAAACTCAATAACAGCATCTTTTAATGGCTCTCCAAATTGATCGCGTACAACAAAGGAAAAGTCCGCTGAAAGTACATTCATTGAGCCTAATAACAAAGCAACGTAACATACCCGGCTAAAAAAATTCGCAAACATCAACATAATTAATTAGTTCCGCTCTTAGTTCACAATTCAGTATAGATTAATCTATTGTTAAGTTATACCTAATCATTTCATTGATAGAGACCGGTTTTAGGCAAGAAAGTATTGACGAAAAACTTAAAACTTAGTGAATTAGTTACAGTAATAACTTTGCTTAGTGTTACTTTCGTTATCAATTAATCTGTAATGTCAGAAAGGTGGAGACTATTGGGATCATGTTTATCCCGTTTAATTACCTTATACATCATTCAGAAATGAGTACAGAAGGTAATAAAAAGCCAAGCAATGTTATTTGTGACAGCTTGGCTTTAAAAATAGCATTTTAGCTATGAATAAAATTAGTAAATGCCTATTAATCGTGCTTAATTAAGCCATAATCACTATCTAAAATTGCGATTACTTCATTTCTTGGGTCACTAGGAATAGTGATTTCTTGACCAATAATTTTACTCGCAATGCCAACGTAGGTATCAGACACTTCAAGCATCACTGATTCTGGCAAGGTGTAGTCTTTAGCAAGCTGCTCACGCTCGCCCATACGGTCTTTATTTAATAACACGTCGCTGTCTGGCACGTTATTAATTAATAACTGGCGGAAACCCTCTTTTGAGTTTTCAATGATTTTACCGTCACGGTAAGCTGGACCATCCCAGATACGTGATGAGTCTGGTGTGCCTACTTCATCGATATAGATAAGCTTATCTGAACCATCAATGTCTTCAACATAACCAAATTCAAATTTAGTATCGACAAAGATTTGATCAAGCTGTGCAAGTTCATCACTGATCAGCTTAAAGCCTTCAACAAGTAATTGCTCATATTTAGCGACATCATCTTCAGATTTGAAGTTAAAAACAGCTAAGTTATTCGTAATATTTTCACGGGTAATATTTACATCATCTACTTCAGGGATCTCAGCAACACCGGTAATAATGCCTTTCGTTGATGGCGTAATTAACACTTCATCTAACTTTTGGTTCGCAGCTAAGCCTTCTGGTAAATCAATACCACAGAAACTACGTGTACCTTTGGCGTAGTCACGCCACATACTGCCAGTAATATATTGGCGCGCAATGGCTTCAACTTTTACTGTACTTGCTTTACGCACAATCCATACATATGGATGTGGAATATCAACAATATGGTTACCAGCAAGACCTGCTTTATCAAATAACTTAAACCAATGAGACGCAACAGAGTTTAGCGCGATGCCTTTACCAGGCACCCCATTTAAACCGTTTTCACCTTGCCAAATACAATCAAACGCAGAAATACGGTCAGAAATAACCATAATAGCTAGCTCAGTTCCTTTTGGAACTTGATAACCTTTTTCATTAATTAAACGAGCACTGTCTTCATCCGTTAACCAATAAACTGAACGCACTTTACCACTGTGTACCGCACCTTTGGTACGGATCGGTAAATCATCGTTTACGTCTAAAACTTTATAGCTAGTCATGCTATCTCCGATAGTATTTGGCATGCTCATGTGAGCACATGTATGGGATTGGGGTTATGGCCGCCTATAATAATCTAGACGCCTTGAAAGCTCAATCATTGCACTATCATCAGCAGCCTGCGGACGTGATAAAAAACATAAAAATTTAAACTTCCAGTAATTTTGCTGTCATAAACATTATTTCGCTATAATAGCGACCTCGCAATAGGAGGTTTTCTTGGATTACTTAGCAGCTACCGCAAACAAAAAATACTTAATGTTTATTTCGCAGAACTATTCGTACGCGATCTTACGCCCATTACAACGGGAGATTTTAGCCCGAGGTGGCGAAGTTCGCTGGTTTTTGTACGGCGATGAAGTAAATCCAAACTTCCTTCACCAAGATGAGATTCGATTATTATCAGTAGATGAGCTCAAAGACTGGCGCCCAGATATCGTGTATGTACCAGGGAATGTGGTGCCGGATTTCATCCCTGGAAAAAAAGTGGCTGTTTTCCATGGTTTCAATTCAGGAAAGCGCATGAATAAAGGTGTTGATAATCACTTTAATATTCGAGGGTGCTTCGACTTATATTGCACTCAAGGGCCAACAACCACGACTACTTTTTTAGAGCTTGCCCAGCAACATGGATTCTTTAAAGTAAAAGAAACGGGCTGGCCGACGCTCGATCCTTACTTTAGTGAGATTGAAAACAATCCATACAAAAATCATGATGACAACAGAAAAACCTTATTGATTTGCTCGACTTTCTCAAAGCGCCTTTCTCTTGCACCTAAATTATACGAACAAATAAAAGCATACAGTGAACAAGGCAAGTGGCGAATTTTGGTGCAATTTCACCCAAAAATGCCAAGCGAGATTGTTGAACAATACAAGGCTCTACAAAATGACAATCTAACCTTTGTCGAGACTGATAACGTATTACCACTATTACAAGCAGCGGATGTTATGCTGTGTGATACCTCGTCTATTTTGCTTATGTTTATCTTACAAAGAAAACCTGTGGTGACTTTTTGTAATCATGGTGCTGGTGAGCATTTAGTTGATATTACAGATGCAGATAAAGTTGCCGAGGCAATTGACTATGCATTGAGTAAGCCTGCGGAATTAATGGCAAAAATCGAACACTTCTGCCAGCAACTGCATCCTTACCAAGACGGCTTATCGAGTCAACGTGTACTTGCTGCTAGCAATGAATTACTATTGAGCAATCCTGCACTTAAGCCGAAACCACGTAATTTTATTCGTAATTTTAAAATGCGCAAAGAGTTAAATTACTGGCGATGGTAACAATTCATAGGTCGTTATGATCACGCTTGAAAATGTGCTTTTTAAATGGCACGCAAAACAACCTGAGCCGACGATCAATATTACTAAGCTAGATATTGATCAAGGCGAACATGTTTTTCTTCACGGTCCGAGTGGTTGTGGTAAATCAACGTTATTATCCCTGCTTGCTGGTGTCACAGTGCCAACACAAGGCAATATCCAGCTTCTTGGTAAAGCGATTAACCAACTGAGCAATAGTAAACGTGACCGTTTTCGTGCCGACCATATTGGCTATATTTTTCAAAACTTTAATTTACTGCCCTATTTATCGCCCATTGAAAACGTGACTTTGGGTTGCCAATTTTCAAAGCAAAGGCAAAAAAACGCATTAAAAAATAGTGCAACAATAGCCGCGGAGGCAAGCCGCTTACTCACTGCTTTAGGACTAAACGACGCCTTGCAACATCAAGCCGTTGCACAGCTGAGTATAGGTCAGCAACAAAGAGTTGCCGCAGCGCGAGCTTTTATCGGCAGCCCTGAAATTATCATTGCAGATGAACCTACCTCAGCACTCGACACGCAAAATCGCCAAGCCTTCGTAAAATTATTATTTGAACAGGCAAGCGCAGCAAATAGCACGCTAATTTTTGTTAGCCATGATGAAACATTACAAACGCTATTTACCCGCAGTATCAGCCTTGTTGAGTTACAAGGAGGCACAGATGCTACTCATTAAACTCGCCACAAAAAGTTTATTAAACCGAAAGGCCAGCGCCCTTCTCACCCTGTTTACCATTGCTATCAGCGTAATGCTACTCATGTCGATTGAGCGGGTTCGTGTCGATGCTAAAAGTAGCTTTAGCAATACAATTTCTGGTACTGATTTAATTGTCGGTGCGCGTACCGGTGACATCCAACTACTGCTGTCTTCGGTATTTCGGATTGGCCACGCTAATAATGGTGTGAGTTGGAAAAGCTACCAATACATCTCTGAGCAGCGCGGTGTAAAATGGGCTATCCCTATGTCGCTTGGCGACAGCCATAAAGGTTTAGCTGTACTTGGTACAAATAAAGACTATTTTGAGCACTATCGCTTTGCTAAAAAGCAGCCGTTAAGCTTTTCACAAGGTCATGAGTTTAATCATTTATTTGAGGTTGTACTAGGGGCTGAGGTTGCCAATACCCTTGGCTATCAACTTGGTGATGAAGTGGTGATTGCGCACGGCATGGGCAATACCAGTTTTCATAATCATGACGATAACCCATTTAAAGTGGTCGGTATTTTAAATCCAACGGGCACGCCTGTTGATAAAACCCTGCATATTCCACTTGCAGCAATAGACGCGATTCATGGCAGTCATGCCCATCAGCATGAAGCCGCTCAGGCTGATGCAAATGACCACGACCACGACCACGACCACGACCACGACCACGACCAGCATGATGATGTTGATTTAGTTGGCACACCAAAGCAAATAACCGCTTTTTTACTTGGTTTCGATTCACCTCTTTATACCTTACAAGTACGTCGTAATATCAACCAATATAAAGATGAGGCACTGCTTGCCATCATGCCGGGTGTTACTTTGCGTGAACTCTGGGAAATGCTCTCTATCGTTGAAAAAATCTTGCTGTTATTTTCTATTGTTGTGGTATTGATCAGTTTGCTTGGCATGTTAACTAGCCTGCTTTCAAGCTTAAATCAACGCCGCAGAGAACTTGCAATTTTGCGCTCTGTTGGCGCAAGACCTTGGCATATTTTCACCTTGATCAGTGTCGAATCATTACTCATTACAGGGCTTGGCTGCATTGTTGGTATCGCATTATTCTATGCTTTAATGCTACTCGGCGCAGATTACTTGCAAAGCCATGCCGGAATAAGCCTAAATATAGCCTTATTGTCATCCTATGAACTCATGCTTTTAGCTGCGATAATGGTTGCAGGCTTTATTGTTGGGTTAATTCCCGCAACTCGCGCGTATTTCTACTCTCTTGCTGATGGTATGAGTATTAAAATTTAAGGAATGTTATGCCGTTTTTTCGAAAGTTCATCGCTTTAGTCGCATTAGTTGTGTGTGCTGGAGCTAATGCTGGCGCACCTAAAGAAATCTTCTGGGAAGATTTAATTCCAAAAGGTCATTTGCAAATCGATACCCAAGCGCAAGCAAACCATGAAGGCTCTGAGCAAAACTGGGTGCAACCAGACCTTGATGCTCCCGTGGTAAAAGAACTTAATGGCCAATCTGTGAGTATTCCTGGCTTTGTTGTACCACTAGAAGGCGATAGCGAAGTGATCACCGAGTTTTTATTGGTTCCTTATTTTGGTGCATGTATTCACGTGCCACCACCGCCACCAAATCAAATTGTGCATGTCACGATTAAAGATGGCGTGCCAATCGAAAGCCTCTACGATGCGATTGTCGTGACAGGCGTTATCAGCACCGAAACCTGGTCTGGTGAAATTGCTCAAGTAGGCTACAAGATGAAAGCCGTTGGTGTAGCACCATTTGAACTGTAATGAAAAAGCACGCCTTGGCGTGCTTCTTGATTGTTATTTTTGACAATTAGAGCAGTACACAGTGCTTCTTTGCCCTAATCTAATTTCTTTTAATGGCTCTTTACACGTTACACATGGCTCACCTTTGCGACCATAAACCAGTAATTGCTGGGCAAAATAACCGGGCTTACCATCACTTTGAGCAAAATCTTTTAATGTTGTGCCGCCTTGCGTGATAGCCGCAGCAAGTGTTTCTTTAATAATAGGCACTAATTGCTGATAACGCTTTAAAGACACCTTGCCGGCTTCTCGTTTCGGGTGAATTCCGGCCTTAAATAACGACTCATTGGCATAGATATTACCCACCCCAACTACCACCGCGTTATCCATAATAAACTGTTTTATCGGTACTTTTTTATTTCTAGACTGTTCGTAAACACGCTTTGCAGCGAACTCATCGGTAAGTGGCTCCGGCCCGAGTTTGGTTAACAAGGTATGACATTCACCTGGCGCTTGCCACAAACAGGCACCAAAGCGACGCGCATCGTTGAGCCTTAATGCTTTACCTGAAGCTAAAATAAACTCGATATGGTCGTGCTTTTTCAGTGGCTCATCAGCACTCACCACCCGTAAATTACCCGACATTCCTAAGTGCAAAATAACACTACCCAGCTCACAACCGAGTAATAAATATTTAGCTCTGCGCTCCACTGAAGTAACTTTAAGTCCTTGTAATTGATATACATCATCAGGCACAGGCCAACGCATACTGGTGTTATGAATATTTACTTTGGTCACTGTTTGGTTAAGCACATGCGGCGTTATTCCCAAACGGCTAACTTCAACTTCTGGTAATTCAGGCATCTGTGACTCTCTTAAAACGGGTACGACGGAAATAGCTTAGCAGCATCAGCTTGTTCAAGCTCAAATACTCGTTGTAACCGCTTATCTAATAAATAGTATTGCTGATCTATGTTGTACAACTGATACACTGCTGGCAACTGCTCTCCAGCTAACCATACTGAAGCAACATAATCAGCCGATGTCTGTGAAATTTTACTAACAGGGAGACTGGCAATAGTCAGTTTTTGATGTTGCCAAAGTTCAACGAGTTGTTCGAGCTGCTGCTCATCGCCTTGCCATGTGGTTTCTTGCAATGATTGGCTACGCCAAGAGGTGCCGATACGCTCGATTTTTAATTCTGGAAATGCCATCGCCAAAATAAAGCTTTGCTCTGGGAGTAACGCTTGCACTCCTTCTTCAACAGGCTGTGTATTGAGCTTTTTATGTAGGCCATTGAAGAAAAAAATCATCAATAGCATCGAAATAATCACCACATTATTCCATGCTTTTCGGCTCAAACGCATCAGTATCTTCCTCATTTTTCAATATCTTAAAGTGTAACCAAAAAGGACATTAATTGGCAGTTGTAATTGATCAACAAAATTTCATGTCTGTTATGTATCAATCTGTCGATACTTTGCTAAAATATCCGCCAAATTTAAAGGAGTTCCGTCAATGTCAATGTATGTAGTGGGTCATAAGATCCCTGATTCAGATTCAATTTGCGGTGCAATTGCGCTTGCTTACTTAAAAAACCAGATCAATGAACCTGCGATCCCGACGCGTTTAGGTGAAGTATCACCTGAAACACAATTTATCCTAGATAAATTCGGTTTCGAAGCACCTGAGCTAAAACTTAGCTACGCAGGCGAAGACGTTTATATCGTTGACCACACAGAAAAAACACAAGCACCTGATGACATCGATGAAGCACGCGTTGTAGGTGTTGTTGATCACCACAAACTAGGCGACTTAACATCATCAACACCACTTGAGTGTTGGATCCGCCCTGTGGGTTGTTCAAACACTATCATCAAAATGATGTATGACTTCTACAACGTAGAGATTCCAAAAGATATCGCAGGCATCATGTTATGCGCAATCTTAAGCGACACTGTAATCTTTAAATCACCAACGTGTACAACAGCTGATATCAAATGTGTTGAAGCACTTGCTGAAATCGCTGGCATCGAAGATTTCAAAGAACTTGGCATGGAAATGTTCAAGGTTAAATCAGCAGTTGAAGGCACGCCTGCACGTGATTTAGTAATGCGTGATTTCAAAGACTTCAACATGAACGGTAAGCTAGTAGGTATTGGCCAGCTAGAAGTTATCGACCTTGCTGTATTTGATGAGATCAAAGCAGACCTTGAAGCTGACATCGCAAAGCTTAAAGAAGAAGGCGGTCGCCACTCAGTATTACTCCTGTTAACAGATATCATGAAAGAAGGCTCAGAAATGCTAATCACGTCTGATGACGTATCTGTAATCGAAGCTGCTTATGATGTTAAATCAGAAGACGGTCGCGTATGGTTAGATGGCGTATTAAGCCGTAAGAAGCAAGTAGTACCACCACTACAAGACGCTTTCGCAAAGATCTAATCTTACGAAATAGATACAAAAAAGCCGATGTTACATCGGCTTTTTTGTGTCTGGAATTTTGCGGTAGTTAGATTTGCGTTGCATTACGCTGGCGTAACACTTCAAATAAACAAATCCCCGTCGCAACTGACACATTTAAGCTAGATACCGTACCAGCCATTGGGATTTTAACTAATAAATCACAATGCTCACGTGTAAGACGGCGCATACCATCCCCTTCTGCACCCATAACAATCGCCATTGGCCCTGTTAGATTTGCATCGAATAACTCAGTATCTGTTTCACCTGCAGTGCCGACAACCCAAACACCTGCGTCTTTAATTTCGCGTAATGTGCGTGCCAGATTAGTGACTTGTACCAGTGGTACTGTTTCTGCCGCACCACATGCTACTTTACGCGCTGTACCATTGAGTTTTGCTGATTTATCTTTAGGAACGATAATCGCGTGCACACCTGCAGCATCAGCACTACGTAAACACGCCCCTAAGTTATGCGGATCAGTTATGCCATCAAGTACCAGTAAGAAAGGCGTTTCCTCACGGGCAATGATCTCATCTAGATCTTTCTCGTTATACATACGGGCTGCTTTTACATTGGCAATAATGCCTTGGTGCTGCTCACCGTCGGCTTTATTATCAAGCGCTTTACGCTGCATAAATTGTACCGAAATACCGAATTTACGTGCTTGGTCAATAACCGGGTTTAAGCGTTTATCTTCACGTCCTTTTAAAGCGTATATTTCTAAAAAGCGCTCAGGCTCTTTTGCTAATATTGCTTCAACTGAGTGAAAACCAAAAATTAATTCATTACTCACGTATTATTTGCTCCTCGGCCATTACGTTTACGGGCATTCTTACCCGGTCTTTTTGCCTTTTTGGTGGCTTTTTTCTTACTCTTCTTTTTGCCTGCTTTTACAGCATCAGCTTGTTTACTATTAGGCTTTTTACGTCCTTTAGAAGGTGAAGACTTGCCACGTTTTTCATTCTCTTTGTCGCCTGATTTTGCCTCAAAGCTGCCTGACTGCGCTTTTTTACCAGGAATTTTACCTGCTTTAAGCTGGGCACGAACACTTGGTTTTGCAGGGGCACTACGGCCACGACGACGCGCATAACGGTCTTGTTGCGCTTCACCTGCTAACACTAAGTTTATGCGTCGCTCATCAAGACTGACAGATGACACCTGAACCGTTAATTTATCGCCTAAACGATAAACGGTGTGTGTTTGTTCACCAATCAAGCAATGCTTAGCACCATCGTAATGGAAGTACTCATTGCCTAGGTTAGTTACATGGATCATACCGTCGATTTGTAAATCATCTAAGCGTACAAATAGACCAAAGTTAGTTACCGATGAGATCACCCCACCAAATTCGTCACCAACATGGTCTTGCATAAATTCACATTTAAGCCAATCTGCGACTTCACGAGTCGCATCATCAGCACGGCGTTCAGTGGTTGAGCACTGCTCACCTAAAATATCAACTTCGTCATCAGTGTAGGCATACTCACCCGATGTTTGCTGACCTTGCGCTTTAAGTACCGCTTTAATTGCACGGTGCACCACTAAATCAGGATAACGACGAATAGGCGACGTAAAGTGGGCATACGCCGGTAAAGCTAAACCAAAGTGGCCAATGTTATCTGGCTGATACACCGCTTGCTTCATTGAACGAAGCAACATGGTTTGAATAAGCTCAGCTTCTGGGCGGTCGCCTAATTTAGTTAACACGTGAGTGATTTCTTTTGGTGTTGGCTCATCAGAAATCGCGGTTTCGATACCCAGCTCTGATAAAAAGTTTCTGAAGAAACCAAGCTTTTCAGCATCCGGCTCATCATGCACACGATAAAGCGCACTTGCCTCGTGCTTTTCTAATAATCGGGCTGCCGATACGTTCGCTAAAATCATGCACTCTTCGATAAGTTTGTGTGCATCATTGCGAACCACTGGCACGATTGATTCAATCTTACGGTGTGCATTAAACACAAAACGCGTTTCTAAGGTTTCAAACTCAATCGCACCACGCTCTTGGCGAGCAGCTTTGAGTGCCATATACATTTGCTGTAAGTCAGTTAAATGTCGCACCATCTCGGCATATTCTTCACGCAGCTTTTCATCGCCTTGTAAAATCGCATTCACTTTCGTGTAAGTAAAACGAGCGTGTGAATTCATCACCGCTTCGTAAAATTTATACCCAGACAACTTACCTGCTTCTGATACTGTCATCTCAGCAACCATACACAAGCGGTCAACTTTCGGGTTTAATGAGCATAGGCCATTCGATAACACTTTTGGCAGCATCGGAATAACTTGCTCAGGGAAGTACACTGAGT
This sequence comes from Pseudoalteromonas simplex, assembly GCF_015278155.1. NCBI lineage: Bacteria > Pseudomonadati > Pseudomonadota > Gammaproteobacteria > Alteromonadales > Pseudoalteromonadaceae > Pseudoalteromonas > Pseudoalteromonas simplex. Next base: position 112,677 of record NZ_JADILN010000004.1, read on the forward strand.
TACCACGCTCGATCGCTTCTTTATTCAGAGGCGTGTTCATTCCTACATAGTGCGACACATCGGCAATGGCCACCCATAAACGCCAACCACCTGAAGGCTTGCGCTCACAATAAACGGCATCATCAAAGTCACGGGCATCTTCACCGTCGATTGTAACTAGCGGTAAGTCACGTAAATCAACACGACCTTGCTTTGCTTGCTCATCAACAAACTCACCTAAATGAGCAACTTGCTTTTCAACCGCTTCAGGCCACACATGAGGAATATCGTGATTGCGTAGTGCAACTTCAATTTCCATACCCGGTGCTAAGTGCTCACCTAGTACCTCAGTGACTTTACCTACCGCATTCATATGTCGGCTAGGGTTTTGGGTAATTTGCACCTGCACCATTTGGTTGTGGCGCGCGCCATTTTCACTACCCGGTAGTATCATAATGTCTTGCGTTATGCGTGGGTCTTCAGCCACAACAACTGCAATACCATGCTCAACAAAATAGCGGCCAACTATCGGTGCACGTTCATTGGTTAAGACCTTAATGATACGTGCTTCGCATTTGCCGCTAGATCCTTTGCGATTGCCTTTAGCAAGCACAATGTCACCGTGCAACACCATATTCATTTGGTGTTTGGCGATAAACCAATCTTTACTCTCACCTTCAACTTCTAAAAAGCCGAATCCGTCACGATGACCAATGACCTTGCCTTTAACCAAGCCTGATTCATCAATCAATGCGTAGCATTTAAACTTATTGAAATACAGTTGACCATCGCGCTCCATAGCACGTAAACGACGTTTGAACGCAATTTGACGTTCTGTATCATTCACATGTAATTCGTCACAAAGTTGTGTGAAGTTTGCTGGTTTGGCACGAGATTCTAAGTGAGTAAGTATAAACTCACGGCTAGGGACGGGGTTTTCGTACTTTTCTTGTTCTCGACTGAGATTTGGATCCTGTTTTGACATTCACTATCTTGTTAGTTGGTTATGTTGTTATTTTAACCCATAACCTAACAATGAGACAGGCAAAAGCTATGAAACTTTTAAGAAATTGATTAAACCTGTTTTCGCACTCAAATTGCTCAATAATTTAATAGCAAAATTAAGGACCTTATAACCACCCTTTTTGTCTTGCTATGCGAGCAGCATCTACTCGGTTTACCGCATTTAGTTTACTCATTGCTTCTGAAAGATAATTTCTAACCGTCCCTTCTGATAAAAACAATGTTTTTGCAATATCTTGAGTTTTTAAGCCATCAGCGGCTAATTTTAATGCTTTGCGTTCTTTATTAGTCAATGGATCAGTGTCAGATAATGCAAGTAAAGCAAGTTCGGGATCAATGACTCTTCGGCCTTGATTGACTGATTTTATTGCATTAATTAAATGCTCTGATGGCGCTTCCTTTAAAATAAAGGCGCGAACATCTGCTTTCATAGCACGTTTTATGTAACCTGCTTTTGAAAATGTAGTTATTATCATGGTTTTAATATCAGAATGGCGCTTACTCAGTATTTCTACCAATTCGATGCCTGACATATTGGGCATTTCAATATCTGATAACACCATATCGATCTTATTTTGTTCAATAAATTTAAGTGCAGCTTTGCCATCCTCTGCTTGCCCAACGACATTAATAAATGGATCAAGTCCAACAAGCGCACTAATTGCTTCCCTAACCATTTGCTGATCTTCAACAATGAGTAAATTAATCATGCTAAATTCGCTCGAAAATTCATAGTCAGGTTAAACCCTTTTTTATTTTCCACAATAAGCTCTCCGCCAAGTGCTTCAGTACGCTGCTTAATGCCATTAATGCCATTGCCACTTTTAAATGTGGTTACTATTCCGTTATCCTTAATTGATATTAGTTCCTTACTAATATCAATTAAAACTTCATTCCCTTTACTATGCCTTAAAATATTAGTGCAAGCCTCAGTAACAATAAGCGATACGGTTTTTTGTGTTGCTGTCGATAAGTTTGTTAATTCATTGTTTACTATTACATTAAAGCCATTTTGTGTTAGCTCTTCTTGCAAAAACTCTAACTGTTTAGTGAGGTTAAACTGTTTCATATTTGTTACTGCTTTACGAATATCACTGAGTAAATCTCGGCTAATGGCCGCCACTTGCTTTATTTCACTCTGTGCTTGCTCAACGTTATCATTAACAATTAACTTTTCGGCTAGCTCTGCTTTTAGAGCAATCGACGATAGACTGTGGCCAGCTAAATCATGAAGGTCTCGTGCAATGCGCTCACGTTCAGCAATCATTGCCAACTGTTCTATTTGATATTGACTTTTTTGTTCACTTAACTGATGTATTCGTTCACGCCTCTCAGCACGTCCCATAAAATAAAGTGCAATGCTGATGATGAGTGCTGGCGCAATAAAATATGGATTATTCAAATCAAATAAATACACCGCGAGAAAAATACTCAAAGCAACAGCAACTAGCCCTAAAACGCCTTTTTTTTGTCTAAAGTTGAACCCAAAAAAATAGCAAGCAAAGCCAAATAAAGTTTGTGTTCCAAGAGTTAAATATGTACCAAAAGTTGCAATAATAACAATTATAGACACAGGAATGAGGGCGTCTTCACCTTTTGCATTAGCAGCTTTAACATAGTAAAAAATAAAAGTTATATATATCATAACTATAATAAAAATATCTAAAGCTGCGAATTGCTCAAAACTTAGAATCAACGGTAAAAAATAAAAACTTGAAAAAACAAGTGGCCCCCAGACCCAGTAAGGCTTTTTTTCAATTGCTAAGCTTTGTCTAAAACTGTCACTTTTCATTTATGCTCAATCCCATTTTTTGGCTTTTTTTAATTTTATCTAAACTTGGGCAGCATATGGCTGCCCACGATTAGTTACTGCTTATTGTTATTTATCAAAATCTTAGGCCATGTATAGTTTGGTGCAAGGTCAAGTGATGTTTGCCAATCTTGCACTGCTTTTTGCACATCATTTAGTGCTAGATATGTTAACCCACGCCAGACATATGCTTCCGCCTGCCCCCATTTATAACCATCATTATTATCATTTTGATAGTGAATAAGAGACGCATTCAATGAGCTTAGCGCTTGCTGTTTACTGCCACCAAACATGCTAGGTGTGTTTAAAGCAATTATACCTTTAACTAGATGAGCACGAGGATTACTTTTGTCAATTTGCACCGCATTATTTAACGCATTGTTCGATTTAATGCCGTAGTAAAAACCTGTAATAGGTTTAATAGAAATACGATAACCATACACTTGAGCAAGCAATGCGTTTGCCTCACTTTTATCTGCGTCAAGTTTATCGTCTAAAAGCGCTGCTTGTGCAATATCAAGTAAGGCAAGCGCTTTTTCAGTTTCACCCATGATATTATGTGCAATAGCAAGGCGATAATTCACAAGCGCTGCATCATACCCTGCTGCATTTTTTGCTATTTCGGTAAGTTCTGACAAGTTATGCTGTTGAGATGCAAGTTCAATACTATCTATAGTACTTTGTTCAGCAAATACGTAATTTGTGTTAAATATAATTGCCGCAGCGAATAACGCGTAAATATTTTTAGTAATTAGATTCATAGCTATACCCTTTATATTAATGAATGACAAACCGACATGTATCGGTACAGGTATAGTGTTACTTAGAAAAGAATGAGTTTTTAACGACATTTGTAAGCAATACATCATGACAATTGTCATAAAAAAGCTATGAAACTTTTAAGAAATTAATTAATTCTGCCAAAAATGAAGCGTTGATATTCTTTGCAACAAACACTCTGTGTTAATATTTTCGGAAAATAACAACAAGCTAACATAATTATATGGATATTAACTTAACCCATTACCTCGCAACGATGGCCTATAACAGCGCCTATATTGGTCTATTCATTGCGATCATAGCCGTTGCAAAACTGTCGTATAACTTAGCAACCCCTTATAACACCACCAGCCAGTTAACCGATAATGCCAACAGTGCCTTAGGTTTATCTATTGGTGGCTATTTAGGGGCAATTACCATTATTTATGGCTTTGTTTTAGCTGGGCCTAGTCAAGGTTTGCTAAGCGATTTGATGAATGTATCTCTGTACAGTGTATTAGGTATGGTACTGCTAACCTGCTCACGTATTTTGAATGACAAGTTACTGCTGCGTTTGTTCTGTAACCAAGAGCAATTAATTAACCAACAAAACGAGGCCGTAGGCTTAGTACAAGCGGCAAACTATATGGCTGCAGCGCTGATCATTGGTGGTGCATTAACCGGCGAAGGCAGCTGGTTATCGGCCATTGTGTTTTATTTTTTAGGGCAACTAATGCTGATCATTTTTGCCAAAGGCTATGATCACCTCACTGCTTTTAATCTTCACGAACAGCTCGAAAAAGGTAACAAAGCCGTAGCGCTTAGCTTTTCTGGCACCATGTTGGCGCTAGCTATTATCTTGTGTCATGCGCTCATTGGTGGCTTTCATACTTGGCAACAAAGCTTAAGCTTATTCTTTATTGACGCATTATTTGGCTTTTTAATTTTACCAATTGTGCGTTACCTCGTTGATAAAATTATCTTTAGCAAAATTTCACTCGACCAAGCAATGTACGACAAAAACACCGCCGTAGCGGTTATTGAAAGCAGCATTGCAATCTGTGTTGCTGTTATCATCACTATCGCTATTTAAGCTTATTTATGGAGTAATGGATGAACATCTATAAGCTTTTTATTATTGCCGCTATCACATTTGTTGTTTGCTTAGTGATACGTGCAGATCTACAAGCGCCACTTATTAGTGGCCAATATGGCAACTTTAAAGACTACGACGGACAAGACAAACCTTACCTATTTACAGTGCCAGAAGATGGCCAAATGATGCGCTTAGAAATTAAAGGCAGACTGCCTTTAAACTCATGGAAAGCCATTGATATCGAAATTTTTGACCCTGATGGTAACTACTTATTTAGTTACTCTGATGAACTTTGGGCCGAAACCGGACACGATTCAGATGGTAAATGGACTGAGTACCGTGATTATACTCATCACGATGTCCACTTCCCTAAGAAGGGACAATATAGCGCCTACGTCAGTAGTACGTTTGGCCCAAATAAGCGTGCCGAACATTTTAGTTATACGTTTCGTATTATTCCAATCAAAGGTAACAGTAATTTCATGCTACCGCTGTTATGGATTTCTGGTTTCATCGGCGGTGTAGCGCTATTTGTAATGCTGCATCGTTTAGAAGCTGAGCGTGAAGGCTCTGATATTACTTATAAACCAATTAATAAGTTAAACCCAGAAGCTATAAAAGCAATGGAATCGCGCATCTCAGTTTGGCCTATTGTGTTACTGTTTTTAGCACCCGTGCTCTTCTTTTCCTTCTTGGCATATAGCAAAGGTGACAAAGAGCAAGATTGGCAAGTTTACTCCTATCACCACCTCACGATAAGCGTTGATAAACAATTACGTGAGCAAAGTATTGGTAGTGCAGGTTTCCGTTCACGAGGCGGCCCTGGTGGTAAATAAGTCAATTCGCGAAAGCCACATTTTACTGTTTAGTATTTTTGTTGCTGGCCTTTGCTCAATTATCTATGAGCTACTGATCGCAACCACTGGAGCCTACTTTTTGGGTGATAGTATCACCCAATTTTCCCTAACAATTGGCGTCTATATGGCAGCAATGGGAGTTGGCTCTTATTTTTCGCGTTTTGTGCCTGATAAACCATTGCTAGCTTATTTTATTGGTTTTGAGTTAGCGCTCGCGTTACTCGGTGGTTTGAGTGTGCCCTTGCTGTATTTCTGTTATGCGTTTGGTTTACCGCTGCAAGCAATTAGTATTTTACTCACCACGCTAATAGGGATTTTGATTGGCTTAGAAATACCGCTGTTAAGTCGCCTAATGGAAAAACATTATGCGCTAAAAGCAAACCTCGCCAATGTGTTATCTATTGACTACTTTGGCGCCCTGCTCGCGACTTTACTGTTTCCTTTTCTATTTTTACCTTGGCTTGGGGTTTTTAAAACAGCGTTAAGTTTTGGCTTAATGAATCTAAGTATTGCGCTGTTATTGCTGTGGTACTTTATCGACCATATCAGCCCAAATCGTCGAAAAGTGCTTAGGCTCACGCTTGTTTTAGTTAGCTTAATATTGGTGCTTTGTTTATTTGCGAGTAAACAGCTCACCCATCTTTGGCAAAGCCAAATCTACGATGACCGTGTTGTACACTCAGAGCAAACGCCCTATCAGCAAATTGTACTCACTCGTCATAAAGATGATATTCGGCTTTATTTAAACGGTGGCTTGCAATTTTCATCGATTGATGAGTATCGCTATCACGAAGCGCTTATTCATCCCGCTATGGTGCGCCATGGTAATGCAAAACGTATTCTAATTTTAGGTGGTGGCGATGGCTTGGCGGCCAGAGAGCTTTTGAAATACCCGCAAATTGAGTCTGTTACTATAGTCGATTTAGACCCTGCAGTAGCTAGGCTTGCGCAAACTAATCACAACCTGACAACTCTTAACAAGCACTCACTCAGTGACCCTAAAGTGACGGTTATTCATCAAGATGCTTATGTGTTTATTGAGCAAAGCGAACAGCTGTTCGATATTATTTTTATTGATTTACCTGATCCAAAAGCAATCAATTTAGCACGGCTTTACAGTCAGCAGTTTTATCAACTAGTAAAAACACGATTACCAAATAACGGTATTGTAGTGACCCAGGCCACCAGCCCATTTTTTGCGAAACACGCATTTTGGTCTATCAATAATACGCTCAGTGCAGCAGGCTTTGCGCACACCTTGCCTTACCATTTGAATGTGCCCTCTTTTGGCGAATGGGGATTTGTTATGGCTTGCAACTTGATGTGTAGTAACCAACAAGTATTACCGGTTAAAACCCGCTTTTACCGCCCAGAAAATGACGCACAATTGTTCATTTTTACCCCGGATATTAGCGCTAACAATGAAAAAGTATCGACGCTTGATGAGCCTAATGTGCTGCACTATTACTTGCAGGGATGGAAATATTGGAACTAAACGAATGGATTAGCCCATTTGGGGAGTTTACAAAGTAAAGGATTACCGTTACAAAGATAGTTAATAACAACAATAACAAGGTTTGTAATGCAGGCGCACAAACAGAGCCTAATATACTTACATATTGCAGTACTCCTATTTGGGGGGACTGCATTATTCGCTAAACTAGTCAGCCTAAGTGCATTAGATATTACCGTTTACCGAACAGCAATTGCTGGCTGTGCCTTACTGATCTTACTTACAATTCAACACAAAGCGATTAAGCTTCACTCGCGTCGTGACTACCTTATAGCCTTGTTACTTGGCGTCACTGTTGGAATACATTGGCTCACCTACTTCGCAGGTATGCAACTAGCAGGTATTGCAGTCGGTATGATTGCCTTTTTTACTTACCCTGTTATCACGGTATTTTTAGAGCCTTTATTTCATGGCAGTAAACCACAGCTCAAAGATATTTTTAGCGCCTTGGTGGTGATGCTTGGTATTTATTTACTTATTCCTGATGCCAGCTTAGGCAATGATGTCACCCTCGGTATTGCTATTGGTATTTTGTCTGCGTTCTTTTTTGCGTTTCGAAATATCGTTCATAAGCGTTACTTTAGCCAATATAGCGGCCCACAAACCATGCTTTACCAAACTTGGATCGCCTGCATTATGCAGTGTGCCTTTGTCGAGGTACCGCCATTACAAGTTGATACAATAAATTGGCTGCTATTAATTACTGTAGGGGTTATTTTTACAGCAGCACCGCATTCACTGTTTGCAGCAAGCCTAAAAAACTTATCAGCTTCAACCGCTGGTTTAATATCGTGTTTGCAGCCTTTATACGGTACGTTTTTCGCTTTTTTAATTTTGCATGAGCAACCTTCAATTAGCACTCTTATTGGTGGCGCACTAGTTATTAGCGCCGCTTTTTATGAAACATGGTCAGTGACTCGTAGGTATAAGCAATGATGAAAGTATTCGCTCACAGAGGTGCCAGTGGTACCTACCCAGAAAATACTCAAAGCGCCATTATCGCCGCTGTTGATTTAGCAGTAGATGGCATCGAAATTGATGTGCAAAGCTGCCTTGATGATTACATGATTATTCACGACACTTGGCTTGATCGTACAACTTCAGGTCGCGGTAAAGTAAACGCCTGCTCAAAAGAGCAAATTCAACAATACGATGCAGGCAATGGCGAATGCGTGCCCACTTTACAACAGGCAATCGATTGGGTTGGTAATAAAACTTTACTTAATTTAGAGCTTAAACATACTTTTTCGTTAGACAAGTTTGTAGAGCTTATTGAGTCAAATGTCAGTGCAGGGAAAATATCTCGGGATAACCTGTTAGTCTCTTCATTTGATCACCACCAACTGATGTGGCTAAAGCAAAAACTGCCGTGGGTAAAGATTGGTGCACTTACCGCTTCTATCCCAATTAATTACAGCGAGTTTGCGCAAAAACTGCATGCCTATAGCATTCATGTAGATAAAAACTTTATAAACCATGAGTTTGTTGCTGACGCAAAACAACGCGGCCTTCAAGTTTATGCTTACACGGTCGATAAAGTGGAAGATATCGAATTAATGCTAGAGTATGGCGTAGATGGTATTTTTACTAATTTTCCGTGTCATACACAAATGACACTGCAGTCACTGTAACTCAACAAAACTAAGCTATACTGTTGAATTATGTGACATTGAATAATAAAAAATTACGCCAAAATGAATCAACACAACACCTTAATGAGTAGCTATATGCGCATTTATAATTTTATCGAACAAACTTTCTTTTACACTCTTACACGTAAGATTGTCGGTAATTTAGGTTTTGTATTTGCGTTTCAGGCCATTACTTTGATCTGGCTTTATAGCAGCCTGTCAGAGCAACAAGCTGGTATGGGACTATTTTGGTTAATGACCTTTGTTATCATCGCGAGCTTTATTTTTACTATTTTCTACATGCGCTTTTTGATTGTGCGCCCAGTGCAAGCAATGCGCGATACACTTGAGCAAATCAACCGTCATGATGCAGATTTATCTGCCAAGTTACCGCATTTTACCTACGATGAATTTCGTGATTTAAGTGAGCAGTACAATACCTTTACAGTTCATTTAGCAAATCTATTAGCCACCACATACCAAAGTGCACAAGCCAGTGCAGATAGTAGTTCAAAGATGACTCATTCAATGCAGCAAACCGCAGAAATGAGCCACCAGCAAATCAAGTTTAGCCAAACCATTACTGATTCGAGTAACCAAATAACTTCAAGCCTTGAGAATATCTCAGCGAACACTGATAGCGTGCACCATGTTAATAGTGAGCACTTAAACTTTGTAAAACACTCAGCCACTGAGTTATCAGCATTAGTTAAAAAGGTCGCGATGATTAGCCAAATTTTAGGTAACTTTTCTGCAACGGTGTCTGGCCTAAAAGAAAACAGCGAGAACATTCGCGCCATTTTAAAAATGGTAGAAGAGTTTTCTGACCAAACCAATTTACTTGCACTGAATGCTGCAATTGAAGCGGCACGTGCAGGTGAAGCTGGCAGAGGCTTTGCCGTGGTTGCCGATGAAGTTAGATCACTATCGGTTAAAGTAAACGACGCAACCCGCCAAATAACTGATTTTATTAATCAAATGAATAGTCTTGTTAGCGAAACCAATAAAGAATCTGAGCAACTAATTAGCCACTCGAGTGAAGCTGAAACAGCGATTAGCAATACCTCTACAGGCTTTAGCAATATGCTTAGCGAATTTGAGCAAAACCAACAACAACTACAGCAGATTGTTAGTGCGGTGCATTTACTTGAGCAAACCCAAACCCACACTCATCAAACTGTTGAGCAAATAGTTGCTCTGGGTGAGCAAGCTAAACAGCAGATTGATGAATCACTCGCTGACTGCCAGCAATCACACAAACTGAGCCAACAAACCCAAGAGCAGCTAAAACGCTTTGTGTAATCGGCTTTTAACTGCTGCTCTGAGTCAAACTATGTTAAAGTAGCCGCTTCTTGGCTACTTTTTTATTGACCGTGACAACACCCGCTATTGATTATGAACAACTCGCACTGCAAATAAAGCAATGGGGTAAAGACCTTGGCTTTGCAGAAGTCGGGATCACAGATATTGACCTTACGAAACATGAAGCGCAGCTACAGCGCTGGTTAGATTTAGGCTATCACGGTGAGATGGAATACATGGCAGCCCATGGTATGAAGCGAGCGCGCCCCGCAGAGCTGGTATCTGGCACGCAACGAGTCATCTCAGTAAAAATGAACTACCTACCGCCTGATGCAAGCTTTGCTAAGAACCTCAAGCAAACAGATAAAGCGTACATCAGTCGCTATGCATTAGGTCGTGACTATCATAAATTAATTCGCAACCGCCTAAAAAAATTAGGCCAACAAATAGAGCAGCATATAGGCCTGCTAGGTTTTCGTCCCTTTGTTGATTCAGCCCCCGTGCTTGAAAGACAACTAGCCGAAAAAGCAGGCTTAGGCTGGCGTGGTAAAAACAGTTTGCTAATCAATAAAGAAGCAGGCTCTTGGTTTTTCTTAGGTGAACTGTTTGTTGATATCCCCCTGCCTATTGATGAAGAAAATAGCTTTGAAGGCTGTGGTAAATGCGTTGCCTGTATGACACTTTGCCCAACCGGCGCGATTGTCGAGCCTTATGTAGTTGATGCCCGCAAATGTATATCTTACCTTACGATTGAACTGCAAGGCGCGATTCCAGAAGAGTATCGCCCACTGTTAGGTAATCGCGTTTATGGCTGTGATGACTGTCAGTTAGTGTGCCCATGGAATCGCTATGGTCAGCTCACCGATGAAGCTGACTTTCACCCAAGAAAACAACTTAAAGATCAAGACTTACTGACCTTATTTGCTTGGGATGAGGCAACCTTTCTAAAAAATACTGAAGGCAGCCCTATACGCCGCATTGGTCACGAGCGCTGGTTAAGGAACCTCGCTGTCGGATTAGGTAACGCTGATTACAATGAGCAGATAATTGAGGCTTTAGCGCAAAGGTTAACAACCGCTACAGCTTTGGTCGCTGAGCATATCGAGTGGGCGCTTGAGCAGCAAAAAAATAAGCGCCAGTTAAAGCTTCGTAAAACTGCGCGCTTAATTCGCATTGTTGAAAAAGGGCTGCCCAGAGATGCTTGATAGCTTAAGTTGTAACTTACTGCTTTAATAATTGCGATAAATCATTTTCAATCTCTTTGAATGCCGCTTTTACTCCCTGAACTGACTCTTCACGTGCAACAGAGTTTTGAATGGTTTCGTCGACCTTTTGATAGATAAAAACCTCTTGGTCCTCATCTAAGCCCATGGTTGGTATACGTCGTTCTAAGTCTTCTTGAAGCTGCTTAAATACAGCCTCGTTATTTACACGATTTTCATTTAGAAGTTCGATGAGTCCCGAAAACTTGCTGTGAACTTTACCTACAGCATCATTAAGTTGTTGCTGTTGTCTGAGCAATTCTTTTTTTGTGATGATCGCTTTAAGCTGCTGTTCTGTAACACTGACTAAAAAGCAAATATGATCCCGAATTCGGCCATGCTTATCAGGGTCTTGGTCTGGCATATTTAAGATTAGTAAGCTGATCATTTCGTAATTGACTAAAATTCGATTCGAAAATTCATGGAGTCGGCCTTTATTTTTGAGCATTTCAAATAACTCAATAACGATTGGCGAACACATGCCCGAAATTGAAAAGTGCTCAATGCCAGACTCTAAGCGAAACTCAACATTGCTTTGTAAATCAAATGAGCTTAGACAGTTAAGCAGAGCCTTACCCAGCTCTTGCTCATCTTCAATAGCACCTATATGCTCGATATAGTTGACTATTTGCCCCATTTCACTGCTGTTCGCCATGGCATTAAATGCTGTTGAAGTCGCATCTTCAACTTGTTGCTCTAGCGATTCTTTTTCTATCAATACTTGATGTAAGTGCTGCAGTTTAAGCTTTAATTCTTCATGCCCGAATGGTTTAACTATATAGTCCTCAGCTCCGACTGAATAGCCTTCCATACGCTCTTCAACCGTTCCTCTTGCTGAAACAAACATAACGATTATTTTCTCGGTATTTGGATTCTCTTTTAGTTTTCGACAAACATCATAACCACTCATTTGTGGCATACTCACATCAAGCAGAATAACCTGAGGATCAAACTCTTCAACTACTGCCAAACACTCTGGACCGCTACTGACCATTTTCAGTTCAAAGTCGAGCTCTTCAAGAATCTCTTCAATTATTTCTAAGTTAAATGGTTCATCATCGACGGCTAAAATTCTCTTTAAGGCCATGTCTAACACTTCCGTTTTATTAATTTAACTTTACAGATCTATCTTCATTCGCTAAGTGTTGAGGTAGATCTATCCTCAATGGAAGCTTTACTAAAATAGTTGCACCTCCATATTCATTATTTCTTGCCGTAATCGTTCCTTGATGTAAGGCTACAAATTCACGACAAATAGCTAAACCAAGTCCTGTACCTCCAGCACCACTATTGGTTTTACTACTTTGCTCAAATTTCGCAAAAATTTTCTCAAGTTCAGACTCTGGAATTCCTATACCACGATCTATTACTGATATTTCAGCCATTTCATTATTCATAGTTAGCTGAATATCTATCTCACTGGCAGGTTCACTAAATTTAAGTGCATTACCAAGCAAGTTGCGCATTATTTGGTTTATCTGCTCTTCGTCACAATCGAGCAAAATACTTTTCTCAAAGCCAATTAAACGAATAGCAATATTTCTCTCAAGAGCAGTCCCTGAGACATCATCAATACTGGTTTTTATAATACTGCTAAGGTTATGCTTTTGTGGATTAAAGGGAAATTTACCAACATCCAGTTTTGAAAGATCAAGCAAGTTATTAAGCAGTGACAATAAGCGCTCACCACTTTGTTCTATACGCGATAAATACTTATTTAACTTGTCTTTACTCAGATCATTGTTGGCAACTTTATCAAGTCCAAAACGAGCAAAACTTAAGATTGAATGCATTGGCGTTCTGAGTTCATGAGACATATTCGCTAAAAATTCAGACTTACTTAAGTTTGCAGCTTCAGCCACATCTTTTGCGTGCTCTAGTTGAGCTGTTCGCGCTTTTACCTCTTCTTCAAGCAAATCTTTTGCTTCAAGTAGCAAATCTTCCTTTTCTTTTAAGTGTGTAACGTTTTTAAAGATCCCCGCTAACGCAATCTCGCCGTGATGATCTATTTCATTAAACGATCCCACTAATGGAATATCATTGCCATCTTTTTTAAGCATTCTTAGATCACAGCTAAATTGGCGGTTTTTACTTAGCGTCGTAATTTTTTCTTTAATACGTGTTATTGAAGGCTCATCAAAAAAATCAAATACCGAACAGCTTTCAAATTCATGGTGCTGTTTATCAAATAATTGTTCACAGGCATCGTTGGTTTCGATTACCTTTCCGCATCGTTCAAATAAAATAATAGCGTCGGGAGTATGCTTAAAAATAACTCTTAATAAACTGTCCTTTTCTATAAGCGCATCAACGGTACTCTGAAGTCTTTCAACAAGTTCTGAATTATGGCGTTTGAGAAGCTCTGTTTGCCATAGTTTATGAACTGATTGCAATAAACCATTATCATCAATCGGTTTGATCAAAACATCTTCAACACCCTGACGAATGGCAGCAACCATGGAAACTTGATCAGGCTTTGAGGTATACAATAAACAACGACTTTCAGGCTGCAACGACTTCAGCTTTATAAACAATTCAAGCCCTGTTCCATCTTCAAAAGTAAAATCACTAATCAATAAATCAATTGCATGCTCATGAATTAACTCCATTGCAAAGCTCATGTTATCAGCGGTGATGGTTTTGATATGCGCGCCCTTTAAGTTTTGCGCTATTTTTTGTAACCGGTCGGGACAATGATCAACGAGCAATACAGTAGGAAGTTTGAGGATATTGTCGCTGTCTAATTCTAATATTCCCTCTAGAAGCGTGCTTATCTCTTTATTTGCGAAAAAAGGGTATATAACAACGGCATTAGGTAAGAGACGGTTAATTTCACTAAAATGTTCAAGTAAGTCACTGCGTTGTGCTTTCGGTGCGAGTAATAAGAAATGCTCTTGAGAAAAGTCATTCATTAGTTCTTCAATGATACTTGTTGGCACCCCATGTGAAGCAGCAACGAGATCATATTGCTGTTTTAGAACGGTATCATCTATCATTGAAAAGTGTAATAGCTCAACTTCGCAACCGATAAGCTCGAGTAGAACTTTTACACGCATCGCAAGTACACTATTACTATCAACTATTAATATTTTTCGCACCGTAAATAAGACTCACTATAAAAACTGACCTTTTTAGCGTAGTCTAAAAATCTTTTACCGCACAATTTACACCGTATTTTTTTACTAGTTTTTGAAAAGGTTAAGGTTGCAAGTGCTTACCCAAAATTGTCAAGCCATAAGCTTTATCATCCATAATTGCAATTTCTGGAAGCTCTCCCCAAACCTTGTAGTCAAAGCGATTAAACAGTTTTATACTGGGTAGGTTGTGGCTGAATATAAAAGCTAATAACACCTTGATATCAAGTGTTTTTGCATGCTGTTCTGAAAATATAAGCAGTTGCTTTCCTAGCCCTTGCCCTTGAGCCTGCTGGGTGATGTAAATACTAATCTCAACCGTGCCATCGTAAGCTGGGCGGCCATAAAAAGACTTATAACTTAACCAAGCAATTACTTTACCTTGTTGCTCAAAAACAAAGATAGGTCTTTTTTCAGTATGGCTATCAAACCAAGCTTGTTTGTCTGCCACCGACACCTCTTCGGTATCTGCGGTAACCATACGCCCAGGGATGGTCTCGTTATAAATCGCGACTATATCAGTTAAATCGTTTTGTGTTGCTTTGCGAATCGTCATAAATAGCTGAAATTAAATGATCACTTTGCTGCATATTAGCGTATATTCATCACAAATAACTAGCGGGAAATAACTATGTATAAATATGCTTTGTTACTTGCAGCAGGTCTAATAACAACCAACCTTGCAGCACAAACTACTGAGGCTACGCCAACTGCTAAAGCAAGCAGCCAATGTGATGACTTTACCAATGTTACAATGAGAAAGTTACGCTCAAAAGAGTCAATTAACTTCTGCGAATTCAAAGACAAACCACTGCTCATTGTAAATACCGCTAGTAATTGTGGTTTTACCGGCCAGTTTGAAGGTTTAGAAGCCATTCATAAAGAATATAAAGACCAAGGCTTAGTTGTGCTAGGTTTTCCATCAGATGACTTTTTCCAAGAAGAAGACGATGAAAAAGACACTGCAAAAGTATGTTTCATCAATTATGGCGTAACCTTTAATATGCTGGCTACCAGTGCCGTTCGCGGTAGCGATGCAAACCCAATATTCAAACATTTAAACGAAGCAACCAGCTCACCTAACTGGAACTTTTACAAATATTTAGTGTCTGCAGATCGTAAGACAGTGCAGCGCTTTAATAGTAAAACTAAGCCACAATCGCAAACTTTACGCGATGCAATTGAAGCTGAGCTGATTGCAAAATAAATTTAATTTTTCGTTCGGTAAATATTGAACTAAACTAGTGATTTAATACTAAAACACACATTAGGGAGATGTTATGGCAGTAGCCAGTGCAAGACACATTCTCGTAGACAGTGAAGCTCACTGTTTGGATTTAAAGCAGCAAATTGAGCAAGGAGCTGACTTTGCAGAGCTTGCTCGTGCTCATTCTAATTGCCCATCAGGTCAAGATGGTGGTGCATTAGGTGAGTTTGGCCCTGGCATGATGGTTCCAGAGTTCGACAAAGTCGTTTTCTCTGCACCAATAAACCAAGTACAAGGCCCAGTGCAGACCCAGTTTGGTTATCATCTTCTAGAAGTAACAAGCCGTACTGACTAATTTACAAATCGATTTCAAAAAGCCGCTTCATAGCGGCTTTTTTTTGCGAAGGATCTCAAAATGAAACTTTTAGGCTCGACCACCTCACCTTTTGTGCGCCGTATTCGGATTTGGGCTGCACTTAATAACCTAGCTATTGATTTTATTAATTTGGATATTTTCTCTGAGCAAGACAGACAAACCATGATTGCTCATAACCCTGCCAGAAAAATTCCTGTATTAATCGACCATGATTTTACCTTATGTGATTCCAACTCTATTATTCGCTATCTGCTCGAAAAAGCGGATCAGCCATTACTTAGCTGGCAGCAAGAGAACTACTTAACCATTATCAATGCCTGCAATGATTCACTGGTAGAAATTTTACTTTGTCAGCGTTCAGGGTTTGATACCAGCAGCGATAAACTATTTTTTAATTTACAGAATGAACGAATTGTTGAAACATTAGCCTATTTAAATACTCATTTATCGGAGCCAGTATTTAAAAGCTGTGAATACCTCAACATCAGTTTATACTGCTTGCTAGATTGGATCCGCTTCCGCGAATTAACTGATTTTAGCCAACTAAATAACTTAGTTGATTTTTATCATAAATTCGCCGATAAAGCGGCAGTACAACAAACAGATCCACGAAAATAAAGATAAGGGTTACGCAAATGAGCGATATCGAAATTGAATCAGAATTAGTTAGCTTTGTAGAAAAAGTTCGTTTGAACGAATCTATGTGGGCACTCGGTGCCGAAGATGGTGGTTTTGTTGTCTGTGAATCAAACCAATTTAGCGACACAGATGTGTTATTACTTTGGGGTACTGAAGACGCTGCAAAAGCACAATGTAAAGATGAGTGGCAAGACTATACCCCTGTTGAAATTGGCCTAGACGAATTTCTTGATGAGTGGGTTGAAGACCTTAACGAAGATGATGCGCTTGTTGGTTTAAACTGGAACGATGATCAAGTATGCGTTGAAATCGAACCGGTTGGTTTAGCTAAAGCTCTTTGCGATTAATAGCAATCCTTAAGCTTATAACGACACGGCCGTATTTATGGCAGTGTCGTTAAGCTGGAAACTTGATACTTATCAGGTATACTCTTCAACACATCTTTATTATCAAGGTATTAGGTTGAAGTCCCATCTTGGTCGTAGGCCCTTTTCGGCCATGGAATTACATACCCTGTATAATGGTTACATTTATGGTGATCAGCGTTTAGCACGTGAACAAGCTAAGCATTGGCACTTTTGGCTGCCTTTATTTGCTTATTATACTGGTGCCTACAGCGATGAAATTGGCCATTTAACCCTTGATAATATTGTCACCCTTGATGGCATTCGCTGCTTTGATTTTCATACGCATGGCAAGATAAAACCCCGCTATGTGCCTATCCATAATGCATTACTCGATGCTGGGCTTGATCAGTACTTAGACTTTTTAACAAGTCAAAATCAACAACGACTGATGTTTGATTTACCCGCTAAATCAGGTCGCTATAGCGAAAAAGTGCGCATTTGGTTTTCGGGTGAAGGTGAACGTGCTGGTTATTTGCAAAAATGCGCTATTCCTACAGTTGATCAGCAAGGTATGAAAACCGCAATTAGTAGCTTACGGCTTAACTTTGAACAACAAGTGCGAATTCATGCACTGCAAGCCAACTGCAAAGACGCCTTTAACTACTTACTTGGTTTTAAAGATTTCAACGAACAACGCTTTGCTGATATGCAATTATTAAATACCGTGCTGCAAAACGTCCGACAAATAAACCCGCAACTGCATTGGCAGCGTTTCATTGACCGCCATAATTAACTGACAAACTTTGTTACTAACTATTTATTACTGTTCAAATTAAAACCTGATAGCATGGTGATTCGCCCCTCATAGCAGGTGCCTTTCTAACAACAAAAAATCAGGGATACTTATGTTCTTAAAAAGCCTATTAACGGTAAGTGTTGCACTTGCTGTTAGCTCTGCCCATGCCAATGAATATGTTATCGAAAAGCTTGCCAAGCCTAGCTCACAACAAGTAGAACTTACGCTTGATCCTGCCAAAGACAATTTTTCTGGTCATACCGAAATTGCTTTAGAGGTTCTAGAAGCAACGAATTATATCGAATTAAACGGTATTGATTATGCAGTTAGCATGGCGAAAATTTTAGGTGCAGAAAACTGTGACCTAAGTGCTGAAATGCTAAAAACAGGCAAAGTTAAATTCGCTTGTGAAGAAAAAATTCAGCCAGGCAAATACACTTTAAAAGTTGATTTTACCGCACCTTATAACCGCCAAAGTGTTGGTTTATATAAAACTTTAGATCAAGGCACACCTTATCTTTTCACGCAATTTGAAATGAGCGATGCGCGTCGTGCATTCCCCGTTTTTGACGAGCCAAGTTATAAAATTCCATTTCAGCTAACTATCACAGCGCCAACATCACAAAAAGTGTATGCCAATACACCGGTTTTAAAAACCAAAGTTGATGGCGATATGACAACGCACTTTTTTGACAAAACACCACCGATTCCTTCTTACTTAGTCGCTATGACTGTTGGCCCGTTTGAAGAGCTTGAAATTAAAGGCATGCCAATCCCTGGCCGCGTATTGACTCCACAAGGTAAAATTCACCTTGCTGATTACGCAAAAGAAAATATGCCGCGTGTGTTAAAAGCCCTAGAAGATTATTTTGGCATTCCTTACGTATACAAAAAGCTAGACTCAGTGGCAGTGCCAGAGTTTCCATTTGGCGCAATGGAAAACGCAGGCCTAGTGACTTACCGTGAAGACATTTTACTAGTAGACCTAGCAACAGCAACGCGCAGCAAAAAAGAGCGCAATGTATCAATCATTGCCCATGAGTTAGCTCACCAGTGGTACGGTAACCTAGTGACTATGAAGTGGTGGAATGATTTATGGTTAAACGAAGCATTCGCAAGCTGGATGGCAGCGAAAATCACTGCACAAATCAACCCTGAATTTGAGTCGCACTTAGACTTACCACAAAACCATGTAATGGCACTGGATGCGCGTTTAAGTACTAAACCTATTCGTAAACCAATCAAAACTGAAGCTGATATCATGGATGGCCTTGGCCTTGCCTACAGTAAAGGTAGCGCGGTTTTATCTATGGTTGAAAACTGGATTGGCGAAGAGGCATTCCAGCAAGGTATTCGTGCTTACTTGAAGAAATTCTCGTATAAAAATGCAGAAGCTGCTGATCTATGGCAAGCACTAGGCGAAGCATCTAATAAAGATGTAGCAAGTGTTCTTAAATCGTTTATCGAACAGTCATCTTTCCCACTTATTAAAGTAACGCAAGATGGTAAGAAAATTAACATCAGCCAAAGCCGCTTTGTAAATGCTGGCGTTGATGCACCTGCACAACTTTGGAATGTTCCGGTTGCAATTAAGTATGGTGCGGGCGACAAAGTTAAAACTGCAAGTGTTCTGCTGAACAAAGAAACACAGCAATTGACTCTCGACTTTGAACCTGAGTGGATCTACCCAGATCAAGGTGCCATGGGTTATTACCGCTGGGTATTAAATGATGCACAGTTTAATGCCCTGTTAGAGAACGCTGCTGACAAGCTAACGGTACGTGAGCGCTTAGCGCTACTTTCTGCGGTTGATTCATTACTTGATGCAGGTGTTATCTCTGCGGCTCACTTAATGCAAACGTTAGAAGCCTTTGTGAGTGATGCTCACCCATTAGTAGCAAACACAGCATTGGGTTACCTTGCTTCTCAAAAACGCGTATTCGAAGACGACAGTAACCGTGACCTATGGCCTGAGTTTATCCGTAACAGCATTGCACCTGCTGCTAAGCAATATGGATTAACAGCAAAAACAGGTGAAGACGCGGCGGTATCGCAATTACGTGCGCAAGTTATTGCCCGTTTAGGTTTTGATGGTCAAGATCAAAAAGTCATTGATTCCGCAAAAGCACAAGCGGCACTGTACTTAAACAACCCTGAAAATGTTGACCCATATTTAGCCTCAACTTACTTAAACCTTGCGGCTTACCATGGCGATGCAAAGTTACTTGAAAAGTACAAGCAAACCTTTAAAACCACCAAAGATCCACAAGTTCGTACTAAGATGCTGGCAGCGATGGGTTACTTTGGTAAACCTGAGTTACAAAAAGCGGTTCTAGAATACAGCTTAACAGATAACGTAACAGCCTCTGATATGCGTACGTTATTAGGTGGTTTAGGCTATGGTAAAGAACGTGAAGCACTGTTTATTGAGTGGATTTACAACAATTACGATGCCATCACTAAGAACTTACCGCCGTTCTTTGTACCAAACTTACCGTTCTTCACGACGGCAAGCTGTGATGCGAAAAGCCTAGAGAAAACCAAAACCTTCTTCAACGATAAAATCACTGAAGTACCAGGTTATGCACGTTCTCTTAGTAAGCTTGAAGAAAGCATTAATGATTGTATTGCACTGAAAAACCGTGAGTTAAACTCGGTGAATAGCTTCCTTAAGCGCTAATTAAAGCAAATGCAAAAAGGGCCACAATGTGGTCCTTTTTTATTGCGCTAAAATAGCAGTTAACTTAGTTATAAATTGCTCTGCAGCTTCAGGTGAGGTGACTTTAAATGCAATACCATAATGAATGGGCTGTACACTTTTATAAACGCGAGTCGGAAAACGGGTCATTTCACTTATTACATACAAATGCCAGTTTGCTCTGTTTGTAATTTAACCGTGAGATTGAACCTTCACAAAAGCGTCTTAAATCAAGCCACTGTGATACCACTTCAGGCTCAGTCAAACTGCGCTTGTGAACTCGGTTATTAACCGCATAGGCCACAGTGTCTTTGTCAATTAAAGTAAAGTCTTGCACCGACTCAGGTAATCTAAATAAATCACTAACTTCCTCAGTTTGCGGCGCAAAGCGTGCAACCCAATGTTGGTTGTTTTTGTTATAACTAAATAAATAACTGTTTGTGTGTTTATCAAAAATTAAAGTACGGCCAATATCACCGGCAATGACACGCGGTCTAGCAGCTGCAACACGAGTGTATTGCAATGTATGCGGCTCACCTAAGATAAACATGATGAGGTCTTCATCAGCGCCCCACGCATGGTAGCCAACCGGCTCAATCCATTCAAAAATTCGGCTCGCGGCAGGCTCTTCTGCTAGTGGGTACTGCCATAACTTTTGCTTACCATCTGCTTCGACCACGATTGCCGACAAGGCTTGCTGATTTGGCATTAGCGTTGGCGAGTATTCACTGACAGGAGTGTTGGTGATATTCACGCTGCTCTTAGATGCAAAGTCATAAAACGCAATATCGGTTTGTGACTGGCCATTTTCGCCAACAACTTCATGGGTGTAGTAAAGCCCAGTATCAACTAAAAATGGTTGATTATTATACGTTTTATCATCGGTTACTCGCGACACCTGCATACCATATGGGGTGTCTAAATCGGCAAGTAATATTTCGCTTTTAGGCATCGCTGCATGTGCGTGACTGGTAAACAATGTCCCTGCTGCGACGAAAAGTAAAGACGAAATCAATTTCATGTTGTTCTCTCGTTTTAATTTTTATCAACCCATGATAGCGTTAATTAATCCGCCAGTCACTTGACCTTACCATGCTCGACCTTTATAACTAGGACGTGTTCGTTTTTTATCGGTTTCTACTGATTGATTTTATGCACGATAATACCAATCGAGTTATGCCACTGACCATTTAACACACTAGAATGGTTAAATTTTTAAGCCGACTGGTATCAACAATAACGAGAATAATTATGTCAGCTAAACACCCTATCATCGCTATTACCGGTTCATCTGGGGCGGGAACTACCACAACCACCAATGCAATTAAGCACATTTTTAGAAGCTTAAGCATTGATGCTGCCTTCATCGAAGGCGATAGCTTTCATCGTTATACTCGCCCTGAAATGGATAAAAAAATCCGTGAAGCACAACAAGAAGGTAAGCACATTAGCTACTTTGGCCGAGAAGCTAATGATTTTGGTGCCCTTGAAGAGCTTTTTTACCAATATGGCGAAACCGGCCAAGGTAAAATCAGACGTTACTTACATACTTTCGACGAAGCGGTGCCTTATAACCAACTTCCAGGAACTTTTACCCCTTGGCAAGATTTAGAATCAAATACTGATATCTTATTCTATGAAGGTCTTCATGGTGGTGCTGTCGATGAGAATCATGATGTTGCTAAGCATGTCGATTTATTGATTGGCATGGTGCCAATTATCAACCTTGAGTGGATCCAAAAACTCATTCGCGACACTTCTGAACGAGGCCATTCGCGAGAAGCGGTAATGGGCTCTATTGTGCGTTCAATGGATGACTACATTAACCACATTACCCCGCAGTTTTCACGTACTCATATCAACTTCCAGCGAGTGCCGACGGTTGATACCTCAAACCCATTCAGCGCAAAAGATATTCCTTCTTTAGACGAAAGCTTTGTTGTGATTCGTTTTCGTGGCATAGATGACGTCGATTTTCCGTACTATTTGAGCATGATTGAAGGCAGCTTTATGTCTCGTATCAATACGCTTGTGGTACCTGGAGGCAAAATGGGCTTAGCAATGGAGCTTGTGCTAACCCCGTTGATCAAAGATATTATTTTGAAAAAACGCGCCCTTGAAAATTTAGCCCCGGTTGACTTGCCGATTTAACTCACTCGGGTACACTGCTGACTCTGGTGAAAACAATGGAGTCGTCGCCTTGAAACAAACATTACGTGTTATTGTTGGTTCAAAGAACCCCGTTAAAATTAACGCGGCTAAACATGTCTTTAGTCTTTATTTCCCACATCATACCATTGAGTGCAAAGGTGAAGATGCACCTTCTGGCGTACCTGATCAGCCACTAGGTGAAGATGAAACCCGTATCGGCGCTGAAAATCGCGTTAAGTATTGCCAAGATCACTTTGACGCCGATTTTTATACAGCAATGGAAGGTGGCGCAGAACAATTTAGTTATGGCGCTGCAACCTTTGCCTTTGTAGTGATTGCAAACAAGCAGCAATTTAGCGTGGGTCGCAGTAGCAACCTACCGTTACCGCAACCTTTTTACGATGCCTTGCTAGCTGGTAAAGAACTAGGTGATGTCATGGATGAGGCATTCAATACCGTTAATATCAAACAACAAGGTGGTGCTATTGGCTTATTAACCAATCATCTTGCCACGCGCGAAAGTACTTATGTACAAGCGCTGACATTGGCCATGGCGCCATTTTCACACCCTACCCTATTCAACCAGTAATTAGGATAACCATGAAGTATAGCCACGTATTATTCGATGCAGATGAAACGCTATTTAGTTTTAATGCATTCGAAGGTTTAAAAGTGATGTTTGCACATTACGGCGTAGAATTTACTGAGTCAGATTATCATCATTACCAAGCCACCAATAAGCCGCTTTGGGTTGCTTATCAAAAGCACGAAATTACCGCCAGTGAACTACAGATAACTCGTTTTACCGAGTGGGCAAATAAACTCGATGTACCAGCAAAAGAGCTTAACGATGGCTTCTTAGACGCTATGGCCTCTATTTGTGTGCCGCTACCTGGTGCGGTTGACTTGCTTACAAAGTTAAAACCACACGCCAAGCTAGGCATTATTACCAATGGGTTTGCTAAGTTACAACAAAAACGCCTAGAGCACACTGGGTTACAGGATATGTTCGATTGGCTGGTTATTTCAGAGTTAGTCGGTAAAGCAAAGCCTGCCCCTGAGATTTTTCAGCACACATTCCAATTAATGGGCAATCCGCCAAAAGAGCAGATTTTAATGGTAGGCGATACCGCTGCTAGTGATATTTTAGGTGGTCACAATGTTGGTATCGACACATGTTGGTTACAACACCCTGGAGTTGAGCTACCTGAGGATATTAAACCAACTTATCAAATCAATCAGTTGGTCGAGCTTGAGGCTATTCTAGGCTTATAATTCTTGATAATAGTTTGGCAAAAAAAATGACGCTTAAAGCGTCATTTTTTATAACTGTAATATGCTTGCGATTAAGCTGTCGCTACTTCTAAGCCTGGTGCTGGCATAGTCACTGGGGTATCGAATGTTGCCCATTCCCATGCTGACTCAGTCGCCATAATTTTACGAAGTAGTTTATTGTTTAAATCATGGCCTGATTTATAAGCCGTGATTTTACCTAGAATGTTGTGGCCAGTCATAAACATATCGCCCACACAGTCTAAGATCTTGTGTTTAACAAACTCATCGCTATCACGCAAGCCGTTTGGATTTAGTACTTTAAACTCATCCAATACAACTGCGTTATCCATGCTACCACCTAATGCTAGGTTGTTAGCGTGCATATACTCGATATCTTTCATAAAGCCGAAAGTACGTGCGCGGCTGATTTCTTCAGTGAAGCTTTGTGCCGTGATATCTAAACCGATACGTTGGCGGCTTTCATTGATTGCTGGGTGATCAAACGCAATTTCAAAATCGATGTGGAAACCATCGTATGGTTCGATCTCAGCCCATTTATCGCCTTCTTCAATACGTACTTTTTCTTTAATACGAATAAAGCGCTTAGCTGCATTTACTTCTTTAATGCCGCCTTTCTGTAACAAATAGATGAATGGTAATGCACTACCATCCATGATTGGTACTTCTGAGCTGTCTAATTCAACAATTAGATTATCAATACCCATTGCCGCTACCGCCGCAATAAGGTGCTCAGTCGTTGATAAACGAACACCATCTTTGTTTGTCAAACAGGTACACAGTTGCGTATCACCAACGGCTTCTGGTGTTGTTTCAAAATCAACAACCGGATCAAGGTCTACGCGACGAAATACTATCCCAGTATTTGCGCTCGCAGGTCGGAGAGTAATAGTGACCTTCTCACCTTTATGAAGTCCAATTCCTATGGCTTTGACTACTTCTGCAATCGTACGCTGTTTAATCATAGGTTCGCTCACTTATAGTTACAGTTAGACGGCGAATTGTATCATAAATACATTCAACTGCCAATTTGTTTATTTATCGAACAAAATTACCAACAAAAACTGTCTTAGTCAGCTTGCTTTCTTAGGAAAGCTGGAATGTCGAAGTAATCGCCACCCTCTGATTTATCAGACTTTTTGCTGCTCTCAGTGCTGCTAGATACTGAGCTGCTCGTTGTACTTTGTTGTACTGGCTCTTGCTTTTCAGACGCAGATGACATGCTTACATCATCACCGCTGCCTTGACTTGCAAAGCTTGGTACATACATGCTGCTAGTTGTTTGGTTCATTGAGCTTTGTACATCAGAACCTGATGCTTTCTTAAAGCCATTATCAACAATACCAAACTGTGGACGACGATCGCCGCCTAAACCTGTTGCAACAACCGTTACACGTAACTCGTCGCTCATTTCAGGGTCAATTACCGCACCCACAACCACTGTTGCGTTTTCTGACGCAAGTGCTTTAACGTGGTTACCAACAATTTCAAATTCTTCAATCGCGATATCCATACCTGCCGTGATATTAACTAGGATACCTTTAGCACCTGTTAAATCGACATCTTCAAGTAGCGGGCTTGAGATAGCCGCTTCTGCAGCTTCTTGCGCACGGTCAGGGCCAGACGCAGATGCTGTGCCCATCATCGCAGTACCCATCGCTGACATAACTGTACGTACGTCGGCGAAATCCACGTTGATTAGACCAGAACGTGTGATTAGTTCTGCAATACCTTGTACCGCACCAAATAACACGTCATTCGCTTTTGCGAAGGCATCTAATAGTGTAGTGCCTTTGCCTAAAACTTTAAGCAATTTATTGTTCGGAATTGTAATAAGTGAGTCTACAGTTTCTGACAATTCATTAATGCCTTGTTCAGCAGCTGCAGCACGCTTTTTACCTTCAAAGTCAAACGGGCGCGTTACAACAGCAACCGTTAAAATGCCTAACTCTTTAGCAATTTTAGCAACCACTGGCGCAGCACCTGTACCTGTACCACCGCCCATACCAGCTGCGATAAATACCATGTCAGCACCTTCTAAGCTGGCACGGATAGTCTCAGCGTCTTCTTCAGCAGAGTTACGACCCACTTCAGGGTTAGCACCTGCACCTAGACCAGAGGTGATTTGTGTACCTAGCTGCACTGTTACATCAGCAGATGAATTACGTAATGCTTGTGCATCCGTATTCGCAGCAATGAAACGTACACCTTCAATTTGTTGTTTTACCATGTGCTCAACAGCGTTACCGCCGCCACCGCCCACGCCAATTACTTTAATGACAGCTTCTTCGCTGTGCTGTTCCATCATATCAAACATGTTTACTCTCCGACTTGAGTCTTAAAACTCACCTTGGAACCATTTAGTAATACGGTTCCACCAATTATTATCACCTTCTGCTTTCGACTTTTGTGCATTCATCGATTGCATTGTACGGCCGTATTGTAACAAACCAACCGCGGTCGCGTACGAAGGATCATCTACATAATCTGTCAAACCAACAATCCCGATTGGTTTGCCAATTCTGACCGGCATTTGGAAAATGTCTTCTGCCACTTCCATTGCACCCGTCATTTTTGCTGTTCCGCCAGTAATGACGAGACCTGCAGCAATTTGGTCTTCAAAACCTGAGCGGCGGATT
Source organism: Pseudoalteromonas simplex (assembly GCF_015278155.1). Classification (NCBI taxonomy): domain Bacteria; kingdom Pseudomonadati; phylum Pseudomonadota; class Gammaproteobacteria; order Alteromonadales; family Pseudoalteromonadaceae; genus Pseudoalteromonas; species Pseudoalteromonas simplex. The sequence goes on from NZ_JADILN010000004.1 coordinate 139,189, forward strand.
TCTTCCATCGCCAACTCGAATAATTCTCTAAAACGTGGCTCAACAACCTCAGCTAAGGTATGGCGCGACATAATACGCGCTGGTCGGCCACCCACACTCGGTACTTCAATAGTGTCTTCGTTGCTTGCCATTTGGCTACTCGCACACGCATATTGTACTTTGAGTGACTCGGCATGTGATATAGGCGTTCTAAATATTTTTGCAATATCACCAGTCACTTGGTTACCGGCTACAGGAATAACGGCTGAGTGGCGAAGCGCACCATTAATATAAATGGTGATATCCATGGTACCGCCACCAATATCTAACACGGCTACACCCAGTTCTTTTTCGTCATCTGTAAGTACTGAGTAACATGATGCCAGTGCCGTGAAGATCAACTGATCGACTTCAAGGCCACAACGCTCAACACATTTCTCGATATTCTTTGCCATATCGTTTGAGCAAGTAATGATGTGCGCGCGAGCTTCCATACGTACACCGCTCATGCCAAGTGGGTTTTTAATCCCTTCTTGCATATCGATGCTGTACTCTTGTGGCAATGCATGGAGCATTTTTCGTTCTGCCGAAATAGGCACTGAACGCGCAATGTGGATGACATTTTCAATATCTTCGTCTGTCACTTCCGTGTTGTTAATTGCCACTACACCGCTTTCATTTTGGCACTGGATATGTTTTCCAGAAATCCCTAAATAAACAGAGCTAATACGGCAATCAGCCATTAGCTCAGCTTCATCTATAGCTCGACGAATCGATTCAGAAACAAGGTTAAGGTCGTTAACGCCGCCTTTATCCATACCATGCGATACTTGGCTGCCAACACCCACAATGCTTAGTTTGTTATCTGCGGTGATTTCACCAACGGTGGCCACAACTTTCGATGTGCCAACGTCTAATCCAATCACTAGGTTTCTTTCTGCTGACTTGGTCATGCCTTACTCTTATTTTCTAATTGTTCTTCTTGCACTGGCTTCCAGCTCACTGCAAGACCGGTATCATACCGTAAATCAACAACATCGATTTGTGCATCTGCACGTTGTTCCATGCGCGGATACACGTCAATAAAACGCTGTACACGCTTTGCTTTTTCTTTGCGGCCTAAGTTCAGGCGAATGCCGTTATCAAGCCATAACTGCCACGAAAAGCGCTCAGAAAGCGCTAAACTAGTCAGCTCTAAGTTATTCACTTTGAGCATTTCTTGAAATTGACTAAATGCTGTCCACGCCTCAATCTCACTGCCTTCTGGGCCATATAGCTGTGGCAAGCTTGTAGGTAATTTATCACTACTTGCTTGGAACACTTCGCCTGCTTGGTTTAACAGCATATCACTGTTCCAATGAGCTACAGCTTGATGTTCAACAACATATACTTGCAGGGTATCTGGCCATTGCTTTCTGACCGATGCCGTTGCCACCCACGGCAAGCTTTGTACTAAGCGTTGCACATGTTTTACGTCTAATTCAAAAAAACTCGATAAGTCGGCTTTTTTTATTGCACCAATAATTGCTTTTTCATCAGTATATTGGGGCTGTCCAAGTACTGATAAATGCTTTATTTGTGCGTCTTTGTTTTCTACCAACCAATTTGAGACGCCTGTCGTGATTTTTACTAATGAAAAAATCACGACTAGAAAAAAGCTCACACCAAAAATCAACGACCAATTTAGTTGCTGTTTTAATTGTTGCGCTTTTTCTAAAAAAGGATGCATATTAAAGGGTTTGCTCCAAAATGCGAACAACTAATTGCTCAAAGCTTGCACCATTCGCTTTCGCTGCCATGGGCACTAAAGACTTTTCTGTCATGCCTGGTACCGTATTTACTTCTAATAAGTAAAAGTTACCTTGCTGATCACGCATCGCATCAACACGCCCCCAACCACTTGCACCCACTAAATCAAATGCTTTTAATGCCATATCTTGCAACAATTCAGTTTCTTGCGCAGATATATCTGCAGGGCAATGATACTGAGTTGTATTCGATTGATACTTAGCTTGATAGTCATAAAAACCATTTGGCGTCGTCATCTCAATGACAGGCTGAACATCTTGCCCAAGTACAGCAACAGTAAATTCACGGCCAGTGATCCACTGCTCTACCAGCACTTGGCTATCAAACTTAAATGCAGCGTTAAGCGCCGCATCGAGTTGCTCTGCGCTGTTTGCTTGTGCCATACCAATGCTTGAACCTTCATGTGACGGTTTTACCATCACTTTACCAAATTCATTAATAATCGCTTGGCTATCAAACTCATGGCGGCTATCAACAACAGTGTAGGGCGCTGTGCTTAGCCCCATTGCTTTAAATAAGTGCTTACAACGCACTTTATCCATCGCAAGCGCAGAACCTAAAACGTCACTGCCAGTATATGGGATCCCCATAAATTCAAGTGCACCTTGAATAGTGCCATCTTCGCCACCACGACCATGCAGAGCAATAAACACACGTTCAATGTTTAGCTCTTTTAATTGCCATAGCGGCTGATCTTTCGGATCAAAAGCAATGGCATCAACGCCAGCACTTTGCAAAGCATTCAATACAGCTTGGCCTGATTTTAGAGAGACTTCTCGTTCGGCAGATGTACCACCAAAAAGTACCGCTACTCTGCCAAATTTGTCACTTAACTGGCTCATACGTTTACCTGCTTTAGTTGTTCAATAGACAACTCGGTTGCTGCTAACTTTTTCACTAACTGGCCAATGTTACCAGCGCCTTGTGTTAAAACTAAATCATTATCTTGCAGTGTACTGGCAAGAACACCAGCAAGCTCGGAGCTGTTGGCAACATGTAATGGCTCTTTACCACGCTGGCGTAAACTACGACATAAACTCTTGCTGTCGGCACCCACTATTGGCTCTTCGCCCGCTGAGTACACATCAAGTAGTAATAGCTGATCAACATCTGCCAGTACTTTAACAAAATCTTCGTATAGGTCACGGGTTCGACTATAACGGTGCGGCTGATACACCATCACTAAACGTTTATCTGGCCACCCTTCACGAACCGCCGCAATTGTCGCAGCAACTTCTGATGGGTGATGACCATAATCATCAACTAACATCACATTACCGCGTTCATTCTCAAAGCTTCCATAATGCTGAAAACGACGGCCTACGCCTTCAAATTTTGTCAGCGCTTCTAAAATTGCATGGTTAGCGATGTTTTGATCTTTAGCGACCGCAATCGCAGCAGTCGCGTTAAGCGCATTGTGCTTACCCGGCATATTAAGCGTAACGGCTAGGCTTTCACCTTGCTTATTTACAACATTAAATGAACAAGTATTCGCTGTTTGGCTAAAATCAACCATGCGGTAATCAGCTTCTGCCGACTCACCATAGGTAATCACAGGGCGTCCAAAGCGAGGGATCAACTCCGCTGCAACCTCAGAATCAATACACACAACAGCTAAACCATAAAACGGTAAGTTATGAATGAAATCAACATACGTGTCTTTCATTTTTTCTAAGCTACCGCCGTATGTATCCATGTGATCTTCTTCAATATTCGTGATCACCGACACCATAGGCTGTAAGTGTAAGAATGACGCATCACTCTCATCAGCTTCTGCAATTAAAAAGTCGCTTTTACCGACCTTGGCATTACTTCCAGCGCTGTTTAACAAGCCACCAATAATAAAGGTTGGATCAAGGCCCGCTTGTGCATAAATACTTGCTATTAAACTGGTTGTTGTTGTTTTACCATGAGTGCCCGCTACAGCAATACCGTGACGAAAGCGCATTAATTCTGCCAACATTTCGGCGCGGCGAACAATTGGAATACGTGCCGCTTTTGCTGCTTTAATCTCAGGATTTTGCTCGTTAATCGCACTTGATACCACGACAACGCTGGCATCTTTTACATTGTTCTCATCATGACCAATAAATACTTCTGCACCCACTTGTATTAAGCGCTCAGTCATCGCACTGTGCGCAATGTCTGAACCTGTGATGCGGTAGCCTTCAAAAGCAAGTACTTCGGCAATACCACCCATGCCTGCGCCACCAATACCCACAAAGTGGATGGTGTCTATACGACGCATCGCAGGACGAGTGTTGTTTTCTTTCATCGTGCTTTCTTTCACTACTAATCTCTTCTATCTGCTAGTTGCTCACAGCGTTTTGCAACATTGGCTGTGGCATCTAAAATAGCAAGCTGTTTTGCTTTACTTGCCATTGTTGAAATTTTTTCTGGTGCATTTACGTAAGGCGTTAATAACTCAACAACCGCCGCTTGGTTAAACTCACTTTGCTGCATAATTAACGCAGCTTGCTCAGTCACTAAATACTTTGCATTGGCAGTTTGATGGTCATCGACAGCATGCGGAAAAGGCACAAATAAGGCCATTCTTCCGGCTGCCGCAATCTCACTCACCGTTAATGCACCAGCTCGGCAAATTACCAAATCAGCCCATTGATATGCGCTATCCATATCATCAATGAATTCAGCGACTTTACTATTTTCAGTTAACCCTAACCGTTGATAGCTGGCAGTCACATTCGGTTCATTATTTTTACCTGTTTGGTGCCATATATTAAGCGTTGTTAGCGCTGAAAGTTCACTGAATACAGCTGGTAAAGTCTCATTAAGAACTTGCGCACCGAGTGAACCGCCAACTACTAGCACATTAATCGGTGTCGCTGTTTGCTTTACAGTAACATTAGCGACACTTGCTCGCACTGGGTTACCCACCACTTCGCATTGTTCTTTTGCAAAAGCCGATGGAAAAGCAGCTAAAACTTTATTGGCAAACTTTGCTAGCCAACGATTACTCATGCCTGCAACGGCATTTTGCTCATGAATAACCAAAGGAATACCTAAGCTCTTTGCTGCAATGCCCGTAGGTCCAGTCACATAACCACCCATAGCTAAAACAACATCGGGCTTTTGTGCTTTTAAAATTTTGCGTGCTTGAAAAATGGCATTCATCACCATAAATGGTGCCTTGACCAAACGTTTAATACCATTGCCACGCACACCTTTCACATTGATAAAATCAATCTCAATGTTGTGCTTTGGTACTACCGTTGCTTCCATTCTGTCAGGCGTGCCAATCCAGCTAACCTGCCAGCCTTGCTGCTTTAAAAAATCAGCAACTGCAATACCCGGGAAAATATGACCACCAGTACCGCCTGCAACAACAAGTAATTTTTTACTCATCGCTTACCTCCTCGAGAGGTTGCCTGCTTAGTTGCCATTTTTGTCTCAAAATCTATTCGCAAAAGTACACCTGTTGCTATGGTCATAATTAATAAACTAGAGCCACCGTAAGAAACAAACGGCAGTGTTAAACCTTTGGTTGGCAAAATACCCGCACTTGCGCCAACATTTACCATGGTTTGAAACGCAAACCAGATACCAATAGCAAAAGCAAAATAGCCTTCGTACTCTTTGCCGCATTTCAATGCTTTTTGACCAATTAACAGGGCTCTGAATACAAACACAGCAAGCACAATCAAAATACTTAATACGCCAAAAAAGCCAAGCTCTTCACCAATCACTGCAAAGATAAAGTCATTATGTGCTTCAGGAAGATATTGCAGTTTTTGCACGCTATTTCCTAAGCCTTGACCAAACCAACCACCTTGACTGTATGCCATTAGCGATTGCACTAACTGATAACCTTTACCGAATGGATCTTCCCACGGCTCTAAAAAGCCAGTGACACGGGCCATACGGTATGGTTCAGCGATAATTAGCACTACCACGGCAGCAATACCCGTTAAAATAAGGCCAAAAAACTGCCATAACTTAGCCCCCGCTAAAAACAACAAACCAACTGTCGTCACAAACAGTACAACGACGGTCCCTAAGTCTGGTTGCATCAAAATCAAAAATGCATACACACCAAATACAGCTAATGGCTTGAAAAAACCTTTTAAGTTCTCTTGTACTTCTTCACGTTTACGTACCAAGTAACCGGCAATATAGCTAAAGAAATACAACTTGGCGGCTTCAGCAACCTGAAAGCCCACAGGGCCAATGGGTATCCATCGCTTTGCACCGTTCACTTCACGGCCAACAATCAGCACTAAAACCAGCAAACCTAAACCCAGCAACAATAAATAGGCGTTACTGCGCTTCCACCAATCCATAGGCACATTTGTGGCAATCCAAAATAAGAAAAAGCCCATAATTAAGAACATGCCGTGGCGAATAATAATGTGATACGGATTATCAAATAATCGCTCTGCTGTTGGCATAGAGGCACTGGTTACCATCACAAAGCCAACGCCAATCAACATCAACATGCAATACAATAACGGCACATCATAAAGCTGTGGCGATTGCTTTGGTGTTAATGCGTCACGGATGTCAGCAAATGCAATCATACTGCCTCCGCCAATACGCACTGCGCAAAATCATCACCACGTTGCATGTAATTGTTGTACATATCAATGCTGGCACATGCAGGTGCTAATAAAACGATATCGCCACTGCTGCTTAACTGTTTCGCTAGTTGCACAGCTTCATGCATGTTGGTGGTTAGGTGGCCTTTTTCGGTTAATGCTACGAGAGCTTTAGCATCCTTACCAAAACAAATAAGCGCTTTCACTTTGTTGTTTAAGTATGGCTTTAAGGCATCTAAATCAGCCCCCTTTGCATCACCACCGGCAATCACAACTAATTGCTTCCCTTGATCAGCTAAGCTTTCAATCGCTGCGATAGTTGCACCTACATTGGTCGCTTTTGAATCATTAAAGTATTTTACTTCATTAATTTCAGCGACAAACTGGCAACGGTGTGCAAGCCCAGTAAAAGCACTAAACGCTTGCTGGTAATGCCCTTTAGCAATATCAAACGGGCTCAGTAATGCCATCACCGCTAAAGCGTTTTGTTGATTGTGTGAACCAACAACATTTAAGCAGCTTGCTGGTAATACTGGTTTACCATGTGCTGCAAAGTATTGTTCGCCTTGATGTTCAACCAAGGCAAAATCTGCATTGGCGAGCGCAAAGCTTACTTGGGGCTGCTTTGCAGTGTGTGTTGCCACATCAATGGCATTAACTACAGCAAGCTCTGAGCCATTATAAATACTTTGTTTAGAGTCTATGTATGCTTGATAACTTGAATAACGATCGAGGTGGTCTTCACTCACATTCAACACACAGGCACTTTTCGCTTTTAAGCTATGCGTGGTATCAAGTTGAAAACTCGACAGCTCAAGTACATACACATCATAGTCTTGCGATAGTAAATCAAGTACCGCAGTACCAATGTTACCACCAAGGCCAACTTTATAACCGGCCGCTTTCAGTACTTCAAACGCCAATGTGACCACTGTCGACTTACCATTTGAACCTGTCACCGCGACAATTGGTTTATCGGTTAAACGGGCAAAAAGCTCAACGTCACCAATCACTTCAACACCAGCATCAATCGCTTTTGCTACAGCGGGTGTCGCGAGGCTTAGCCCTGGGCTGATAATAATAATGTCATTGCTGGCTAAGTCTGCCTGTTCTAAATCACCAAAGTGAGTCGCTAATTCACTGGCATGCTCATTTAGCCAATCAGCACCCGGCGGCGCAGTACGGCTATCAACAACAATTGGCTTAATATTCTGAGACAATAAAAAACGCACAATGCCCAGACCGGTTACACCGAGTCCGAGCACTGAAATTTGTTTATTTTTAATCTCGTTAATAACTGTCATTTACCTGATCTTCAATGTCGCAAGGCCAGCAAGCACTAGCACGATTGAAATAATCCAAAAGCGCACAATAACGCGCGGCTCAGGCCAACCCTTTAATTCATAATGGTGGTGAATAGGCGCCATTCTAAAAATACGTTGGCCACGTAATTTGTATGAGCCTACTTGTAAAATCACCGATAATGCTTCCATTACAAACACACCACCCATGATGATAAGTACCAGTTCTTGGCGAACCAGCACCGCAATAATACCCAAAGCACCACCGAGGGCTAATGAGCCTACATCACCCATAAATACCTGTGCTGGGTAGGTGTTAAACCATAAGAAACCAAGTCCAGCCCCGACAATCGCAGTACACACAACCACAAGCTCACTGGCGAGCGGTAAATGCGGAATATGTAGGTAGCTTGAGAAATTAACATTACCAGTTAAGTAAGCAATAATGGCAAGTGCTGCCGCCACTAAAATGGTTGGCACAATCGCTAAACCATCAAGGCCATCTGTTAGGTTTACCGCGTTCGACGTACCTACAATTACAAAGTAAGTCATCACAATATAAAACAACCCTAGCTGTGGTAACACGTCTTTGAAAAACGGCACAACTAATGAGGTTTCGCTGCCTTGCTGCGAGGTAAAATAAAGCGCGCTGGCAACCACTAACGCAATCACTGATTGCCAAAAGTATTTCCACTTAGCGATTAAGCCTTTAGGGTCTTTGCGGATCACTTTACGGTAGTCATCAATAAAACCAACCACGCCCAACGAGCCCACGACAAATAAAGTTGCCCAAACATATTTATTTGAAAGGTCTGCCCACAGTAATGTGCTGGTAAAAATCGCCCCTAAAATCAAAATGCCGCCCATAGTTGGCGTACCTTTTTTAGATAGGTGAGATTCTGGACCATCGTGACGAACCACCTGACCAATCTGCATTTTTTGCAATGCACGAATTAGCTTAGGACCAAAATAAAGTGAGATAAGTAGCGCTGTTAAAATACCTAAAATTGCGCGCAGCGTTAGGTAAGAAAAAACATTAAAACCACTGTAATACTGTGTTAAATACTCAGCCAGCCAAACTAACATGACGATACTCCATTATTGCCATTTTGCTGGCTATTTACTAAATCTGTGACCACAAGCTCCATACGAGAACTGCGCGAACCTTTTACAACAACTGTGGTTTTTTGCGTCGATTGAGCAAGTTCACTTTGTAATTGTTGTAATAATTGTTCACGGCTTGAGAAGTGGCGGTTTGGCTTTTCAAATACATCACTGGCTGATTTACTTAATACACCTAGGCTATAAAGTTCATCAATGCCTTTTTGCTGTGCGTACTCACCAACTTGTTGATGATAAAAACGCGCTTCTTCACCAAGCTCGCCCATATCACCTAACGCAAAAATACGACGCCCCGGCATATCACTTAACAAATCAATTGCCGCTTTAACCGATTGCACATTCGCGTTGTAGGTATCATCAATCACCGTCAATGTGTCTGACACTTTAAGGACGTTTACACGACCTTTAACTTCACCCATGGTTGCCAGCGCCGATGCGACACTTTCGAGACTTACACCGAGCTCAGTGGTTAAGGCGGTGGCTATTAACGCATTAGCAATATTATGCTTGCCCGGTAATGCCAGAGTGACAGGTACTTTTTTATCTTTATTGCAAAGCACAAAAGAAGCGCGCGCTTGTTCATCAAGCACCACATCTTCTGCCCAATAATCTAATTGTTGGCTAGTAGAAAAACGTTTTACGTTGCGATTAGTTAATTTATCAAGCCAAAAATCGGCATAATCGCTGTCGCAATTCACTACGGCAACACCATCAGGCTTTAAGCCATCATAGATTTCGCCTTTGGCCGTTGCTACACCTTGTAATGAGCCAAAGCCTTCTAAGTGAGAAGCTGCAACATTACATACCACAGCAACATCAGGTTTCGTCATTGCAACGGTGTAAGCAATTTCACCAATGTGGTTTGCACCTAACTCAATCACCGCATATTGGTGTTGTGGTTCAAGGCGTAATAACGTGAGTGGTACGCCAATGTCATTATTAAAGTTGCCTTTTGTTGCCAGTACTTCACCATGACCAGATAAAATCGCCGCACACATTTCTTTTACGGTCGTTTTACCCACGCTACCAGTAATAGCAATTGTTTTCGGTGCAACCTGTGCCATCACAGCTGCGCCGATGTGACCTAGCGCAATACGTGTGTCACTAACCACAAACTGCACAATATCGACATTAACAGGGCGCGCTACAATAGCAGCTATCGCGCCTTTTTCTTTTGCTTGCGCAACAAATTTATGGCCATCAAAATTAGGCCCTTGTAGCGCTAAAAACACTTCACCGTCACACAAAGTACGGGTGTCAGTGTTAATATTTTTTACCGTTTGATTACCACCTTGGTAATCGGTTGCTAGAACTTTAGCTAGCCAATCAAAATCCATAGGGATCATAACTGCGCCCCTTGCGATTTTTCTTTTAATTGTTGTTGTACATATTGACGATCGCAGAAGTCGATTCGTTGGTCGCCAATAATTTGATAATCTTCGTGACCTTTGCCCGCAATAAGGATGACATCATCAGCACTCGCTTGCGAAATGGCATAACTAATAGCCTGCGCGCGGTCTGCTTCACAATGTGCGCGTTCAGGCTGCTTAAGCCCCGCAACCACATCAGCGATAATAGCGTCAGGGTCTTCACTTCTTGGGTTATCGCTGGTGACAATAATACGGTCTGCATTGCCTTCAGCTGCTTTTGCCATCATCGGGCGCTTGCCTTTGTCTCTGTCACCACCACAGCCAAACACACAGCTAACGCCACCTGGAACGTGCTTTTGCAATGCTTGTAATGCCAGTGCTAATGCATCAGGAGTGTGGGCATAATCAACAATACAAGTCGGTTGACCTGGCGCACTAAATGCCTGCATGCGACCAGCAACAGGCTGCAATGACTTACACCCTTCAACGAGTAAATCAAGTGGGTAACCCATACCTAATAAAGTAGCCATAGCAGCGGCTAAATTATATAAGTTAAACTCGCCAAACAGTGTGCAATTAACTTCGGCTAGCCCCCAGCTGGTATCAAACTTCGCCGAAATACCGCTGTTATCATAAGTTACATCGCTAAAATAAACAAAACGCGCATTTTCAGGCGTGAGGTTTTTATGGCCGTAACAAATTAGATTATTGAAGTCGTATTTTTCTAACCATGCTTCAACTTGCGCATCATCTTGATTAAGCACCACAAGCTGTGGCATATGGTCACGCATTAACATTAACTTGGCATCAGCGTAAGCATCCATGGTGCCGTGATAATCTAAGTGATCGCGTGTAAGATTAGTAAATACTGCTGCTTTAAACTGACAATTATCAACGCGATGCTGCACTAAACCATGAGATGAGACTTCCATGGCCACAACATCATTCTGCTCTGCGACAAGCTCAGATAAAATACGCTGTAAATCAACGCTCGATGGCGTGGTGTTTGCAAGCTCAGTTAGATTATCAGGGTGCCCATAACCGAGCGTACCAATCACTGCTGCGCGTTTATGACAGTGCTGTGCTAAGTGCGCAATCATTGCTGTGGTTGTTGACTTGCCATTGGTGCCTGTCACACCCACTAACTCAAGCTGCTTTGATGGTTGCTGGTAAAAAGCTGCTGCAAGTGCTGGCAGCTTTTTTGCTAAATCGGTAACTAAGTAAAGTGGTTCAAACTCACTTTCGAACTCACATAAACGGTCAGCAATAACTGCCACCGCACCATTTTCAATGGCTTTGTCAATAAACTGTCCGCCATCAAGCTGATGGCCTTTAATGGCGACAAACACATCGCCAGCTTTTACATCTCGACTATCAAGACGTAGTTGGTTAACCAATAAACTATTGGCCTCAACATCAATTTGATTAAGAATCGGTTTTAAATCACGCATCGTTATCTTTGCCTTCTACGTACGCAACCGCATCTTTGTCCGGTGCAACGTTTAGAATTCTTAAGGCATTGGAGACAATCTCTGCAAATGCAGGGCCTGCCGTCGCACCGCCGTAATAAACATCTCCACCCGGTTCATTAATCATTACTACTACCGCTAAACGTGGGTTACTCGCTGGCGCAATACCAGCAAAATAGCCAACATATTCGTCACCATACCCGCCCACAGCGGCTTTCTTAGAGGTACCTGTTTTGGCAGCAGCACGATAGCCATCAACATGAACTTTTTGTGCAGTACCACCTTTTTCGAATACGCTTTCCATCATGTGAACAACCGCTTCAACGTCTTTTTGTTGGAAAATACGTTCACCCTCTGGCACTGACTCTTGTTTAAGAACTGTTAGCGGGCGCATAACGCCACCAGAGCCTAACATGGCATAAAAACGAGCCATTTGAGCGGTACTTACAGCTAAGTTATAACCAAATGATAATGCAGCAATTTCATGATCTGACCAGCGTCGATTTGGGTAAAATAAACCGCTGCTTTCACCAACCATGCCTGTACCACTATCACTGCCAAACCCCACCTTTTGGTAAAGCCCTACAAAATAGTCTTTTGGTACTTCTTGACTGACCTTAGTTACACCCATATTACTTGAATACTTTAAGATTTCTCTTAAGGTCATCTCACCATGGTTACGGGTATCTTGCACAAGGCTGCCACCCACACGCATCCAGCCAGGATAAGTATCAATAATTGAATCCGGTTGAATTGCGCCGTAGTCTAAACCAGCTAAAATGGCTAGTGGCTTAACAGTAGAGCCTGGCTCAAACAAATCGGTGATAGCACGGTTACGACGCTTGTGCGGTGCAGCATCGTTTAAGTTATTAGGGTTAAACGATGGGCTATTCACCATAGCTAATACTTCGCCGGTTTTAACATCAACAACCATGGCTGAGCCCGAAGTAGCTTTATAGGTTAGAACTGCTGATTTTACTGCTTTATAAGCAATCGCTTGAATGCGCTGATCAATACTTAAATGAATGTTTTCAGGCTCAACACGTTCACGCTCATCAAGCACTTCTACTTCACGGCCTTGGGCATCCTTACGAATGGTGCGCTGACCTTCAACACCCGTTAACGCCTTTTCATAAAGCTTTTCGATTCCCTCAATACCATGACCATCAATGTTAGTAAATCCAATAACATGGGCTGTTACTTCACCGGCAGGGTAATAACGTTTTGACTCATCAAGTAAGTGGATACCTGGTAAACGAAGATCACCAATATAGTTAGCAACAGCAGGGGTAACCTGACGTTTTAAATAGACAAAACGACGCTTTGGATTATCACGAAGGCGAGAGTTAACTTTACTTGGGTCAATGCGTAATACATCCGCAAGTTCACGCCAGCGAATATCATTATTGTAATAAGCGGCAATACGTTTATCTAACTCAACCGTATTTTCAGCCAGTGCTTGTTGATCTTCACCATTTTTTCTAGCTTGACGCAGTACCTTACTGATCAGTGATTTATGCAGCGCTTTCGGATCCGCATACACACTTACCACAGGTACGCTGACCGCCAACTCTTTGCCATTGCGATCGAAGATCATGCCACGTTGCACATGTTGTTTTTCAACACGCACAGTTCGTTTATCACTTTCAGAACGCGCTTTATCTGGTTCAATAACCTGTAAAAAAGCGGCACGCGCAACCAGCGTCATAAAGACTAAAAACACCACTGAGCACACCAGCAAAAAACGCCATGTGATTAAGGTATTTGTTGGCTTTTTCCCTCTGCTTCTCATCGCAGTATTACCACCTGTTCGTCTTGGCTAGTTGGCCGTTTCATTTCTAATTGCATAGTCGCGACTTCTTCAATGCGCGCATGCTGTGAATAAAACTCTTCTTCTACGAGCAAGTAACGCCACTCAAGATCGAGCTCATCACGCTCTTGCAATAATTTGTCTTGTTCAATCAATTGCTGACGCGCTAGATGCGTCACCTGAACCACACTCAAACTAGATGCGAGGATCACAACCAACAAGGCCAAGGTCAGCTTATTAGCTCCTAGGCCTTTGAAAATTTCTGTAAATAAATTAGGTTGGCGATGTGTCGCTTTAGCTTTCATTACAACCTCTGCGCAACCCTTAACACTGAACTACGTGAACGCGGGTTTGCTTCAATCTCCGCCTTACTCGGCTTAATGGCTTTACCCACTGCCTTTAACGTCAGGTTTTTGTTTATTTGTGCGTCCGTCAAAGGCAGACCTCTGGGTATCGCCTCTCCCTTACTCTGTTTTTTAATAAACTGCTTAACAATGCGATCTTCTAACGAGTGGAACGAAATAACCACTAAACGTCCCCCTGGTTTTAAAACCTCAACAGCGGCTTGCAATGCAGTTTGAATTTCTTCAAGCTCACTATTGATATAAATACGGATCGCTTGGAATGTGCGTGTAGCTGGGTGTTTGTGCTTATCTTTAACTGGCACAGCTTCATCGACTAAATCAGCAAGCTGCTTAGTACTTGTGATTGCAGTGTGCTCACGTGTTTCAATGATCTTATGAGCAATTCGACGACCAAATTTTTCTTCGCCATAAGTTTTAATCACATGCGTGATATCTTCTAGTTCAGCTTCAGCTAGCCATTGTGCAGCACTGCGACCACTGGTTGGATCCATACGCATATCAAGTGGGCCATCTTTCATAAAACTAAAACCGCGTTCAGCATCATCAAGCTGTGGTGAAGAAACACCGATATCCAACAAAATACCGTCAACTTTACCGATTAAATCGTTATCTTCAGCAACCGCTTTTAGGTTTGAAAAACGAGTGTGAGCAATTGAAAAACGCGCATCATCGGCAAATTTTTCGGCGGCTTTAATAGCTTGTGGATCCTGATCAATCGCCTGTAAGCGACCTTGTTCACTTAAACGCGCAAGAATTTGCCCCGAGTGCCCACCGCGACCAAATGTGCCATCCATGTAAATGCCTTCAGGTTTAATATCCAAAGCATCTATGGTTTCGTCCATCAGTACAGAGACATGTTCAAATTGCGCTGTCATTAGCTATTAATTGCCTTTTTCTTTGTGCCGTTAGAGTGAGAAGTTATCGAACTCAGGATTCGCCTCAAAATCACCTAGGCGTTCAATTTCAGTATCTTGGCGCATTTGTTCATGCCAACGATCTTCATCCCAAATTTCGAACTTGTTCATCAAGCCAACCAACATGATTTTTTTTCCTAGTTCTGCATGGGCTCGTAACGAAGGTGCCAGCAAAATTCGGCCATTTTTATCTAATTGATATTCTGTGGCATTGCCGAGCAACATTCGTTGCATGCGGCGAGCGCGTGGATTCATATTTGAAATTTTTAATAGTCGCTCTTCTATTTCAAGCCATTCGGCTAACGGGTATAACCACAAGCAGGGCTCGTTTAAAGCAACAGTGCAAATAACCGTTCCCTGATCTTCAGACAAGATCGCATCTCGGTACTTAGTTGGTACCGCAAAACGTCCTTTATCATCCAAACTCAGTGAGCTCGCACCCCGAAACATAACATGCCTTAAATTAGGTTATTTATTGTAACTGACTATCTCTGATCCAATTTGATCCACTAAAAACCACTTTTTACCACAGTGCTCCAGTTTAGGGCTTGACAAGCTATTTTGTCAAGTAACTAGATCATCTTCAGTGCCTTCTAAAGCCAGAAAAAATAAGGCCTCGAGCAAAGCCTCTGAATTACGTGGGAAAAAGTGGAAAACATTGAAAAAAATTTTTTTTCCAATTTTATTGGCAATCTAATGGGGAAAAATGGTTAATGAATAACCAATGAACAATTACAAAATTATCTTATTCTGTAATTTTTACTTAATCACCCTGCAAGAGTTACGAAAAACCACTAACCAAGAACGCAATAAAAAGAATAAACAACTGAAAATTATTGATTTTATATTTTGGTATGAAGGTTGCGATGAGTTAATCACCAATTAAATGGCAATTTTTAAGGAATGATTATGACTACCGCAACTTCAAAATCGAATTCAAGCACGGCAACAAGTAACAGTGCAAACTCGAACGCGGCTCAAGTAGAGGCGCCATTCACAGAAAAAGCGACAGAGGCAGCTCACCACGCAGTAGATGCATTATCAACACGCGCTGCTAGTGCTGAACATAGTGTACGTCAGGGTGCATCTAGCTCTGCTCAAACGCTTTCTGAAAAGCAAGCAATAGCACGCGCTAAAATTAATGAATACAGTGGTAAAACTCGTAAACTTGCATCAGAAAACCCACTTGCAACAGCAGGTATTGCATTTGCTGCAGGCATGTTAGTAACTGCACTTATTCGTCGTAAGTAATTGTTATGCAAACTTCTCAATCTACAGATGAGAAAACGCAAGATGCCACTGATCAGCCATTAAACGCTGATCAGTGGCAAGATCACCTTGCTAAATTATCTGACTACGGCAAACAGCTATACATTGACTATCGCAAACAAACTGGGACTTGCAAAAAGCTTGCAGCTGCTGAGTGGCGCTTATCAACACGTTCACTCGCCTTAACTATTATATTACTTGTCTGTTTTGCCGGTGGTTTAGTGTTACTTTGGGCTGGTTTACTTGCTACTGTCGGTATCGCGATATTCAGCTTTAGCCAATCATTGTGGTTGGCCGCTATTTCACTGATTGCATTACAATTGCTTTGTCTTGCATGGCTTTGGAAGAACATTGGTTATGTCAGCAGTAAAATAGGTTTTGATCATACGCTAAAAAGTATTCGTCAATTATTGAATATTAGTAAGGATGAATGATGTTAATTGATTATTTTATTAATAAACCGCAACACAGAGTAACTAAGCTAAGCCAGCAAATGGATTTACAAGATGAGCTTAAACGTCAACACCATCAAGCGTTCAAATACCGTTTAAAACGCTTTGCGGTAAGTAAAGTGGGTGTTGCCAGTGCCTTCACTGCGGGTATGGGTTATGAAGCACTTAATAACTCAGACCACAAGGACAGTAAATTGAAACAAGTCAGCCGCTTCAGCTGGTTACTGCGTTTGTTGTGATCATTATCATGTAATGTTTGCTTTTTACTTCTCTTTGCCACCTATTTTCATTACCTTAAACACAAACGAGCAATTTGTGAGGATGTAAGGTGAAGAAAAGGATTGTACTAACTGGTGGCCCTGGCGGTGGTAAAACAACAGCCATCGATCTATTAAGACGTGAATTTTCTAATCAAATTGTTGTTGTACCAGAATCTGCGACCATGCTGTTCAGCGGTGGTATAGAACGTGGTGATGCAACTCACCTGATCAAAGCTCACCAACAAGCTATCTTCAGCTTACAAAAACACCTTGAACATATTCAACGAACCATGCACCCAGATCGTTTAATGCTTTGCGATCGTGGTAGCTTAGATGGACTTGCCTACTGGCCCGGTGAGCAAGATGAGTTTTTTGAGTGTCTGAATACCAACCTACATACCGAGCTTAATCAATATGATGCAGTGATCTTTTTTGAAACAGCAGCGAAGTCTGGGCAAAGTATTCATTCTAATAACCCAGTTAGAAACGAGTCTGATCAGCAAGCCATATTGCTTGATGACAAACTGCAAGCAGTTTGGTCTCAGCACCCTAATTTTAATTTAGTGAAAAGTTCTGAGTCATTTATTCAAAAGGTGATGTTTGGCATCGACACTATCCGCAAGGTCATGGATAGTTATAACTAACAGTTCAATCAAGTCATTAAACTGTTAGTTATCAAGGTTTATTAACCACGGTTATGAGACCGAGCGTAGTCTATATCAGGCCCTTTTGGCACAACTTGAGTTGGGTTGATCATGGTGTGGCTAAAATAGTAATGACGTTTTATATGATAAAAATCAACGGTCTTACTTACACCTTCAATTTGATATAACTCACGTAAATAGTTGCTGATCGCCGGATAGCTCTCAATAGTACGCAAATTACATTTAAAGTGGCCCACATAAACACTGTCGAAGCGAATTAAGGTGGTAAATAAACGCCAGTCGGCCTCAGTCAGTGTGTCCCCCACTAAATAACGATTAGCTGATAATCGTTGCTCAATCTTATCTAGAGCGGTAAAGAGATCATCAAAGGCTTCTGTATAAGCTTCTTGCGATGTTGCAAAACCTGCACGATACACCCCATTATTGATATTGTGATAAACAAACTCATTAACTTCATCAATTTCAGAGCGCAACGATTGCGGATAAAAGTCGCGTTCATTACCTGTAAGGCCATTAAACGCGCTATTAAACATTCTGATAATTTCAGCAGATTCGTTACTAACAATACGCTGCGTTTTTTTATCCCAAAGCACGGGAACCGTAACACGACCTGAATAATCGGCTTTGTTACGCGTATAAATTTGATGCATAAAGTCGCTATCGAAAAGTGCATCACCGGTGCTGTGATTGTCTTTATCAAAGGTCCAGCCATGCTCTAGCATGTCAGGACTGACAACCGACACACTGATATAATCTTCAAGGCCTTTTAAATGGCGAAAAATCAAAGTGCGATGAGCCCACGGGCAAGCTAAAGAGACATATAGATGGTAACGATCTTTCTCAGCTTTAAAGCCCGCATCACCGCTTTGCCCTGCACTACCATCTGCTGTAACCCAGTTGCGTAACTGGGCTGCCTCACGTTTGAACTCACCTTGATTGTTATCGGTGTCGTACCATTTATCTTGCCATTGGCCATTTACTAGTAATCCCACAATAACCTCCTATAGTGTGCCAAATTTACCTAGCTGATAGTCACGTACTGCTTGTTGTAACTCAAGTTGGGTTGTCATTACAAACGGGCCCATATGAGCGATTGGTTGCTTAAGCGGCTCACCGGCTAGAATTAACGCCCCTGCACCCGTTTGCGAGTTAAACTCAATGTCACTGCCAGGCTCTAAAATCAATAAGCTACCTGCTTTAACTGGTCCGCCCTGTTCAGTATGAATTTCTCCGGTATGGATATAGATCATCACCTTAGTTTGTGTAAGCGGTGCATGATAAAACTGCGTACCAGCTGGTAAAGTCACATCAGCAAGCATGCCGTCAGCTGCGAGGTCTTGTAAGCTAGATACCTGCTCTTCATCGGCAAATTGCCAGCTTCCTGCCAACGCTTTAAGCTCAACACCTTGCTCATTTTGAGTCGTTGGTGCTGGCGCTTCAGTGGTATCTTGATATCGCGGCGCTCTTAGCTTCTCGGCACTTGGCATATTTAACCAAATCTGAAAGCCATGCATACCTTCTTTAGCATCTGCTAATGGCATTTCACTGTGGATCACACCAAAACCGGTACTCATCCACTGCACATCGCCAGCACGAATTGCTTTTTTGTTACCCATTTGATCTTGGTGCTCAAAGCCACCTTTAATAATATAAGTAAAGGTTTCGATACCGCGGTGAGGGTGCGCAGGAAAGCCGCCCATAAAATCACTATGATCATCGGATTTAAGCTCATCGATCATTAAGAAAGGGTCTAAGTACTTGCCATCAAAACCTGGAATACGGCTGATGTTTACGCCATCACCATCTTGTGTGGCATGGCTATTTAATTGTTGAATCACTTTCATAACTTTACTCCCGTAAATTGTATGAAGTGATTTTAGGCGCTATTTTAACTAACAACCATGAGTAAAATAAGCATATAACGTTCTATAAAAGCGAATACTAAAGAGGTTCTTTATCATCGCTCTGCGTTATTTCATGCTCAGCTTGAAGATTTGGCAAAGTTAAATAAAAAGTGGTGCCTGTCTGTTCTTCAGATTCGAAACTAATCGAGCCCTTTAATTTTTGCGTAACTAAATTCATAACAGCATAAAGCCCTAGACCAGTATTTTTTTGGACACGCTTAGTAGTAAAAAAAGGATCAAATATTTTATCTTGAATATCTTCGCTTATGCCGCAGCCATTGTCTTTAACACTTATAAAAACATTATTATGTTTAAAACTTGCTGAAACTTCTATTTTTGCGCCTTCAATCTGCCCATCAAACGCATGAAAAAAAACATTTGAAAACAAGTTTGTCATAACGTGATTAAATGTTCCTGGGTAACTTTGAATTTTTAAATCATCGGGTATGTTAAAAATCACCTCAACATTTTTATTTTTAGAATCTGACTTAAACGACATCACAATATCATGCAGATGCGGATTCAAGTTAATTACCCTTAATTCATCACAATACTGATCAGCGGCAATTTGTTTAAAGCTTGTTATCAATTCAACTAATCGATCTAAATTAGAATGAAGTAATAAGCTAATTTCTTCTGAAGTATGTACATATTTTTCAAGTGAGCCTTTACTAACGCGTTTATCAGCTAGCACTTTTCCCATCTTTTTATTTTCATCTTCAAGGTAACTGACAGCTGTTATACATATACCTACAGGCGTGTTGACTTCATGTGCTACCCCAACAACTAGACGACCTAGTGCTGCTGTTTTTTCTGCTTCCATTAAGTATTTTTGAGTCTTTGCCATTAAATCCATAGATTCTTTAAGCTGCACGTTTTTCTCAGTCAAAGAAGATGTTTTTTCTGCCACTTCAGCTTCAAGTGAAGACACATATAAATGATTAAGTGATTTGCGCAAACGGCCGATAAAATACAGAACAATTAAAATGGTAATAAAGCAGCAAAAAGAGAAAAGCGACATCAAGTAGTGATCTCGCGTCGCGATATCAAGGTTTTGTTCGGTTCGATAATCTAACATAAACAAAAAGTTATTAATGTGACTCATTATTTCTGACTTTGCCAAAAAGTAATCATCACTATACAAACTCAGAATCGCGTCAATTTGCTCCTTTTCCATATTCTCGTCAGGTTTATTTGCTAAAGCTTGAAAAGCAGCGTACTCAATTTTTGTTAAATCATTTGATGCTTTTTCTGCAAGCCGGATTTGTTGCATCTCCTCATCTGTTATACCAATGGAATTTAGCATAACTTGGAGTGATTTTTTTTCACCGTCAGGAAATGGAGCCTTACCGTTATGAGGCATTAACATATCCCAATAAACGCGGTGATAATCTTCTGGACGTGGAGCTTCACCATTTCGAATAGCTAGAATTTGGTTAAAAAAGTCTAAAAATTTAGTATTGCCTGTTACCGTATAAGCCCTTGCCATTAAACTTAATTGATCTGAACTTTGTCTGACTTGCTCAGCCAAAATATAAGACTGATACCTAACCTTAGTTTCAGCCTCTATGGTTTTTAAACTGCCATACATTAAATAAACTGACAAAGCCGTTAACCCAGCTAGAATTACAGCAACCAAATTAAGTAAAGATAAACGCTTAATATTAAGTTGGAGCTCTTTTTGCATTTCATGACCTATAAATATGATTACAGCTAGAGATCGCAGATTTAACTTTCTGACCTACTGATACGTAAAATCACAGTACGAGTCATAAAAACCAAAATCGAACTTTAGGATTAAATATTTAATAGAAGTCAATTCTAAAAATGTCAATTAGGGCCTAGGGGTTACCTTAAGTCTAGGAGTAACTCGACTGCGTCTTATTGCTCATTTTCTCGTTGTTTAATTGTCAATCTATCGGCCACGATCGCGCCGCGTTTCCCTACAGCTTTTTCTGGCCCAATAGTGCTATCAACTAGAGTTTGTTGCTCTGTACTGGCATTGATAGCCGCACCAAAAATGATGATATATGCGCTGATATAAAGCCACATCAACATGATCACCACACCACCTAGCGATCCATAGGTTTCGTTATAACTAGCAAATTGAGATACATAATATGAAAAACCAATTGATGCGATGATCCACATTAACGTAGCAAGTATTGAGCCCGGCGTGATCCAGCGCCATTTAGCTGGAGTTCGATGAGGCGCATAACGATATAAAAACGCTAAAGCGAGATTAAAAATAATGGCTAACAATGGCCAAGTAATGAGCTGAATCATTAAGTCGATAAGCTCTGTTAAGCCAACTAAGTTGAGTACAATCGGTAAGACACCAATGATCAATAATGCCACCAGCGCAACTACAATAGCACCCAAAGAAAATAAAAAACGCACCACTAATGCCATAAAGAACTGACGCTTATTACGCTGATGATAAGTAATATTACAGGCGGTAATAAGTGCTTGGCAGCCTTTACTGCTACTCCAAATAGTTAATAGCAAGGTACCTATGGCACTTGCACTCAATACCTTATTTGACTGCTGAGTGATATCGCTAACTTGAAGCAAAATGATGTCACGACTACTTGCAGGTAATATCGCAATCACCTTATCTAACTGATCATGGATATCTGTGGGAGAAGCAAAATAGGCATATACGGATACAATAGCTGCCAAAGCAGGAAAAATAGCTAAAAGAGCATAAAATGCCACGCCTGCTGCTACAAAAGATAAATTGTCTTGTGATAGGTTGTGATAAACCCGTTTACTGATATCCCACCAACCTCGAATTGGGATTTCCATCGGTGAACGAGCTTGAAAACCGCGGTTACCATTCGCCATAAGTGACCCAAAGAATGACTGTGAAAAGTACAATGCTGCAAACAACTTGCCAGTAATTATGGCGCCTGAATTGCATTGAACTAAACTTATTGAAGCAACTTAAAGATCCATGGAGCGGTGCAATGAGTTATTATTTACTTACTGAAAATCAACTAGCTAACGTTTTAAAAGCATCAATTTCCATAGCATCTCAAACAGTTTCTGAAAGCTTATCTTGGCAAGACTTAAACTTTCAAATTACGCAGTTTTTACATACTGCATGGCAAATGTTACCTGCACTGACACTTGGTATTGCGGCCATCATTATCTGTTACTTGTTGGCCCGCCCTTTATCTTATCTATTAATAAAACCGCTTGGCTTTGTGAGCGAAAGCAAACTTTTACATGTCGTTACGAGGCGCTTTTTTAGCATTATTATTATCTTGTTTGGCGTGTACTTATTTTTACGTCTAGCAGGGCTAACCAGCTTTGCTGTGGCTATTATGAGTGGCACTGGCTTAGTTGGGCTTATTTTAGGTTTTGCTTTTCGCGATATCGCCGAAAACTTTATCTCAAGTATGCTACTTAGCGTACAGCGCCCTTTTCGTATTGATGATGTTATTGAAGTAGATGGTCGTTTAGGAGTAGTTAAAAAGGTTACGGCGCGCGCCACCACCTTGGTTGACTTTGACGGTAATCATATTCAAATTCCCAATGCGACCGTCTATAAAAACGTCATTAAAAACCTCACCGCAAACCCAAAAATGCGGGGCCACTTTAATGTTGGCATTGGCTACGATAATGACATTCGCTATGCCCAACAATTAGCAATGAAAGTGGTTAATCAAAACCCTGCTGTTATTAATGATCCGCCAAGCCAAGTACTTATTAATTCATTAGGCTCAGCAACTCTTAATCTAACCATTTATTTTTGGGTAAATAGTAACGAACACAGTACTATCAAAGTGGCCTCACAATTGATGCGAGAGTTGGTCATTACTTATTTAGCGGAGCAAATAAGCATGCCGGATGATGCTCGCGAGCGAATTATTTTAAATAGCGAAAACGATACCGAACAGCCAAACAATAATGTAAGCGCAGAGCTAAAAACAGCAAAATCACTCGACGACCATAGCCTTGATGATGTTAGCAGTGATGCCGATGATATCCGCGAACAAGCAGATCAATCTCGCGACCCAGAGCAAGGTAATAACATTATTTGAGACAAAGATTATCAGGCTTCGTCTTTGGGTTTATCTTGCATTGCACGTTTAAACCCTTTAATTGATGTCCCTAAGTCACCACCGATCCGTGACAGTTTTTTTGTGCCAAATAAAAGCACCACAATTGCGGCAATAATAGCTAATTGCCAAACACTTATTCCTGCCATAATAACCTCCTTAAGGTTTAGGTAATTTGTCAGTATGCTACTAGCTCTAAACAGTGATTACGTCGATCCCCAAAGCAACCAATGACTCAACAAATTCAGCTGGCATTTTTTTATCGGTTACTAGCACATCGATTGATTTTAGTGGTAATACATTATACAAAGCCCGTTTACCAAATTTACTTGAATCAGTTACAGCAATCACTTGATCTGCACGTGTGCACATTGTTCGGTTTAACATTGCTTCAGGCTCATAATGGGTGGTGATCCCCGCTTCAGGATCTATGCCATCCACTCCTAAAATAACCTTTTTAAAATTATATTTACTGAGTGCTTGTTCAACTTCATTTGAGTAAAAAGACATTGATTTCTTGCGCAATTGCCCACCCAGCATAAATACATTGGCATCCTCTATATCAGCTAGTACATGTGCGATATTGAGGCCGTTTGTCATCACGGTTAAGTCTTGTTTGTTGGTCAATGCTTTCGCGACTTCTTCGGTTGTGGTGCCCGAATCAATAATTAGTGAATCGCCATCATCAACTAAATTTGCAACAGCTTTTGCCAGTAGAACTTTCACAGCATAATTTTCGTTATGCTTATCTTTAACTGATAACTCTTTGACCAATTTATCACAAGCAATTGCGCCGCCGCGAGAACGAACAACCAGACCACGCTTGCCCAGTTCGTTAAGATCATGGCGAATACTAACCTCAGAAATATCAAAAGTTTTCGCAAGATCTTTAACATTTACTTTGCCATTTTCCTCGGTCATCAGAACGATTTTTTGTCTTCTTTCTATTGTGGTTAGCATAGCTGGCCTGTTGTTTATATAGCTGCTTTCAAATTCGTAGTTCAATATTACACAATTTACAGTTTCAAAGCCAAGCTTAGTTTCGAAATAAAATAAAACTTTCAAAACTTACGAAAAATGTTTTATCATTAATCTACCGTTAACTTATTGGTGACAAAAATGACAACACAAAGCTCACTATTAGAGCAAACAGAACACACCAACCGTACACAATTACTACCTATGTTGATCATAGGTGGCTTGTTTTTCTTATTTGGCTTTATAACTTGGCTCAATGGATCTTTGATTCCATTTCTACAAATGGTCTGTGATCTCAACCATATTGAAGCTTACATGGTGACATTGGTGTTTTATATCGCCTATACCGTCATGGCACTGCCGAGCGCTAAGATATTGAAATTATTTAGTTATAAGCATGGTATGTCATTTGGTTTAGGCACCATGGCATTTGGCGCGTTGTTGTTTATTCCTGCCGCACAAATTCAGGCTTATTGGTTATTTTTGGTTGCCTTATTTACTTTAGGAAGCGGCCTCACCTTATTACAAACCGCTGCGAATCCTTACATCGTGCTAATTGGTTCTAAAGACACGGCAGCCGTACGCATTAGCATCATGGGTATTCTCAATAAGAGCGCAGGTGTGGTTGCTCCATTGCTCTTCTCTGCGATTGTATTTAGCGACATTGCCAGCTTTAGCCCTGAAGCTCTCGCCCAATTGAACAGCATTCAAAAGCAATTGCAGTTACAAGAACTGGCTAATCGTTTAATTACTCCTTACTTTGTAATGGCAATCGCATTAGCGATATTAGCGGCGTTGATTATGCTGGCTCCATTACCTGATATTGAGCAACCAAAAACTAGCAACAACAGCGAGAGTAAATCAGTACTGCAATTCCCACACTTGGTTTTAGGCGTGATAGCTCTATTCTTTTACATAGGCGCAGAAGTTATTGCCGGCGACACCATTGGCCTTTACGGCAAAGAACAAGGGGTATTGCAGTTCGCTGAACTCACCTCTTACACCATGGGCTTTATGGTGCTAGGTTATGTGTTAGGTATCGTGTTAATTCCTCGTTTTTTTAGTCAGCAACAGGCGCTGATATTTTCCGCGTTAAGTGGTTGTGTGTTTTCACTTGGCATCATTTTGATTGATCCGCAACAAACTGCGATTGCAAACGTAGTGCTCTTTTGGCTTGCTGATAACAGCTTTCCAGATACCGTGTTATATGTTGCATTACTTGGCTTATCGAATGCGCTAGTTTGGCCGACCATTTGGCCTATGGCCCTTGCAAATCTCGGCGATAAAACTCAAACCGGCGCGGCATTACTGATTATGGGGATTTCTGGTGGCGCTCTATTACCTTTGGTATACGGTGTATTTGCAGAATATACGGGCAATGCACAACAAGCTTACTATCTGTTGATCCCTTGCTATGCGTTTATTCTTTATTACGCACTGATTGGTCACAAACTAACAAGTTGGCGTAAGTAACGACATGGGCAGGCTTAGTTATTTTAATTTTTAACTAGCCTGCAATTTTTCTGATGTGAAATAGCCCAGTAGCAAAAATTCACGCACAGTAAAAATACACTTATAAATTAAATACTCGTCACGCTTATCAAGGCTCACTTCTGAAAAAGGTAAGGCTTGCTGCGCTATTATGCGCTGTTGCTGCGAAGAAGAGATAGTAAATAAACCTGTGAGTTTATTTGCTAATTGCGACGATGAAAGAACACCTTCTGCAATCAGCTCAGCGCCTTTTAAGCATGCCGTACGCTCAGTCGTAGTTAGTGTATTTGCCAGCATTAAATCTGTGAAAGCGACTAAATTAAAATACAGCTGATCATTTGGCTCTAGCTCTAAAATAACAGCCTGCATTTGCGTGACCACATCCCGATGCGCCGCTGCTTTAAGCACCTCAAAATGATTGTCATCCGTTTTATCAAATAACTGAGTCGCAGCCACTGGCGTAATAGCCGCACCGAATAATGCAGCTAAACATTTAATGGCATTTCGCCTTTGTAGATCAGCCATGAAACACCCCGTTTTGATAATGCCATGCAGCATGATCGGCGGCTCTTGCAGTAAATGCCATATAGGTTAACGAAGGGTTCTGATAACCCGACGAGCACATAAACGAGCCGTCAGTGACATAGACGTTACGCACACTATGAATTTGGTTATAACGATTAAGCACTGAGGTTGTAGCATCATGTCCCATGCGCGCAGTTCCCATTTCGTGGATGGCTTGCCCCGGCGCAGAGCCTTTGTCGTACGCTTGTACATTTTGATAACCTGCTTTGCTTAGCATCTCGACGGCTTGCGTTTTCATATCCTCGCGCATGCGTTGCTCGTTTTCAGCAAATTGGCAATCAAAATTAACTAAAGGTAGCCCCCATTGATCTTTTAATACCGGATCTAAGCTCATTTTATTACGATGATAAGGCAGGCATTCACCAAAGCCTATCAATGCAACTTGCCAAGGCCCAGGCTTGGCAAGCTCTTCTCGAAAAGCCTTACCAAAGCTAAGTTCTTTAAAGCCCCGTCGCCAATCTTTGCGTGTTGCGTATCCTTGATAGCCATAGCCGCGAATAAAGCTATGTTGCTCGTTATCATCAAGGTTTCGAAAGCGCGGGATATGAAAGCCAGCGGGTCTGTCGCCATCATTAAAGTCATCAGCAAAGCCCCTAGGCTCGCCAGTTGCGCCAACCCTAAAATGGTGATCCATGAGGTTATGACCAAGCTCTCCACTATCGTTCCCTAAGCCATTAGGAAAACGTGCAGAAGTTGAATTTAATAACAAGGCTGTTGTTGCCACCGTTGATGCACAGCAAAAGATAATCTTTGCTCGCGCGATACGCTCCTTTTTAGATTCAGCATCAATTACTTTCACGCCCGTAGCTAGTCCGCTATCTGGATTGTAAATAATCTCTTTGGCAATGGAGTGAGTCTGAATTGTGAGTCGCCCAGTACGCATCGCTGCAGGTAAGGTCGAGGCTAAACTACTAAAATAACTCCCTGCTGGGCAGCCTCGCATACAGCGGTTGCGCTTAGTGCATGGGGCACGACCTTGTTCAGGCTTTGCCTTGGTTAAATGTGCAACTCGCCCGATGGTGAGGTGACGGTTAGTGTAGTGAGTTAATAAACTTTGTTTAAGCTGCTGCTCTACGGCATTAAGCGCAAAAGGAGGCAAGTAAGGTCCATCAGGTAGCTGAGGTAAGTTCAGCGCTTCGCCGATAACCCCGATGTAGGCTTCTACTTTATCGTACCAAGGTGCAATATCTTGATAACGCACAGGCCAATCAATGCCGTGACCATCTTGTTTGTTGGCTGCAAAATCTATATCACTGAGGCGCAAGCATTGCCGCCCCCAAGTTAATGAGCGACCACCCAGATGATACCCTCGGATCCAATCAAAACGTTGTGATTCAAGATAAGGGTGCTGCAAATCATTCACAAACCAGTGTTTTATTGATTGTTTGGTGGCATAGCCAGTGCGTGCTTGTTTAGCTTGATTCTGCTTTTCTAGCAGGCTGGGCCTGTCGCGAAAAGGAAGTTGCCAATCTTCTTTAAACGCAGTGATATAGTCAGAACCATGCACAACCTGTCTGCCACGTTCAAGTAGCAGTACATTGAGCCCTTTTTCGGTCAGTTCTTTAGCAGCCCAGCCGCCAGTAATGCCACTGCCAATAACAATGGCATCGAATACTTTTGCCTGCATTCTCACTTAACTTTTAAAAGATTTGCTTACCCGCACAGATCGTTGCTTGAACAGAAAAGTCTTTATCGAGCAGGGCAAAATTAGCCTGTTTACCTACCGCAATACTGCCTATTTGCTCCGCTTTATTTAAAAACTCAGCGGGTACTAAACTGGCCATGTTAGTTGCTTCGACTAGGCTTGCGTCGGTTAGGTTATAAAAACGTTCAACGCCAACTTCCATGGTTAATGTACTGCCCGCTAAAGAGCCGCTCTCAGTTCGCGCAACACCTTGCTCAACCACAATAGGAAGCTCACCTAAGCGGTAGCGACCATCTTGTAAGCCTCCGGCGCTCACGCAGTCTGTGATCAGAGCAATTTTATCTGCCCCTTTTAAACGGTAAACCATGTTCATGATGCTCGGGTGCAAATGAATACCATCAGGAATAAGCTCAACCATGGCATCGCTGTCCATCAACAGTGCCCCCGTACAACCAGGATCTCGATGATGAATACCGCGCATACCATTAAAAATATGCACACCACCGCAGGCTCCATGGGCAAGAGCTTGTGTTGTTTGCTCAAAATTAGCATCTGTATGACCCAGCATCACACGCACACCTTTATCGGTGATATAGCGGATCATGTCGGGGGATTTAAGTAGTTCTGGCGCTAACGCAAATGAGCTTAAGCAACCTTCACATGCGGCATAAATTTCATCAAATCGCTGTTTAGTAAGCTCTAAAAAAAATGACTCGTTATGCGCGCCTTTATGCGCTTCTGCAAAGAATAAACCTTCGTTATAAGCCCCTAGCAACTGCGCTCCAGCCAAGCCTTTTTGATAGGCACTCGCCATATTTTTATAAGCTTGAATTGAGACGTCCCAGTCTGCAGTCACCGTTGTGCCAACAAACCCCGTTACGCCATGCTTTGCTAAAGACCGAGAAATAGTCTCTAACGATTCTGGTGTGCCGTCCATAATATCGCAGCCTTCACGACCATGAATATGCAAATCGATAAAGCCTGGAAATAAGCTATGCTCACCTAAATCTATTACTTTAATCTCTGGCTCAATTTGCGTGGTAATAGCACTAATTTTACCTTGCTCGACCAAGACCGCATGATCGAGTAAAACCGTCTCAGCAGTCACCACTTTTGCGGCCTTTAAATAATAGCGATTAAGATGCGTTGGAATTAGCATGAACACTTCCTATTATTGCAGCGCCTCTTACGCCGCTAGAATCACCAAACTTTGCACGCTTCACGTCGGGCACGGCAAAACCTGAAAATAAATGAGTTTGAATCGCATCAGGGAGCTTTTCTACTATTGCATCAATGAGCGACAACCCCCCGCCAAGTACGATAACTTCTGGGTGCAAACTTTTACTAATAGCAGCAAAGGTTTCGCCAAGAATATCTAAGTAACAAGCGAGCACCTTTAAGGCTTGCTCATCACCTAGCTTAATATCGTTTGCCCATTCAATCGCTGATTTAGGGGATTGCGTAATATGTTGATACAGAGTTTGTACACCGGGCCCTGCAATATAGCTTTCTACACAGCCATTTAAACCACAGCCGCATTTTAAAACGGGCAGCTGATATTTTTGTTGCAGATACGCAGAAAGTGGTAAATGACCATATTCTCCCGACATACCTAAACCTTGGTTAAACAAAGTGCCATCAATACACATACCACCCGCAGCCCCCGTACCAACAATGGCACCAAATACTCGGCTATAACCTTCACCAGCTCCGCCATTTGCTTCTGATAAAGCGAAACATCGGGTGTCATTTAATATCGCAACAGGGCGCTTTAATAATGCTTGAAGATCGTTGGCAATCACTTTGCCTGTGGCACACGGCACATTAGCCGACAGCACTTTACCTTCATCATTAATGATACCTGGCATACCGATGCCCACCGCACCTTGGCTACTTGTTAATTCATCGGCCTTTAGCACCTGCTGATATATTGCCTGCAAAAATTGCTGATAATCATCAGTTGGCGTAGTAATACGCCAACTCTGCTGTTGCTCTAAATTATTATTAAAAATGGCGGTTTCTATTTTTGTTCCACCAATATCGAGTCCATAAACAGCCATACTCTACCTAACACTTTCTAACAAGAAGTTAACGGGTAAATAGTTACCCCTTGTACAACACGGTTAACTTCGCCCGTTGGGCAAGGATTGTCAGGTGTTAAACCGAGTGAGATTGATTTAAAAAATGCAAAAATCTGACAATAAACAATATAATACAGACCTTGCCACACATCATCCAGCGGTTGCTGCTTTGTACCTATCGATAATTTTTCTATTCGCAGGCATTGCTGTTCATTGACTAATTCATTATATAAATCAGTGTCATATAAACTGCTGTATAGATTTCCTGATGACATCAATAGTACGGCAGTTTTGGTATTAATAATGGTTTTCGGGCCATGCCTAAAACCCAAAGGCGTTTCAAAATAACTAATTAATTCACCATTTGTTAACTCTAAACACTTTAATGCAGCTTCTTTGGCGTAGCCAAGTAAAGACCCGGCTCCTAAAAATACTAAGCGCTCAACGTTACTTTGTGCAAAACGCTTAATGTCATCAATTTGCGTATCGAGTAGCTGATTAGTATGCGCCACAACTTTTTCTAATTGAACGCTATCTGGAGTAAAAATACACAGTGTTGAAATCAGCATTGAGGTAAAGCTACTTGTCATTGCAAAGCTCTCATCAAGTGTTTCTTTTGGCATTATCACACTTAAGCTATTGCTTTTAACTGATGCGCTTTTAGCTAACTCACCGTTTTCATTACAGGTAATAACCAAGTGATAACATTTATCAACGACTTGCTCTGCAATATCGACCGCTGCGACACTTTCAGGGCTATTTCCAGAGCGCGCATAAGAAATAAGTAAGGTTGGCGTGCCCTTTTGTAAAAAACCATATGGGTTTGAGACAATATCAGTGGTGCTGACAGCACATACGTCCAAATCGGTTTTCGCAGTTAAATGAGGTGTTAAAGCCTCGCCCACATAAGCTGATGTACCAGCGCCTGTTAAAACAACTTTTAAGTTATTAAGTGCTAAAATCGGCGCTAAAAAATCATTAATCTCAGCTCGCTTGTTATCAATCACTGTTGCCGTATTACACCATGATTTGGGTTGTTGTGTGATTTCTCTTGCGGTCCAATAAGCGTTATGTTGCTTAAGTTCTGTTTCGTTTAAGGATAAAAACTGTGTCATATTAAATTCTCTCTCAACACCACTTATTGATTACAAGCAAGCGAATAGCTATTCGTCACTTCCATTATTTTGTTAAGTACTAACTCACGCGGTGATGAGTTAATTTGGCCCTTAGTTAATGCTTTGTATTGCATTGGCATAAATTGGCTAAGTAAGGTCTGTGGAATAATTTGCCCTTCTAAGTTCTCAAACAGCGTTTCTACTGTTTGTTTTATCTCATCTTCAGGCCAGTAATAACGGATGCGATCGCTATAACTATAAGCCCTAAACAGCTTAGCTTCAGCACCCTGCGATGGGTAAAACTTATTCCAATAATGTGGTTTTTCTAGCATGATGCGCTCACAGACATCACGTAAATTAGAACGCTTAGCAGGTTCAACTAACTGATCTTCAATATAAGTTAAAGCAAATAAACCTTCGCGTAGTGCATAGGTAAGCTGTGGCCCCACTTTTAATATGGCAAAGTGATCTTGTACTAACTCGCGATAGCAATGATCTGGCTGGTAATCAGTAGAGTGAGCTTCATACACAAGATTATCGACAGTAGTGATAAACTCTTTCAGTTTTTGCGCTTCATTACGTTGGTAATTAAAAACTTGATGATTATCAAACTCAACCCCTGGCTGCACAACAACAGCAATAACACGCGACCACACGTCACTTATGTTTAAGCTAGCAAATGCTGCCTGATGTAATTCGATTGTTTGCTGTACCCCTTCAACATGGGATACCTCAATAATTTCATGCTCTTCTGTTGCCCCACCCGGAGGGGGAACTTCAGTACCAACCACATAAAGAATATCGTTATCTTTTGAGACCGACTCGGCAGCTTGGCACATCAATGCTGCACGCTTGGCAATTTCTGCATCAGCTAAACGTTCTCCATCGTCAGCGCATGGCATACTGGCATCTAGATGAATTTTTTTAAAACCCGCACTCGCATAGGCTTTAACAAGTTCAACAGCTTTTACCATCGCAACCTCTGCAGGCTCATTCACCCAACACACAGGACCTAAGTGATCACCACCTAAAATAATGCGCTGGGTATCTAAACCCACTTTTTCGGCTATTGCATAAACAAATTCAACAAAGTCATGAGGCTTCATACCCGTGTAGCCACCAAACTGATTAACTTGGTTTGCCGTAGCTTCAATTAAAATTTCAGTGTCATCATTAAGAGCTTGCAACATCGCTGCTTCGATAACGAGTGGATGCGCGCAGCATACAGAGTAAATTCCCTGCGCTTGCCCTACTCGATTGTTATTAATAATCGTTTTTAATGCATTCATGGTTCTCTCCAAGCAGCTTACATCAAAGGTTAGATACGTGATTTGAAATTACAGTAGCACACAGCGAAACACCACGCAACAAAATGAAAGAAAACGAAAGTGCAAATCAAAGCTAAAATTTGACCTAAAAAACCATAAAAAGGCATTAAGGGTAATACAGCTACCAATTTGAAAGATTTTGAAAGCATTTAATTGTAATTAACTTTTAGTTGCGATATAACAGAAACAACTGAAACCCACTATTAAAAATAATCTCAGTGATTTAGGTATCGTTATGACAATAGATAGACGTAGTTTTTTAAAATCTGCCGCAGCCATTACCGCCGCGACAGTCGTGACTGGCTGTGCGAAAAGCCAACAAGGTGATAATCAAAGCACACCTCTTGCAGCGCAAGGTAAAAGCGTAATGGGCTTAGCTGTGCCTGCAATGGATGTGGTGCGTGTTGGTTTTATTGGGGTTGGTCAACGTGGTAGCGGCCATGTGAAACATCTTTGCCATATTGAAGGTGTTGAAATCAAAGCTATTTGCGACACAGATAAGCTAATGCTAGATAAGTCTGTTAATTATGTTATTGAAAAAGGCTTACCTAAACCAACTGCTTATACGGGTTCAGATAAAGCCTATTTAGACATGCTCGCTCGTGATGACATCGACATTGTGATCATTTCAACGCCTTGGAAATGGCACACACCGATGAGTGTTGAGACCATGGAAAGTGGTAAACATGCCTTTGTTGAAGTACCTGCAGCAACCACCATGGAAGAGTGTTGGCAATTAGTAAACACCGCAGAGCGCACGCAAAAGAACTGCATGATGATGGAAAACGTTAACTATGGCCGTGACGAGTTAATGGTTTTAAACATGGTTCGTAAAGGCGTATTTGGTGAGTTACTGCATGGTGAAGCTGCTTATATTCATGACCTGCGTTGGCAAATGAAAGAAATTGACCGCAGCACAGGCTCATGGCGTACTTATTGGCATACCAAAGTAAACGGTAACTTATACCCAACCCATGGTTTAGGGCCGGTTTCTCAATATATGAACATCAACCGTGGTGACCGCTTTGACTTTGTTACCTCAGTCAGCTCACCTGCGCTTGGCCGCGCCGCCTATGCAGAACGTGAATTCCCTGCAGGCCACGAGCGTCGTTCACTAAAATTTACTGCTGGCGACATGAATACCAGCATTATTAAAACAGTGAAAGGTCGTAGCATTATGGTTCAGCACGACACCACAAGCCCTCGCCCGTACAGCCGCCATAACCTAATTCAAGGTACTAATGGCACATTTGCAGGATTCCCTAATCGTATTGCTCTTGAAGATGTGCCACCAGCTATCGCGAAAATTTACCAACAGCAATATGAAGCAGAGCTCGCTGCCTGGGAGAAAGCAGGTTCACAGGGTCGTAAGCCACATATGCAAAACTTCCATAGCTGGGATCAAGATATGGAAAAATGGCGTGCTGAGTTTGATCATCCACTGTGGAAACGCATGGGTGAAGAAGCAGTACGTAACGGTGGCCACGGCGGTATGGACTTCATTATGCTTTGGCGCATGATCTACTGCTTACGCAATAATGAGCCACTCGATCAAGATGTATACGATGCCGCAGCATGGTCATCAATCTTCCCGCAAAGTATGGCATCGGTTGCAGATAGAAGTAACAGTAAAACAATTCCAGACTTTACCCGTGGCGCTTGGCAAACAGGTAAGCCTCTAGGAATTGTGTCTTAACACTTTCTCTCCTGAAAAACTAAAAGCCCGCCCTTTGCCCTGCGGGCTTTTTTATTTCATTGTTCACTCCCTTTAGAGCTTTACTCTATAAAACTTTACCCACAAAAAAGCCCGCAACGTCAGCGGGCTTTTTAATTAGGCCTTTAGCTTACTGAGCATGTGCTGCAGCGCGGAAAATCGTGTTAGCTAAAAGTACATTCATGCCCTCAAGGTAGGCGCGGTAGGTTGGTGATTGTGTAAAGCCTATTACCATGCCTTTGCCTTGCGGTTGATGAACAAGCAATGGCTTATACGCAAGCTGTGCTTTATTTTGCTGCCACAGATAACCACTTGCTAGCACATCATCTTTACCTGTAAACCACGCTAGGTTTTTACCTGAGTTCAGTTTTATAGGCGTGTAAATATCATTACCGTAAGCTACCGCAACAAGGTCTTTATCAACCCCAGCGGTTAACCAGTGCTCTTGGTCTACTTCAACATTAGCAAGTACACCGGCTACATAGTCTGGCGATGTATGTGGCTCAATGCTCGCTGCTTTTAAATCATCACGAGAAGCGAATAACTGCCCTGCCACTTTACTGCTTTTATCATCGCTGCTGTCGGCTTTATCTTCTCGGTAAGCTTGCTCGCGTTTAACATCTAACAAACCGTAATCAGCGTTGGTGGTAAAACGGTTAGCATTACCGAGGGCAATCAACACGCCACCTGCTTCAACCCAGCTTTTTAAATTAGTCGCGCCCGATTTACCGAGTGCTTGCTCGTAATTACCTTCTGGTAAAATAAGCACTTGGTAATCACTTAAATCAGCCCAAGCAAGCATGGGTGTGCGAATAGCTGTCACCGGGTAGCCAAGCTGTCTTTCGATAACAAAACGGGTGTTACCGGCGCTTAGCTCTCGAGTGGCTGCATCCCATGCAATCGCCACTTTTGGTGCTACCATAGGCACTGTTTTGTTACTACCGAAGCTTGGGCCTTCAATCACCCAACTTGAATCAACACCATCAACTATTGCACCAGTTTGCTCGGCAATTTGGCTAATTTTAGTCAGTAAGTCTTTATCGTTTAGGCGCTTTTCGATTACTAAGCTACCCGCTGGGTAGTTAGTTTTATCACCTAATACAAATGCTTGGTCAGCACTTTTCAGTTTAATGCCAGCTTGCAGCGCTGCTGTTAAAAAGCGTGCTGCGGCCGTATCACTCCAAGCAACAATATAAGCCACTGAGGCTTCTGGATTATTCACTTTACCAAGCAATGTGTCGTCGGCCTGAACCACTTTACTATCTGCGCTAACTGCGCGACCACAACTTTCGCTATCAACATTAAACATCATCGGCAGCGACCAACCTGTGACATCGTAAATTTCATCACCTAGGTTACGAGCGCGGCGTCTTTCTTGCTCTTTTACAAAAGCCTCTGCCATATCTACTTGGTCAGTAAAGGTGGTACGTACAAATACCCCGCGTGGCTGTGCAGTATCAATAAAATAGCTGCCTGCTTTGTACTTAACGCCACAGGCTTTGAAGTCTTCAGTTGCTTGTTTAACTTCAACACCATGTTCAGCCATTAAGGTTGCGAGTCTATGAGCGCCTTCACGGTTACTTTGTTTAGGTAAGATATAAACACGCTCTTTGCTATCTTTACCCGAATCAATCGCATCAACTTGATATTGATAAAAGTCACCTAGTAGTTTTTCACGTTGATTGGCAGCCCCTTCGGCAGTCGAAATTGAGGCCACAAACTGACGCTTTACAGTATTAAAATAGGTGAGTAGTTCGCCGGTATTTTTCTCAAAAACATGGCCACGCGCAGAGCCTACTTCGTAAGTTGATGCTGATGCACCATAAAATACTGGCCAGCTATCACCGTAGCCTGGGTAAAAGGCATCAAAAATTTCACGGGTAAAGTAATCAAAGCCAAATTCATCAAAATACTTCGCATGATTTTGCCCAATTGCATCCATGTTGGCGATTTGAGTTTTCGTCATATGCGGATTAAATGGCTGAGCAGCCGGTGCAAAGTAGTAAGATTGGTCGCCGCCCATTTCATGAATATCAACCACTACTTGCGGTTTATATTTATTGATTGCAGCCACTCTACCTTTACTTTCAGGCTGAGTAAGTGCCAACCAATCACGGTTCATATCAAACAAATAATGATTTGTTCGGCCTCTTGGCCATGGCTCATTATGCTCTGCACTTAACCTATCTGCACTGTGCTCAAGACCCACGGTTGCATAATAACGAGTAACAAAGCGCTCACGGCCATCAGGGTTTTGCAATGGGTCGATAAACACCACGGTGTTGTCTAAAATTTTGCTGTTAACGGCATCATTCGGGGCTGCTAGTAAGTGATATGCAGTGAATAGAGCAGCATCGGTTGAGCTAATTTCATTACCGTGCACGGCATACTGAAGCCACACAGACGTCGGTAAATTTTTAATTAGCGACTTAGCTTCTTTTTCAGAGGTGATACGCGGATCAGCCAAGGCTTGGGTGTTATTGGCGAGGGTTTCTAATGAGCGAATATGCTTCGCTGTGCCAACCACCGCATAAACCAGTTCACGACCTTCCCAGCTGTTTGCGTACTTAAACACTTTAAAACGATCAGGCGCAGCTTGTTCAAGGGCGCTTAAATAACGGCGCATATCGTTGTAATTGGTAATGCGCTCACCTACATCGTATCCGAGCACTTGTTTAAATGTTGGTATTTGCTGATTATAAGCCGTGCCTGGCCACATTGCTTCGGTATTCGCAGCACTGGCATTAAAGCTTGCCGTTATTGCCATAACACTCACTGAAATGGCTTTTATTATTTGTTTGGCGCTCATTATTTTTCCCAAGTAAAAGTATCTGCTTTGTACATTACAAAAGTATTGAAAATAAACAAATTAAAAACGTTAGATTGGCAAAAAATTAAAGACATAAAAAAACCGCAGCAATTGCTGCGGTTATTTTCAAAATAGCAGGGCTATTTAACTAAGGTCATTTCATCAAGTAGGTAACCTGCGTTATCAACTTCTTCCATTAACCAAAGCATGTATCGAATATCAACGTGAATAGCACGGGTGATTTTGGCGTTAAAGTACCAATCTTTGGTGATTGATTCATAAGTCGAGTCAAAATTAAGACCCACTAATTCACCTTTACCATTCATGACTGGCGAACCTGAGTTACCCCCTGTGGTATCAGCGCTACTTAAAAAGTTGACTGGTACTGAGTTAACTTCAAGAGGTTTAGCCGCTTGTGACTCACAACCAAAGCTGAATAAGCTACAACTTACGCCTGGTAGACCTAAGTCACCACGGTAATACGCGCCAAATGCTTGCTTTTTGTATGCTTCAAGTACTTTATCGGTAACAACAAATGGTTTTTCACCTGTGTGTTTAGCCACTAAACCACGTAGTGATGTAAATGGCGTTTTATACACAGCATCTGCTGCTGGGTAACCATCAACTTGTGCGTAGCTTACGCGTAATGTGCCATTTGCATCTGGGTAAACTGGCTTACCTTTAGCATTATTGAAAGCGATCACAGCTTGCATATACTGCGGGCGAATTTCAGCTAAACGCCCCGCCATTTCTTTTTCGTCAGCTTCTTGTGCCATGTTGGTATCGTATAGAGCAACAGCTAACTTTATGAATGGGTCGTTTGATGCTTCAAACTCTGCGACAGATTTACCAATCCAGTTAACACGTGCTTCTACATCTGTAAGCTCTGTATTAGCATAAAAAGAAGCAATAATCGCATCAAGTTCAGCTTGTGTTGTGGTATCTGTAATACCTAAGCCGTCGTTTAATGCCGCAACTTGCGCTGCTTTATCTTGCGCTAAATAGTTACCTAAGTAGCTTAACCATAAGGCTTTATCGACTTCAGGCGTAAACTGTTTTTGTAAACGCTCCAAACGCGCTTTAAGCATAGGAAGATCGCGCTCTTGATAACCCATTTCGCGCTCTGCATTTGGTTTTTCACTTTCTTTAGCTAAACGATATAAACGAATTGCCGTGCTTAGTAAGTCTGCGCGTTTTGCATAATCAAAGTAAAAATGGCTTTGTTGCTGTGCATGTGCTTCAACTAATAATGACTTTAATGCGTGATATGAATCTGCGTATGCTTTACGTTCAGCACTTTGTGCAAACCAAGCGAGGTACTCTTGCTCTTGAGCAGCTTTAATACCCGGAATATCCGTTACTTTAAAGCCATCTTGTAAGCCTTCCAGTTTCTTTAAACGGTTGTTAGTGCTTTTTACACGAGAGGCATATTTAACTTGTGCTTGCTCATCGCCTTCACTCTGCTTGGCGATTACGTCTAGGGTCATGTTATAAGTATTAAGCAATGTTGGGTAATACCAACTCGCAGAATAATTTACTTCGTCTGCAAGCTTATAGCGGCTAGTTCGACCCGGGTAACCGGCCACCAGCACACCATCACCTAAGCTTACGCCGCTCGCATTCACTTTTAAGAACGACTTTGGCTCATAAGGTACGTTATCTTCGCTGTAATCTGCAGGCTTACCATCTTTACCAACGTAACCACGTACAAAGGTAAAATCCGCCGTGTGACGTGGGTATTCAAAGTTATCAATGTCGCCACCAAAGTTACCTAGCGCTTCTGCTGGAGCATACACTAAGCGCACATCTTTGATCATCAGTTGTTTGATCATGAAGTACTCTAAGCCATGGTGAAAATCACGCACGGTACAACGGTAGTTAGGATCTGACTCACACTCGCTGATCAAAGCTTTGCGATTTGCTTGAATTGCTTCATAACGCGCTTTGCCGTGTAGTTCTGCAGGTAAGTTACCCAGTACGCGCTCAGTAACATCACCCACTTGTTCAGTTACATACAAACGCTCTTGCGGGCCTGCAGGTAATTCTTTTGATAAATCAGCTGCTAAAAAACCTTTTTCAATTAAGTTGTTTTCTGGTGTGCTGTTATTTTGGATCGCGCCATAAGCACAGTGATGATTAGTTACCGCTAAGCCTTTTGGTGACACAAATGACGCTGAACAATAGCCTAAACCAACCACTGCATTGAGTGGATATTGGTTAAGATCTGCCACTTGTGATGCAGGTAATTCGATACCAACGCGATCAAACTCGCTTTGTAATTGTTTTAATTGATGCGGTTGCCACTGCCCTTCATCAGCGTGCGCGCTACCGATAGCGACAACACCCATGAGTGCTAATGAAGTAGTAATAATATTTTTTTTAATCATGTTAATCCCAGTCAGTGCAAAGCACTATTCCATTGTTGCCTTAAAAAATCGCGCTAAGACTACCATAACCTTGATTGACTCAAGACATATTGCGATTAAATACAATTGGAGAGTAAAAATAGAGGGGAGAAAAAGCTCCTACCGTAAGAATGCAGTAAGCAGGAGCATTAGCTTCGATTCAATTATTAAGCATTGGCTTTTAAAAAGTCATAAAGTTCATCTTTAAGCACGGCGCGTTGTTGCTTTTTTTCATGCATATCCGCATCTTCAATCGGCGAGTTTTGCAATTCAAGCTCACGAATTTCTTTATCCATATCATCATAACGCTGCATGGTTTTCTTGAAATGAGCATCGTGTTTTGCAAGGCTGTGGATTAGTTCATTAAACTCAGGGAATTCATTCAATAACGAGTGTTTCTCACCTAACATGGGCAACTCCTTTGGCTAGAATTTCAGTTCAATTTCAATGTATCACCCTAACATACAGAGTCAATGTCGCAACCTTGTCCAAGATCAATAATACAGCGATTCATACAAGTTTCTGAAACTCATTGAGTAAGCAACAAAGAAGATGTAGTTCGCACAAAATTCTAAGAATTATTCCTAGACATAACCATTTGAATTAGAGATATAATCAAATTTGATGGAGGGAAACATGCGTATTGGTATTATTGAAGATCACCAACTAGTAAGGGATAGCTTTAAAAAGTTACTAGAACTACAACAGGAGTGGCAGGTAATTATTGAAACCTGCACGGTTAGCGAGGCTAAACTTGCCGTTGAAATTGAACAACCTGATATTTTTATAGTTGATATTTCAATGCATGAAGGAGAAACTGGCCTAGCATTTTTAAGCTACTTAAATAGTTACTACCCTGAAATTAAAACAATTGTTGCCTCCATGTATGACTACGAGCCTTATGTAAGCAACGCTCTTAGCTTGGGCGCGCAAGGTTACGTCTCTAAACGTTCAGCATCAGAAGCCTTAATCGACGCTGTCAATTCTGTAATTAAGGGCGGCAGGTATATAAGTGAAGATGTGAAGTTTAACTATAAAGACCCTTCTAATAAACTCGCTTTACTAACACCAAGAGAAAAGGAAGCTTTACCTCTATTTGCAAAAGGGCTTAACGCAAAACAAGTGGCGCAACAGTTAGACATGATGCCTAAAACTGCTCATGTGCATAAGGCTAATATTTACCAAAAACTAAAAGTATCTAACTCGTTCGATTTACTCAAAATTGCAATAGATAATGGACTCATTGCGCTTGATGAACTGGCATAATTTCCCTTTCGTGAATGTATCTGTGAACCAAGCTTTTGCTGAGTTTACAAAACAAGCTCTAGTCGCTGTTATTTACTTTGTTACCTTATGCTTTTCTTCTTGGGTAAGTAATCATTTAGAAACGGTGGCGCAAAGTAGCGCCATATTCTTGCCTGCGGGAGTTAAGCTCGCTTTTTTTATTATCTTCCCAATTAGGTTTTGGCCAATTCTTTGGTTTAGCTCAAGGCTTTATGCTGCTTATATCGGCATGTTTTATAACGATGCTTGGCACTTCGATTTATTACATGGCTTTTGGCAAGAAGCTACCTACATGATAATAGTACACTGCTTTAAAGAAAGTCGTTGGCCACCCAAGATCGATGCTAATACCGGCGTTATCTCAATCGTTTTGTTGGCTACTTCAACAGCCGCTATCAAGTGGTTTTTGTTTGCTAGTGCTTTTGAGTTCACTACATGGTTAGCTGGTAAGCAGTTATTACAATACCAACTCAATATGACCCTAGGTGATTTAACAGGGACACTACTCGTTGCGCCAATATTGCTAAGTATTAAGGAAAGCTATAAACATAAAATTACGCTAAACAACTATTTACTCGTAATTGCGCTGTTAGCCCTGACCATAGTTTACCTTGCAGCCTATATACATAGGCCTGACCTATATTCTCTGCTACGCTTGTTCTCTTTACTGCCTATTCTTTGGTTTTCTTATAAGTTTGCTACAACAGGTGCTATTTTGAGTGCTTTACTCAGCAATAGTCTAATTGTTGTACAAGCAGGCATCCAACAAGATGCAACGAATACTTATATAAGTCAGTTATTTATCTTAGCAAACTCAATTACTGGGCTTTTAATTGGTACTGCAACAAATGAACTCAAATTAAAAAACGCTGAATTACAACAAAGCAATGAACAACTTTCTCAATTACTTGCTAAAAACAAACAACTTGCAAAACGGATGGTTACAATCCAAGAAGACGAGCGCAAATATCTGTCTCAAGAATTACATGACGAATTAGGGCAAAATCTCACAGCGCTAAAAACAGATTTAGCAGTATTATCACTCTCACAACAAAACAGCAATAATTCAATCATTGCTACCCTTAGAGAAAATGCCAAAGCTATGTATGACTCTGTGTATCAAATTATGCATCATTTGAGACCGAGAGAGCTTGACGAGTTAGGCCTTGAACACGCTCTAAAAAATGGCAAATTAAAATCCCTATTAAATAAAGCTGATATCGAGTATCAAACGAACTTAGATATCAACAGTACATTGGCTGATGAACACCAAACGGCTATTTACAGAATCTGCCAAGAAGCTGTTACCAATTGCATTAAACACAGCAGCGCCTCACAATTATTAGTTCAGTTGAGTGTACATAAACAAGCCATAGATCTCTTAATTAAAGATAATGGTGAGCAAGTGCGTAACAACGCAGAATCTGGTGGCTATGGCCTTTTATTTATTGAAGAGCGAGTGCTTGCTTTAGGTGGTAAGTGTAGTTTTGACACGCAGGGTGGCTTCACTATTAAAGTATCTTTTTAACTTCATGTATTAGAGTTACGTAACCAACGTGATAAATATGCGATTTATCGTTTCTACTCGAATTGTTTATTAAAAACGCTACACTGGGTGCGTCAATTAAAAAACAACGAGAAAGATGAATGAAAGCGCAATTATCACTTTTGAGCTTAGCCTTGGTGACAAGCCTTGGTAGTGCACAGGTTAGTGCGAAAGAAGCTCTGCAATTTAAAGACGTGTTTGATTTTAAATACGCAAAAGGCACCCAACTTTCTGAAGATGGCCAAATTCTTAGCTTTAGTGCCGACCCTTATCGCGGTAATGCACAAGGTCAGGTTTATACATTAAACAACAACACCCTACTAACTAGCGTTGAGCGCGGTACTCGCCCAACTATTAATAAAGCAGCAAACTGGGTGGCTTTTACTCAGGTACCAACCCTACTTGAAAAAGAAACCACCAAGAAAAAAGATGAGCTAAAGAACAACCTTGTTTTAGTGAATACTAAAAGTGGTGAGCAACAGACCTTTAACGATGTAAAAGACTATGTATTATCGGATGATGGTGCATGGCTTGCTTACCGACTCGATAAAAAAGCAGATAAAAAAGACAGCGAAGAAAAAGACGAAAACAGCAGCGAAATCAAGCCAGATAAAAAAGATAAAAGCTTTGATTTAGTGCTTGTTAACCTTCAAGACAAAACCACGCACACTCTCAACAACGTATTCAGCTATGCGATGAGCAGTACCGGTGAGCAGTTATTAGCAAGCCAAAGCTACAGTGATGGTGCCGACAACCAAGTTGTATTAGTTAATCTTAATAATGACTTTAAAACTAGTGTGTTGATCGATGAGCCAGGTGTTGTGGCAAACAAAATTGCTTGGCAGCCAAACAGCAATACCGCAGCGCTGTTAATTGGCAATTATGTGAATGATGATACACGCCGTCGTGACCACAGCTTACAGCTTTTACAAAACGGGGCGCTTTCAACTATTAATTCTGCAGATAGCAGCTGGACTATTGGCAAAACAGCATCGCTAAAATGGTCTGAAGATGGTGCTCGTTTATACTTTGAAAACCACCCTAAACTCGCTGCAAAAGTTGCCCTAAAAGAATACAAAGATGAAGCCTCTTTATATGATTTCGATACCATTCGCGACCAAAAGGGCCTTAACGTTTGGCACAACAAAGACGCTGAAATTAAGCCTCGCGAAGAGCAGCAATGGAACAAAGCGAATAAGCTTCGTCATTACCAAGCGGTATATCATGTAAATGGTCAGCACGTTGTGCAGTTGAGCACACCGAACATGCCAGAGGTGTCGCTTAATACTCATCGTGAAGCGCTATTAGGCTATTCAGACCGACCTTACCTAGAACGTGTTATGTATGGTGGTTTTTACGCAGATTATTTCAGTGTTGATGTTAAAACCGGTAAACAAACCGCTATCGTCAGCGACTATCCGTTTAGACCAAGCCTTGCGCCAAATGGTCAATTTGCAGCATTTTTCCAAGACAGCCAAGTACAGCTTAAAGATTTAGGTAACAACAAGGTTTCAA
The DNA here is from genome assembly GCF_015278155.1 of Pseudoalteromonas simplex. Classification (NCBI taxonomy): domain Bacteria; kingdom Pseudomonadati; phylum Pseudomonadota; class Gammaproteobacteria; order Alteromonadales; family Pseudoalteromonadaceae; genus Pseudoalteromonas; species Pseudoalteromonas simplex. Next base: position 182,997 of record NZ_JADILN010000004.1, read on the forward strand.
CCTTATCTAAAGCAATTAACGCTATTTTTGCTGATGATAAACATGACTACCCATCACCTCAGCCGGGTTATGGTTTTGCAGGCTGGTTAAACGACAGCAGCCAAGTACTGGTTTACAGTAAATTTGATATTTGGGCTTTTGATGTCGCAACACAAAAGGCAACGCGCCTAACTCAAGGTAAAGAAAGCAATACCCAATATCGTGTTATTAAACTAGATAAAGACCAAGTGGGCTTTGCCAAAGACGAAACATTATTACTAAGCGCAACCAACCTGCAAGATAAGCAAACTGAAATTGCAAAACTTGATTTAACAAGCAATAAAGTAAGCAAAGTACTTTCGGGTAAAAAGCGCTATGATGTAGTTAAAAAGGCGAAAAATGCCGACAAATACCTATTCACAGCGCAAACATATCAGCAATTCCCTGATTACTACCAAGCTGATTTTAGCTTCAAAAAGCCACAGCGTGTTACCAACCTCAACCCACAAATTAGCAACTTTGCATGGGGCGAAAAACCTGAGCTTATTAGCTATAAAGGGTTTGATGGTGAAGATTTACAAGGCGTATTAATTAAGCCTGCGGGCTACAAAAAAGGCGATAAGGTGCCAGTGGTTGTGTACTTCTACCGCTATATGAGCCAACGCATGTATGACTTCCCGAAAATGGAATTAAATCATCGTCCTAACTTCCCGATGTTTACTTCAAATGGTTATGCGATTTTCTTACCTGATATCCGTTTTGAAATTGGTCATCCGGGTAAATCGTCAACCCAAACGATGATCAACGCCACTCAAAAGTTGATTGATTTAGGCATTGCTGATCCAAATAAAATTGGTTTACAAGGTCACTCATGGGCAGGCTACCAAAGTGCCTTTATGATCACGCAGACAGATATGTTTAAGGCGGTTGTATCGGGTGCGCCAGTATCTAACATGACCAGTGCATACAGCGGTATTCGCTTAAAATCAGGTCTTGCTCGTCAGTTCCAATACGAAACAGGGCAAAGCCGCATTGGTAAAACGTTATTCGAAGCGCCAGAGCTATACATCGAAAACTCACCGGTGTTCTTCGCTGATAAAGTGAATACCCCAATTCTGATTATGTTTGGCGACAAAGATGATGCTGTGCCATGGCACGAAGGTGTTCAATACTACCTAGCACTTCGTCGTGCGGGTAAAGATGCCACCTTCTTACAATACGAAGGTGAACCACATCACCTGAAGAAATTCCCTAACCAAGTGGATTTCTCAGTACGCATGATGGAATATTTTGATCACTACTTAAAAGGCAAACCAGCCGCTGAGTGGATCAAAAACGGCGTACCCTTTATTGAAGAATAAGCAACAAGCTGAATTTAAGCTTACTGCACACTCCCCTAGAGCCAGCATTTTCGCTGGCTTTGTTCTATAAAATCAATTAAACCATCTGTTTTTTCGATTTTATCAATCGATTTAAACCCCAGTTTGTAAGTGGAAAGTTAACCTGAACAAATCTATATTTCACCCAACTTCTAACTGGAGACTACACAATGTTTAAAAAATCAACGTCAGCTTTGTCTAAAGTAGCTGTTGCGGTATCACTGTTGGTGGCAACAGGCGTACAAGCTACAAACGACATCAAATCAAACCAATTCTGGTGGCCAGAGCAATTAGATCTTAGCCAACTTCGTGCCCATGGTGCAGAGTCTGATCCTATGGGTCCTTACTTTGATTACAAAAAAGAATTCTTAAAGTTAGACCTAAACGCAGTGAAAGCTGATATTGAGAAAGTATTGACTGATTCTCAAGATTGGTGGCCTGCTGACTACGGTCACTATGGTCCATTCTTCATCCGTATGGCGTGGCACGCATCAGGTACTTACCGTACGTTTGATGGTCGTGGTGGCGCAGGCGGTGGTCAACAACGTTTCGACCCGCTAAATAGCTGGCCTGATAACGCAAACCTTGATAAGGCACGTCGTTTACTTTGGCCTATAAAACAAAAATACGGTCGCAGCATTTCTTGGGCTGACTTGATGGCGTTAACAGGTAACGTTGCGCTTGAATCAATGGGCTTCAAAACCTTTGGTTATGCCGGTGGTCGTGAAGACGATTGGGAACCAGATTACGTATACTGGGGCCCTGAAGGCAAAATGTTAACTGACGAACGTCGTGACAAAAAAGGCAAACTTAAAGGCCCATTAGCGGCAGTTGAGATGGGCTTAATCTATGTAAACCCAGAAGGCCCTCACGGTAACCCTGATCCACTACTTGCAGCAGACGACATCCGTTTATCATTCGGCCGCATGGCAATGAACGATGAAGAAATCGTTGCACTAATCGCCGGTGGTCACAGCTTTGGTAAAGCACACGGTGCGAAAAAAGCGACCTGCTTAGACAAAGAGCCTGCAGCAGCCGGTATCGAAGAGCAAGGTTTAGGTTGGAAAAACAAATGTGGTAAAGGTCACTCAGAAGACACCATCACTTCAGGTCTTGAAGGTGCATGGACAGTGACACCAACACGCTGGTCAATCAACTACCTACAAAACTTATTTGCTTTTGAATGGGTTAAAACTAAGAGCCCTGCAGGTGCGACTCAATGGATCCCTGAAAATGGTCAAGCGTCTAACCTAGTGCCAGATGCACACATTAAAGGTAAGCGTCATGCGCCTATCATGTTCACAACTGATATCGCGTTAAAAGCAGATCCTGAGTTTCGTAAGATTTCAGAGCGTTTCTTAAACGACCCGAAAGAGTTCGAACTGGCATTTGCTAAAGCATGGTTCAAACTAAACCACCGCGATATGGGCCCACGTGCTCGTTACCTAGGTGACTTAGTGCCAGAAGAAGTATTAATTTGGCAAGACTACATCCCTGCGGTTGACCACAAACTAGTTGATAGCAAAGATATCGCGTCACTTAAAGCTAGCATCTTAGATTCAGGTTTATCTGTATCTGAACTAGTGCGTGTTGCTTGGGCATCAGCAGCAAGCTACCGCGACACAGATATGCGTGGTGGTGCAAACGGTGCACGTATTCGCTTTGCTCCGCAAAAAGATTGGCCGGTAAACAACCCGAAAGAAGTAGCTAAAGTACTTAGCAAACTTGAGAAAATCCAAACTAAGTTCAATAAAAAAGCATCTGGTGGTAAAGAAATTTCACTTGCAGATATGATTGTTCTTGGTGGTGCGGCTGCAATCGAAAAAGCAGCAAGCGACGCAGGTTTCTCTATCGCAGTACCGTTTAAGCCAGGCCGTATGGACGCGTCATTAGAAATGACTGACGTTGAATCATTCGAAGTACTTGAGCCAACAGCAGATGCGTTCCGTAATTACTACAGCTCAGCATGGAAATCACCGGCTGAAATGTTAGTTGAACGCGCTGATTTACTAAGCTTATCAGTACCAGAAATGACTGCACTACTAGGTGGTATGCGTGCCCTTAACGCGAATACTGACCAAACTAAACACGGTGTATTCACGAAAAAACCAGGCACATTAAGCAACGATTTCTTCGTTAACCTATTAGATATGTCAACGAAGTGGTCTAAGTCTTCTGACGAAGGTGTTTACGAAGGCCGTGACCGTCAATCAGGCAAACTTAAGTGGACAGCAACACCAGTAGATTTAATCTTCGGTTCAAACTCAGAGCTACGTTCAATCGCTGAAGTGTATGCCTCTGACGATGCTAAACAGAAGTTCGTTGATGACTTCGTAGCAGCGTGGACTAAAGTAATGACGCTAGATCGCTTCGACCTACGTTAACCCTATATCAATCGTGTTAAGTCGATTGGTATCATATTTTCGCAACCAACAAAGCCGCTAAGTTAGCGGCTTTTTTATTTCAAACCGAGTTATTAGAGCACTTTGAGATTTACAGGCACTCGAGTTCAGCTCATTACTCAATAGCATGAAGCCACCGTAACATTAGATGTAGGTCGCCATTTATGGCGTCATAATAAACGCGCTAAAGCACGACCTACAAGCAAGTGCTAACCTAGCAACTAGCAGCTAGCAGCTAGCAGCTAGAAACTTAAATCAACAATACTGCCCTGCTGCAAAGCCGCAGCTCCAGGCGTATTGGAAGTTGTAGCCGCCTAGCCAGCCGGTGACGTCAGTGACTTCGCCGATGAAATAAAGGCCCGGTGACTTTTTCGCTTCGAAAGTTTTTGAACTTAACTCGTCGGTGTCTACACCGCCAAGCGTTACTTCGGCTGTTCTATAACCCTCTGTGCCGTTGGGTTTAATTTGCCAATTGTGAATGTAGTCATGTAACGCGTCGATTTGCGCATGGCTTAGCTGGTTTACATTGCAATCTGGGATCGCTTTCGTGTCGTGCAGCATTTCAACAAAGCGTTTTGGTAAAATGGTCGCTAGGGTATTTTTTAGTGACTTTTGCCCTTGGCTTTGACGCCAAAGCTCAAGCTGCTGCTTTAAATCGAGCTCGGGTAACAAGTTGATGTACACAGTTTGCCCTGCACGCCAAAAAGAGCTGATTTGTAAAATAGCTGGGCCCGAAAGGCCACGGTGAGTAAACAAGATGTTTTCTTTAAACTGGGTGCCATCTTCACTGGTAACCAGACAAGGAATGCTGATCCCCGATAACCCATCAAAGCGATCTTTATCATGCTGGTGCAACGTAAATGGCACTAATGCCGCCATGGTTGGTAGCACTGTTAAACCAAATTGCTCAGCAATTTTATAACCAATTGGTGATGCCCCAAGCTTAGGCATGGTTAATCCGCCCGATGCGACAACTAACGACTCGCATTGATAGCTATCTTGCTCGGTAATAACTTCATAACCCGCATCGGTTTTTGTCACGCTGAGTACTTCGTTACGCAGCGCTATGTTAACACCTGCCCACTCACACTCAGTTAAAAGAATGTCAACGATATCTTGTGCGCTGTTATCACAAAATAGCTGACCCAGCGTTTTATGGTGATACGCCAAGCCGTGACGGTCCACCAGCTCTATAAAGTCATGTTGGGTATAACGGCTTAAACACGATTTTACAAAGTGAGGATTGCCACATAAGTAGTTGTCTGGGCTTGCGTTTTCATTGGTGAAGTTACAACGTCCGCCGCCGCTGATTAATATTTTACGGCCCGGCTTTTTGCCCATATCAAGCACAGTAACATTGCGACCACGGTAGCCTGCTTGTGCAGCGCACATCAAACCTGCGGCGCCGGCACCAATCACAATTACATCTACTTGGGTCATTACTCATACTCACTAAAAAAATTTAGCTGATTATAACAAGTTATTGTCGTCGCTGTGTTAACTCAGAGATGTTTTTACAAAAAAGATAAAACCAAAAAACGAAATAAAGCAAAAACTCAAAACCATAAAATTATAACTTTATTATGAGAAAATAAGCAAAAAACACCACAAAAAGACTGATTTAGACGTCTATACATTTAGTTATAACCAAAATAGAGACAACCATAATAAAACGATATTTTAACTAAATTAACATATATTTTACCTTTGTCCCCCTTCACGAAAAACATCGTGGAGATTTACATAACAATCTAGGGATCATTATGACAACTAACAACAACTTGAAGAAATGCGCAATTGCACTGAGCTTGACTGCGTTGTTTGGAACAACAGCAGCTATGGCTACTCCAGATCAACTTATGTCACCATCTATGCAGGAAACTGCAGCTAAATTACAAGGCCAAGAAGGCTTTGGTACTCAATTTATCATCAAGTATAAAAACAATAGTGATGAAATGATGACCATGTCGGCAGCAGAACAAACGCCGACTATGATGAACAAAAAAGCAAAAGGCTTTATTAAAAACTTCAGCAGCAAAAAAGGTAAAGTAAAAGCACAATACGTTCGTGCAATGGCGATGAGTAATCACCACGTAATGCGTGCTGATAAAAAACTATCAGCTGAAGAAACCCAAGAATTTATGCAAGAAATGGTCGCTTCTGGTAACGTTGAATACATCGAAATCGACCAAATGTTAAAGCCGTTTGCGACGCCTAACGACCCTCGTTATGACGACCAATGGCACTACTACGAGCAAGCGGGCGGTCTTAACCTTCCTACTGCTTGGGATACAGCAACGGGTAGCGGTGTCGTTGTAGCGGTACTTGATACTGGTTACCGCCCTCATATTGATTTAAATGCTAACATTCTTCAAGGCTATGACATGATCTCTAACGTGTCTGTAGCGAACGATGGCGGTGGTCGTGATAGCGATGCACGCGATCCGGGTGATGCAATCAGCGCTAACGAATGTGGTTACACACACAGTGCACAAAGCTCAAGCTGGCACGGTACACACGTTGCGGGTACTGTTGCAGCAGTCACTAATAACGGTGAAGGTGTTGCCGGTGTTGCTTACAACTCAAAAGTAGTGCCAGTGCGTGTACTTGGTAAATGTGGTGGTTTAACTTCTGATATCGCTGACGGCATCATCTGGGCATCGGGTGGTTCAGTTTCTGGCGTACCAGCAAATGCTAACCCTGCTGATGTTATTAACATGAGTTTAGGTGGTAGCGGTTCATGTAGCTCAACAACGCAAAATGCAATCAATCAAGCGCGTAACAACGGTTCTGTAATTGTAATCGCTGCAGGTAACGATAACGATAACTCTGCAAACTACAACCCTGGTAACTGTAATGGTGTTGTAAACGTTGCATCTGTTGGTCGTAACGGTGGTCGTGCATACTACTCAAACTACGGTAGCAACATTGACGTTGCAGCACCGGGTGGCGCGCAAAGCTTTGCGAATGACTCTGAAGGTGTGTTATCTACTCACAACTCAGGCTCTTCAAGCCCTAGCAGTGATTCATACCACTACTCACAAGGTACATCGATGGCAGCTCCACATGTTGCGGGTGTCGCAGCATTAATCAAACAAGCTAAGCCATCAGCAACACCTGATGAAATCGAAAGTATCTTAAAATCGACAACTCGTTCTTTCCCAGCAACATGTACTAGCTGTGGTACAGGTATTGTTGATGCGGCAGCCGCGGTTGCAGCAGCCTCAGGTACAACACCGCCACCACCAACGGGTAACGTATTAGAAGATGGTCAAGCACTAACTGGTTTAAGTGGCTCTGCTAGCAGCCAAACTTTCTACACAATGGAAGTTCCAACAGGTGCGACTAACGTAACCTTCACAATGAGTGGCGGTTCAGGCGATGCTGACCTTTACGTTCGTGCAGGTAGCGCACCAACAACATCAACCTATGATTGTCGCCCGTATAAAGGCGGTAACAACGAAGTATGTTCTATCGATAACCCAACAGCAGGTACTTACCATGTAATGCTGAATGGTTACTCTGCATACTCAGGTGTTAGCCTAGTAGGTGATTTAACAACTTCTGGCGGTGGTTCAGGCTCAGGTTCACCACAAGCAGGTGGTGGCACAGTAACAGATATCTCTGCAAGTGCAGGCCAATGGAAGCATTACACTATTGATGTTCCTGCCGGTATGGCAAGCTTTACAGTAACGACATCAGGCGGTACTGGCGATTCAGACTTATTCGTTAAGTTTGGTAGCCAACCAACATCATCAAGCTATGATTGTCGCCCTTACAAAAACGGTAACGCAGAAACTTGTACGTTCAGTAATCCACAAGCAGGTACTTGGCACTTAAGCTTAAATGCTTACCGTACTTTCTCGGGTGTTACACTGGATGCGCAATATCAACCTTAATAGTTGATCTCCTAAGTCACCCCCAGGGACTTTCAGCCGGACTTACGTCCGGCTTTTTTGTATTTATGAATTGCTATTAAAGCTTTTCTAGCACAGCTTCAGCGCGGCTTACTACAAACTCTTTGTCTTGTTCAACAAACAGCCCTGTTACAGTTTGGTTTTCAACGATCATTGCATAACGCTTAGAACGTATACCACCAAAACCAGCTGTGTCTTTATCTAAACCAAGTGCTTTGGTAAAACTTGCATCACCATCTGCTAACATACGAATATGCTCAGCGTTATGAGCTTCTCCCCATGCTTTCATTACAAATGCATCGTTCACCGATACACAGTAGATTGCATCAACGCCTTTAGCAGTAATTTTATCGGCCAGGGTAATAAACTCAGGTAAGTGAGCATTAGAGCATGTTGGTGTAAATGCACCCGGCACCGCAAACAACACTACTTTTTTATCTGCAAATAATGCCTCTGTTGTTAAGGTTTGCATGCCTTCGCTAGTTAATTCACTAAGGGTTGCTGTAGGTATAGTGTGGCCTTGTTCGATCATCGTAATTCCTTGAAAGAAAATAAGAGTACAGAGTATATACCTAAAAAATTGAATACAGCATGATTTTAAGGACAAACAACGTAAACCATTGCTCGCCCTTTGAAGGGTTATAAACCTAAGCTGGCTTTAATGGTATGCATTTGCTCTTGTAGGCGATGTTGAATATCACTAACCAGAGAGTTTGATTCGCTTACCTGCCCTTTCATGCTTTGCATTGATTGACTGAAGTTTTCTAGTAAGGCGTTTTGCTGTTTAGCCAGCTCCATAGCATCAAATGCGACCTTATTTGCATCTTGCGCGTTGCCAGCTACGCCTTCGGAGTTACGTTTAAGTTCTTGGGCATTTTGTGTTTGTAGCTCGGCATCATTAGCCAGTGCGCTAATTTGCTCCGATACCATGGTGGAGTTTTCACTTAAGCGGTTTAACTGATTGTTAATATCATCAAGTGACCCCTGCGTTTGTCTGGCAAGTTTTCGTACTTCGTCAGCGACCACCGCAAAGCCTCGGCCATGCTCACCTGCACGCGCCGATTCAATCGCTGCATTCAGTGCTAATAAGTTTGTTTGCTCAGCAATATTTTTAATCACCTCAATAACTTGACCCACATCATCAACGCCTTTTAATAGCTCTTTTAAGCTATCTAGGCCTTGCTCAACGCGTTCTTCAGTACGAGAGCTTGCGGTTAACATGCTATCTGCAAAGCCTAGGCTCTGCTCCATCGCACCAAAGGTTTGTTTGGCGTTATCAGCAACTTGACCATTGATGTTATTAACCTGTTCACCAATGTCTTGAATATCAGTAAGTAAACTTTGGTTTTGTTCAACCTGAGAGTGGCTAGCATCAGTTTGCTGGGCAATCGTATGTAAGTGCTCGCTCATCTCTAGCATAAAGTCATTAATAACCTTAAGCATTTGTGCTCGTTCTTCTGCTTCACCACGCTGGCGCTCAATCAATTGATTAAAGTAATGGGCAATTTCACCGACTTCAGTTTTCGGATTTTTACTCTCAATGTTTTTAAGCTCATTACTCTCAATTAAGAAAGCAAAGCCATCACGCAATTGACGCAGCGGGTTAAGCACTTGGTTACGCTGTACGAAATACACACCCGCTGCTAAAACCACCAGCATGCCAATGGCTACACAAAACACGATAAACACTTGCTGCTTAAGGTCGCTCTGTTCATCTTTTAGCTTTTGCTCTGCACCGAGCACCGTTGTAGACAAGGCGCCTATTTGCTCGCGCAATGCTTGCATGCCGGTTTGACGCTGCTCTGCTTGCTCAAGAGTGGATGCTAAATCACGTGGGAAGCGTTTGGGCCAGCTACTTAACTCAGCTTTTATGTCACCGGCCAAATCTTCTGCTTCTTCGCCAAAAAATAAAGCGTCTTCATCCACTTCGCTCATTACACCTAAATTTTCGAGTTTATCGATTTTAGCCCCAAGCGCATTTAGGTTTTCAACACTTTGATTGAGGCTGTTTTTAGTGTCTTGATCAAAGTTGATCACTAACTTATAAGTGTACAAAGCAAGTGAAGTGACTTCGCTGTAGTAGTCAGCAGCTAGTTGGTAATACTCAAGTGCAAGCGCTGTTTGCGGCTCGGCTTTACTTGCATAGCCAATTAATGATGAAGCTGAACCTGCCATTTGTCTTAACGAGTTATCAAGCAGCGCCATTTCGTTACCCGATAGCTTACCTAAAGCGCGGTACTTACCGTTGATGTCTTTATCGAGTGCTGTTAGCTGGCTATTAAGCTGACTTGCAAGATCACTAGGCAACTTAGCTAAAAGCTGCTTTTTAACATCACTTATCAGCGTAGAAGCTTTATTTAAGTGTTGGCTGTCACCTTGTTCTAAATAATCATCAAGGTAGCTTTTTAAATCAATAATGATGGTGTTTTTTAGCTTGTTATAAGCGTTATCTTGTTGCTCTAAACCGAATAAGGTTTGACTTGCCCAAAACAGAGTGGCTGCTAATAAAATACTAGCGAGAGTAAGTAAAACGGCCAATAGCCGAGTAAATGATGACACGCGCATAAACGATATTCCCAAGTAACGTTGCGCGCGTAGAATATTAACCTTTTATGACAATATGATGAAATGCCACCATAAACAACTACACGAAAAAACCAGATACATCCAAAAACATTAGATTTAAACCATTGCCGCTTTTACATATACATCAAAGCGGTTCTTTTTGGTTTTGATTTGCATACTCGGGGTTTTGTCATTTAAAAATGGCGCGTAATCAGGGCGCTTCACAACCACTCGCTTACTAGCAAGCGGATAAGCAAACTCTAATAGATCATCGGCATCGCTATCTGAGCCAACAAGCTCTTGGAATACTCGCATTTCTTTTTTAACGAGGGCTGATTTTTCACGATGAGGAAACATAGGATCTAAGTACACAACATCAGGAGTATCACTACATTGCGCCAGTAACGTATGACTAGAGCCAAACACTAAGCTCATGTTTTCTTTCATCCAGGGGCCAATTTCTGCATCGTTATAGGCGCGTTCTAGGCCATCAAATAATAGCGCAGCAACTACTGGATGGCGCTCATGTAAAATCACTTTACAGCCTAGTGATGCCAGTACAAAGCCATCACGACCAAGGCCTGCGGTGGCATCAAGAACCACTGGTGTGGCACCTTTATTTAACCCTACAGCCTTTGCTATAGCTTGCCCTTTACCTCCACCAAACTTACGGCGGTGAGCTGCAGCACCCGTTACAAAATCAACGTGGATTGCACCCAGCTTTGGCTCGTCCTTTTTCTTCAGGCTAAGACCTTGGTCGTCATAATGAAGCGAAAAGCCCGCATTCTGCTCAGCCCACTTAGCTAAACCAAAACGTAACTCTATTGCATCTAAATAAGGACGCATTTCTTTAAAAGGACAATGAATTACCACACAAAACTCCGAGCTATATTAATCGGCGTCAGTATAGCATGGCTTAAAATAGCTCGATATCCGTTTGTGAAGTGACATCTTCAGTGTGACTAGGCTCTGCCATTTTTTGCAAACTGGCGAGAAGATCACTACGCGCTTCAATAATGTGTTTTAACTGATATTTTATAAACGCTAAATCATCATTGAGCGAAGAAAATAATAACTTAGTCTGCTCTAATTGCTGTAGATGAAAAGTTACTTCATCACTACTCGACAAATTGCTTTGTGCGATTGACTTATTTAACTCATCCAATTGCGCAGCTAGTTTTTCAACCGCTCGTTCGCGTGAATCACTGTTTTGATACATTTGTTGAGATAGTTCATTAAAGGCATTCCCAATTTGCTGTGCCTGAGTCAGTGCCCGCTCATTAATTTCCATATCTTGAACTTTTGCGTTTGTGACTTCGAGGATGTGCGGGAATAAATCTTTATAACGACCATAAAGTTGGGCATCATCTAGTGGCATGTTTTTGACTAACATTGACACTTTAGGGTAATTAATAATGGTGCGGTGGCTAAAATCAACAAAGCGATTCGCATCACGATGTTTTTCAAGTAACTCCTGCTCTAAAGGACATACTCCACCTTCGGCACAGCAAAACACGCCGACATCGTGATACCAAAACGCCAGCACGACATCAAGCTCCATCGGGTTAAAAAACTCAAACATATGCTCAGATAACGCTTTGATATCATGCGCATGATAAGTCTGCCCAACGTAGCGCATGATGCGTCCCATATCACCTGAATCTGTCATCGCTATTTCGGCGGTTATTTGCGCTCGCTCAACGTCACTGGTTAATTTTTTTGAATGCTGGCGGTACTGATATAACACGCGAATACGTGCCATCAGCTCTTCAGCATTAAATGGTTTTACAATGTAATCAGCTGCACCTGCGTTATAGCCTTTTACACGGTCTGGTAAGTCCGCTTTACCCGATAAAAACATCACAGGAATATCTTTAGTTTGCGGGTTAGCTTTTAATTCGTTACACACCTCGTACCCTGATTTAGCAGGCATTTCAACATCAAGTAAAATAATGTCTGGGCTGTACTTTATCGCCTGTCTTAATCCTTCTTCACCATTTTTAGCATGGATCAACGTGCAAAAGCCCGATAGTGATTCTTCAATCACATGATGGACATACTTATCATCATCAATGGCTAATACAAGTTTTGACATACTTAATTCCTGCAACTGTTTTTAAAAAGAATAGTACGCAAGATTGAATTTGCTAAGAATTATTAATAAAAAAGCGCCTTACGGCGCTTTAGTTTAAGTAATGTGTATTATGCTGCAATACCACTATGTCTTAGTAGTGCATCAACTTGTGGTTCGCGTCCGCGGAACTTTTTAAATAGCTCCATAGGCTCTTCGCTCCCCCCTTTTTCTAAAATGTTCTTTAAGAAAGCTTCGCCCGTTGCTGGGTTAAAAATGCCTTCTTCTTCAAATTTAGAAAACGCATCGGCCGAGAGTACTTCAGCCCATTTATAAGAGTAATAACCTGCGCTATAACCGCCTGCAAAAATATGGCTAAAGCCATGCTGGAAACGATTAAACGCTGGCGCTTTAACAACAGCCGTTTTACTGCGTACCTCATCAAGTGTTGCTTGAATATGACATGGCTCACCTGCTTTGTAAGTATGGTGAATAGTAAAATCAAACAACGAGAACTCAAGCTGACGCAGCATTTGCATACCTGATTGGAAGTTCTTCGCCGCAAGGAGTTTATCTAGTAACTCTTTTGGTAATGGCTCATCTGTTTCGTAATGACCCGAAATAAAGCTCAGCGCTTCTTCTTCGTAACACCAGTTTTCAAGGAACTGACTTGGTAACTCAACCGCGTCCCATGCAACACCGTTAATACCAGCAACTGGCGCAGCATCAACTTGTGTCAACATATGGTGAATACCATGACCAAACTCATGGAATAACGTAGTCACTTCGTTATGCGTAAACAAAGCCGGCTTATCACCCACTGCTTTATTAAAGTTACACACTAAGTACGCAACTGGGGTTTGTAATTCGCCGTTTGCACGTACTTTTCGACCCATGCAGTCATCCATCCACGCGCCACCGCGCTTGCGATCGCGGGCGTATAAATCTAGATAAAAGCGACCACGTAACGTGTTGCTGTTATCGTAAATTTCGAAGAAACGTACATCAGGGTGGTAAGTATCAAACTCTGTCACTTCTTTAACGCTAATACCAAATAAACGATTAACGGTAGTGAATAAGCCACTTAGAACTTTATTGGCAGGAAAATATGGGCGCAATACTTCATCAGAAATCGCGTACTTCTCTTGCTTGAGCTTTTCGCCGTAGTAAGCGTAGTCCCACGCAGCCAGTTCAGTCACACCGTGCTTATCTTTTGCGTAAGCTGTTAGCTCAGCAAGCTCTTGCTCAGCTTGTGGCTTAGACTTAGCAGCTAAATCTTCTAAGAATGAGAAAACTTGCTCTGGCGTTTCTGCCATTTTAGTCGCCAATGACATATCAGCGTAGCTGTTAAAACCAAGTAACTCGGCAAGTTCATGACGCAGGGCAAGCTCTTCGCTCATAATAGCTGAGTTATCAAATTCACCAGCGTTAGGGCCTTGATCAGAGGCACGCGTCACAAACGCAGTGTAAAACTCTTCACGTAACTCGCGGTTATCAGCATAAGTCATGATTGGTAAGTAAGATGGAAAATCTAGCGTGAATACCCAGCCTTCTAGCTCTTTGCTTTTAGCTGTATCAGCACCTAGTGCTAACGCAGACTCTGGTAAACCAGCCAGTTCGCTTTCATCTGTAATATGCTTTTGCCAAGCAAGCGTGGCATCCATTACATTGTTACCAAACTTAGAGGCCAGCTCAGATAAGCGCGCACTGATTTCGCCATAACGCTTTTGTTGTTCAGGTTTTAAGGCAATACCAGATAGCTCAAAATCGCGCAGTGCATTAGTAATGGTTTTTTGCTGGGCAGTCGTTAGTGTTTTAAATTCATCACTGTTGTGAAGCGCGTTGTAAGCATCGTACAAACCTTGATGCTGACCAACAAAGGTTGAATACTCAGATAACAACGGCAAACATTGCTCATAGGCTTCACGTAGCTCGTCGTTATTAACGACAGAATTCATATGTGATACCGGTGAAAATAAGCGTGATAACTTGTCATCAGCTTCTTCAAGCGGAAGCACCAAATCATTCCATGTGTATGATTTAGTTGCCAGTACCTCATCTATTTTGGTACGACACTCAGCAATCGCTGCTTTTAATGCTGGCACTACGTGTGCTGGTTTAATTTTAGAAAACGGCGGTAGCCCTTCTAAACCAATGAGCGGGTTATTTTCTGCAATTGTCATTTTCGTTCTCAAATTTTATGCGAAGATGATTTTGAAGTTGGGGCGAATTGATGAAATACAAGGGGCTTAACCTTGGTCTTTATTATGCTATTATCAACTTATTACTAAATCGATTAATTAATAAAAAGTTATCTATTTTTGAGGACAAACTATGGCTCAGCATTTTGATTACATTGCAATTGGTGGTGGTAGTGGCGGTATTGCCTCTGCAAACCGTGCAGCAATGCGTGGCGCAAAAGTCGCTCTTATTGAAGCAAAACACATGGGTGGCACCTGTGTAAACGTGGGTTGTGTTCCAAAGAAAGTAATGTGGCACGGCGCACAAATTGCTGAAGCAATTAACGCATATGCACCTGACTACGGCTTTGATGTTGAATTAAAAGGTTTTAGCTGGGCTAAATTAGTTGAAAGCCGCGAAGCGTATATTGGCCGTATTCACCAAGGTTACAACAAGTACTTATCGAGTAATGGTGTAACTGTAATCAATGGCTTTGCTAAGTTTGTTGATAACAAAACGGTTGAAGTAAACGGTGAGCTATACACGGCAGACCATATTCTTGTTGCTGTTGGTGGCCGCCCTACTATTCCTAACATTCCAGGCGCTGAGCTTGGTATTGATTCAAATGGCTTCTTTGAGCTAGACACACAGCCTAAGCGTGTTGCTGTGGTTGGTGCAGGCTACATTGCCGTTGAAATCGCAGGCGTACTTCATAGCCTTGGTACAGAAACACACCTGTTTGTTCGTAAAAACAAACCACTACGTACTTTTGACCCATACATTGTTGATACGCTTATCGATATTATGGCAAAAGAAGGCCCGACTCTTCACACTGAGTGCACACCTAAAGAAGTAGTTAAAGAAAGCGATGGCAGCTTAACCATTCACTTTGAAAATGGTCACAGCCAAAACGTTGATGAAGTTATTTGGGCAATTGGCCGTACACCTACAACTGACAAGATCAATCTTGCTGCGGCAGGTGTTGAAGTAACTGAAGCTGGTTACGTTAAAGTAGACGAATTCCAAAATACCACAGCTGAAAACGTATACGCAGTTGGCGATATCATCGAAAACGGTATCGAACTTACGCCAGTAGCCGTTAAAGCAGGTCGTATTTTATCAGAGCGCTTATTCAATAAAGAACTACCTGATGATTTAAAAATGGACTACGAGCTAGTACCTACTGTGGTATTCAGCCATCCACCAATCGGCACAATTGGTTTAACAGAGCAGCAAGCGATTGATCAATACGGCAGCGATAACGTTAAAGTATATAAATCAAGCTTTGCAGCAATGTACACAGCGGTTACTCAGCACCGTCAAGCATGTAACATGATGCTAGTGTGTGCAGGCGAAGACGAAAAAGTTGTTGGCTTACACGGCATTGGCTTTACCGTTGACGAAATGATCCAAGGCTTTGCCGTTGCAATGAAGATGGGCGCAACCAAAGCAGACTTTGATGCTGTTGTGGCTATTCACCCGACGGGCTCAGAAGAGTTTGTAACGATGAGATAAACTCGCGTTGCGAGTCAATTTTAAAACCTTGTGGTGCTGCCACAAGGTTTTTTATTGAGTAAATTTGGTAGTGATTTCAGTACACTATCAAAGCTCAGAAATTGCTTGACTAAAAATACGTTTAAGTAAATCTAGGTTTAAATTCACACCTGCAATATTCGCATCAATCCACTCTCTCTGAGAGATTGGAGGCCACGAAACCTTATAGCCGATGCTATATAACACTTCTTCAAAAAAGAAACGTAACACTCTACCGTTACCTTCGCGGAATGGGTGAAGTAAATTTAGCTCACAAAACAAGTCTGCCACTTTTTCAATTAGTTCATCATTATTCTGACAATTCGATATTGCCGGAATGGTTCGAAATAATTTGTTAGCTTAAGGCTCAATACGCGTCCAAGTACAAAAGCGGGTATTACCCTTGGAGATATCAACATCCCTAATTTGACCTGCCTACACATATAAGTCTTGAAATAAGTGGTGATGAAGATGTTTTAAATGCTCAAGTGAAAACTTAGATAGAGGTTGTTCGGGGGAGTCATAAGTTCTATAGCGTTCAGCGGTAAACTCAGCTTCAGCTTGATCTAATATATCCGATTCTCGAATATCTAATAAATTAATTAATACATCAGAGGCAGGGTAGCAATATTTATCTTGAGCTACCCCGTATTTATCGCGCATATTTACGCTTCAATTCAGCAATACTTTTGCCTTCACTATTAGTTTTCAGCGTTAGACCTTCATAGCTTAAACTGACCTTAAAGTTATCCATATCGGGCATAAACTTAGTTTTTTGCTGATTGCTAGTCTTAGCAGTTTTGGTAGTCATAAACCCTCCTGTAATACTGATAATTCTAGCTTATTCAAGCATAAATTGCCATTAATCAACTTATTCGAAAGTACAGCCAAAAAGAAGAGAAAAAGGCAATTAAAATACTGACCAATTTAAACTTTTTAATGCCTATGATTACAAAGTGAGGGGGAGTTGTTAAACTCAGCTAAAAGAATAAAAACGTAAACTACTTTGCAATCAATCACTTTATTCCCTGTACACCTTGTACAGAGTATCTTTCTGTTCCAAATGTTATTTGGTGCATTATTAATTAATAGCCAAAAACAAAGTCGTTCCTTGGTGCTGCTGTTTGCATTTCAAGGCTGTGTGTGCGCCTTTAACCTGCTAGAAGGGTTAGGGTTTTCTAGTTACTTAATTACCCCTGCATTTACATTACTGTATGGGCCTATGATTTACTTTTTTACCTTGTCGATTACAGGTAAACAGCCCTTTAAAACATCACAATACGCGGTACACTTAATTCCTGCGGCTATTTCCTTGGCCTTTACCCACTACACGCAAGCGATCATTTTACTTGGTTCGCTCAGTCAACTTGGTTATTTCTACTTCGCTTATGGCATTTTAAAGCGCTATCACAAACAACTTATGCATGCGCGCTCAGATGCTGAGAGCCTTAAATTAAAGTGGCTGATCAAAGCATTATTTATTTTTGCCATTATTGTCGTATTTGATTTGCTGCGCATGAATGTGCAACCAATCACGCCGCTCGATTTAAAGATGCACTGGTATTTATTAAATGAAATACTGTTACTGCTGATGTTTAGCTTTTTGTTGTTTCACACCATCAAAAATAGCTTTCAATTCGAGCCAGTCACATTGTCAGAAGAACCCGAAGCTGAACAAACTGATTCGGCTGACGAGCAACTTGCGCAGCAAATTTTCTCAACCATTGATAACTTGATTATTAACGAATCGCTTTATCGACAACCTAGGCTCTCACTAAACGACTTAGCAAATCAAACCGGGCTCGGTAGTAAAGAAATATCTTGGGCTATTAACAGCACAACGGGGAACAATTTTTGTGAGTACATCAACCAGCATAGAGTGAATGATGTTAAACGCGAAATAGAGCAAGACTCACCTCAAAAACTCAGCCTGATAGAGCTGGCATTTCAAGCAGGCTTTAATTCTAAATCGACTTTTAATGCCGTGTTTAAAAAAGAAACGGGATTAACACCGAGTCAATTTAAGAAGCAAACGCAAAAGAATTAGCTCATAAAACAGACAAAAAACGTCCTAAATCCTGTTTTAGGACGCTTTTTTACAACTCAAACGCTAATTTAAACAAAAAACAACTTTGAGACTCCTGATGTACAAGTCCTATTTTTTACTACTAACTTTGTGCCTATTAATAAACTTTTCGGGTTTTGCTTTAGCAACGAATCACTCTTTAGAGGTGACGAATCAAGCTTTAAAAGTGCAGCCAAGTCGTGTTGGTGCAAGCGATCCAATCGCTTACTTTCAATCGAAAACAGCAGCAATAGAATTTGCTAAACAACAAAACTGGGCTCAGGTGAATAAACTCACAAAAATGCTCATTAATGAATATCAACACGATGGCGATACTTGGTATGTACTTGGCCTCAGTTATTTTCAATTGGCCGATTACCAAAATGCCAGCAATGCTTTGCAACGCGCACTTGCAATTGGGACTAGCTTAAAAGGCATTCCTAATGGGGCCAGTAACCCAAACGATTTAATGGTTAAAATTGCAGAGGCATACGCAGAGCTTGATAACCAACAGCAAGCCGAGTATTGGCTTAAAAAAGCACTAGCAGCAAGATGGGATGACCGCCCAACACTTGCTGGCACCAGCTTATTTAAATCTGGTATTAACCCTTACTTTGAACGCTTTGCACAATCAGCCAGTTATAAATCACTTGCGGGTAATAATTTGGATACTGAACTCAATCGAGATCAAAAATGGCGCGCCGATTTAGCGTTTTTAGTCTCAGAAATTAAACGTTTACACGTGGCAATGTATCAAAACATGAGCTCACAACAGTTTGCAGAAAAAGTAGCTGAGATTGATAAGTCGATTCCTATTCTAACCGATCAGCAAATTGTTTTTCAGTTTATGGAGCTAATTGCATTACTTGGCAATGGTCATAATCTATTGATCCCAGCATGGGGTGAAACAGGCAACTTTCAGCAACTACCATTTCAGTTTTATCAATTTAGTGACGGTTTATACATCAGCAAAGCAAGTAGCGATTACCAGCAATATGTTGGCTATAAAGTTGAGGCATTTTCCGATACACCAGCCCAGCAAGCTCTTGAGTTAACTAAACGTATTAATGCTCGCGATAATGAAATGCAAACCCTTTGGTTGGGTCCCTATTATTTAAGTTTGCTTGATGTGCTAAACGGGCTTGGCATTAGCAAAGGGAGCGAGGTAACACTTACGCTCAGCTCACCACAAGGCGCTATCACCACAGTTACACCAGCGCTCAAACCAATGCAATTTACAGGTTTTCCTAAGTTACCAAAACTTGCTGAGCACCCTACGCTTAGATACTTAGCAAAAAACAATACGCCGTTTTGGAGCGAACAAATCAAAACGAATAAATTACTGTATGTACAATTCAATGATGTGCGAAATAACAAAGATCTCACCCTTGCTGAATTTGCCATGCAGCTACAAGCACAAATCAAACACGATGACATTGAGCATCTGGTGCTAGACCTTCGCCATAACAGTGGTGGTAATGGCTCGCTCACCCCGCCTTTGGTGGCAACGGCCGCATTTTTTAACGTATTAAAACCACAAGGAAAGCTATTTATATTAATTGGCCGCAATACGTTTTCGGCAGGCCATGATGTAGCTGTAAAGATTGCCAATATAGTGCCAGCGATTTTTGTAGGTGAGCCATCAGGCACCCGCCCGAATGTGGCAGGTGAAGCTGGCTGGTTTAACCTGCCATACAGTAAACAAACAGGCCTTATTTCGAGCCAATTCCACCAGCAAAGCCGAGCGGAAGATCATCGAATCTGGTTAGCGCCCGATATGCCAATTACACTTTCTGCAAAAGACTACTTTGCAGGTATCGATCCGGTAATGGATGCTGTTTTAACTATAACTAAGCAATAACCCGTGCTGGCACAAACCTTGTAACTGTTAATAAAGTAACCAGTTATAGCAAGAGTTTGCTCTTGTTTACTGTGTAATTAAGTAGTTATTACGCAGTAAACAAGGCATTTTTACAAGGAGGCACTGTGTCTAAGTCTGCAATTTTATATCGCATGGTGACCGATGAGCATATTTGCCCATTCGGTTTAAAATCAAAAGATTTACTAGAGCGTCATGGTTACGATGTTGATGATCGTCACTTAACCAGCCGTGAGCAAACTGACGAATTCAAACAGCAGCATGATGTAAAAACCACACCACAAACCTTTATCAATGATAAACGCATTGGTGGTTACGATGATTTACGCGACTTTTTTAATCTGCCCGAGGCTGGCCAACAAGGTACCAGTTATACCCCTGTTTTAGCCATTTTCGCAGTAGCTATGCTACTAAGCTGCGGTTTCACTTATGCCAGTGGTGAGGCTTTATTTTCTATGCAAAATCTGATGCTGTTTGTTGCATTATCCATGGCGGTATTAGCGATACAAAAGCTGCAAGACTTATACAGCTTTTCTAACTCATTTATTACCTATGACTTACTAGCCATGCGTGTCGTGCACTACGCCTATGTTTATCCATTTATAGAGGCGTATGTAGCGATAGGTATGGTGGCTAAATTACCCGCCTTAGCTGTAGCACCATTTTCATTATTTATTGGTGGTATAGGTGCGGTATCAGTTATTAAGGCTGTGTATATCGATAAACGAGAGCTGAAATGCGCCTGTGTTGGTGGCGACAGTAATGTGCCGCTCGGCTTTATCTCTCTGAGTGAAAACTTATTTATGATTGCCGCAGGTATATGGATGCTATTGAGCTAATACAAAAACGCGAGGGATTACCCTCGCGTTCACTATAACTATCAGTAGGGACAATTAAGCCGTACCACCCACAGTTAGGTTATCAATTTTAAGGCTTGGTTGACCCACACCAACAGGTACGCTTTGGCCATCTTTGCCACACACGCCAACGCCTTTATCAAGCGCTAAGTCGTTGCCTACCATCGAAATTTGCTGCATCACTTCTGGGCCATTGCCAATCAGTGTTGCGCCTTTGATAGGTTGCGTGATTTTACCGTTTTCAATTAAGTAGGCTTCAGAGGCACTAAATACAAACTTACCTGACGTAATATCCACTTGGCCGCCACCAAAGTTAGGCGCGAAGATACCTTTTTTCACTGAGCTGATGATATCAGCTTGGCTGTGCTCGCCACCTAACATATAGGTGTTGGTCATACGCGGCATAGGTAAATGAGCATACGATTCACGGCGTGCGTTACCAGTAGGGTTAACTCCCATCAAACGGGCATTTAGCTTATCTTGCATGTAGCCTTTTAGAATACCGTTTTCAATAAGCACGTTATACGCAGCTGGTGTCCCTTCGTCATCCACGTTCAATGAACCACGGCGATCAGCAATAGTGCCGTCATCCACGACTGTACACAGCTCAGATGCCACCTTTTGACCTACTTTACCGCTAAACGCCGATGCGCCTTTACGGTTAAAGTCACCTTCTAGGCCATGGCCTACCGCTTCGTGTAGTAACACACCCGGCCAACCTGCGCCTAGCACAACTTCCATGCTACCGGCAGGTGCATCGATTGCTTCTAGGTTTACTTTTGCTTGACGAACAGCCTCTTCAGCGTATTCCATCCAACGCGGTTTGCCATCGACTAATTCTTTAAAATAGCCATAATCTAAACGCGCACCGCCCCCTGCACCACCGCGCTCACGACGGCCGTTCTTCTCAAGTAACACTGAGCAGTTTAAGCGAATAAGCGGGCGAATATCGGTGGCAAAGGTGCCATCACTTGCAGCAATTAACACTTCTTCATAAACCGCCGACATTGAACTGATCACTTGCTCAGCATCCGGCGCTAATTGACGAATATAGTTTTCAAGTTCACGTAGCAGGCTTACTTTGTCATCGTTGCTCATGCTTTGAATTGGCTGATGCGGCGCATACTGTTGTTTAGCAGCTACATCACTGAACACCTGAATTGTTTTGTTTTCGCCAGCATTGGCAATGCTACGTGCAGCCGTTGCTGCTTTGTTTAACGCTTCAAGGTTAATCGCATCTGAGTATGAAAAACCGGTTTTTTCACCGCTAACAGCACGCACACCCACACCACGCTCAACGTTGTATGAGCCTTCTTTTACTAAACCGTCTTCAAGCACCCAAGATTCGTGATGGCTCGATTGAAAATACAGGTCGGCATAGTCAACTTGGTGCTGATGAATAAAAGCGAGCGTTTTTTCTAATTCTTCTCTTGTTAATTGGCTGTCATGTAATAAATGCTGTTCAACCGTGTTCATAATAAATGCTCTCTAAATCGTTGCTGAGACTGCACAGGCATGTCTTGGCGAATTGTATTCAAGCGGTTTAAATCAAGCTCATGGCTGATAAACCCGGTACCAGAGGCAAGCTCACTGAGCGTTTCTCCCCATGGTGAAATAATAATGCTGTGCCCATAAGTGTGGCGGCCATTCTCGTGCTCGCCCCACTGCGCTGCGGCAACCACATAACATTGTGTTTCGATTGCACGTGCAGCTAATAAAATATGCCAATGAGCAGCACCGGTGACTGTGGTAAAGGCACTGGGCACTAAAATAAGCTCAGCCCCTTGGCGCTGCATGGCGGTAAATAAGCCACTAAAACGTAGATCATAACATACTGCTAAGCCAATTTTACCAAATGGCGAGTCGACCACCACAATATCATTGCCTGCTTGCGTCGCATCAGACTCTCGGTAACTGCGGGTAGTGTCGGCTACATCTACATCAAATAAATGAATTTTATTGTACTGCGCAACAACATCGCCTTGGTTGTTAAATAAAAACGAGGCGGCTAAATACTTACCATTTTGCTGCGAAACAGGCAGGGTGCCAGCGGCTAACCAAATATCATGTTGCTTGCATAAATCGGCAAGTTTCGCTTTATATGCCTCACTTTGGTGACCTAATTGATAGCTTGCTTGGCTTTGCTTACTAAAGATCAAAAAGCTTTCCGGTAAACACACTAGCAATGGCCGAGTTGCAGGTAACTGATTCAACGTCTCTGCTAAAAAAGCGAGATTTTGCTCAGCATTCATACTTGAGCACATTTGTACTGCAACAACCTGTGGGTGAGGATTAGCCTTCATTATTATCTAAACTCGCTGAAGATGCGGCATCTTTTAATTTTAGTTGCGTCGACGACTGCGGCTGGCTTTGCGCGGCTTGCGGTAACGTCACTTCACGGCTCTTACGATCAACTTCTTCGACAACAGGATCGTTCATACTGCCTGTTACTTTAAAGTTGATCTCTGAGATCACCCGCGCTGAGTGAATCACTTTGTCGATTGCCAACGCAGCAAGACCACTTACCGGATTAACCATCCATGCCACAATCACTGGAATACTCGACGTTACCTGCGGCGCAACCGCTAGGTCGTAATCAATTTCAAAGGTATTTAAGTTTGTATGGCCTTTAATCGTTAAATCAGCAGGCACACCATCAAGTTTGGTATCTTGAGTGTAAGCAATGCCCTTTTCTAGCTGCATCGTGCCTTGCATGCTGTTATAGAAAAAGCCTTTGGAGAATACATCCCTAAAGTCCAGTTTCAGCTTACGCACTAACGAGTCTAAACTCAGTAATGAGAATACTCGCGCACCACCATCACTGATCTCAGCAAGGTGCCCTTCACCTAAACGCCAATCTAACTCACCGGCTAAACTTGGTACATCAAAGCTATAAGGGGCGCCTTGCCATGCAAGATCAAACTTAATATTGGCGTCAGAGTCTTTTACTGTAGTAGTGATATCAAACTCATCAAATAGCGCACCAATATCGTCACTTTGTAAGTTACCACTAAAGCGTGTTTGACCATCGGCAAATTGCCCTTTACCGCGCAATACGTGATCGCCTTTGTCGATAACCAGCTCAGTAAACAAAAGTTTATCGTTCTCCCCAACTAAGCTACTTTTAATTTTATCGAGCTGATAGTCAGCGACTTTACAATCTTCACAGTTAAACTCGATGGCCGGGACTCGGGTTAACCAGCTTAAATCTTCAGGTTCAGTGCTTTGCTCTGTTTGCTCTGCAACTTCGTTAAAATTAATACGCAGGTAGTCAGTAAAAATTTGAATTGGTCTGCGTGTTTCACCGGTTGGGATCAGTGCATCGGCACGTAATTCTTTAGCATTTAGCTTTAACTCTAAATCTGATTGTTTTGGCGCTAAGCGAAATTCAAAATCGTTAAAGTCGATATTGTGTAGTGCCAGTTTATTAAATTTGCCCGTTACGTTGTTGAATGCAGGCATCACACTTGGCGCATCTGACTTAACTTTGGTAAGCGCAATAATTTGATCAATTAAGCCAAACCAAGGCACTATTTCGGTTTCTGGTAAATCAATAGATACCGCAAAACCTTCACGGTTCAAACCTAAATCTTGTGCACCTAAAATTAAATGGGCATTACTAAATTTCTTTTCGCCATTATCTAAAATCGCATTAAAAAATAACTGCTCATCAACATTTGCGGTGATCAAATTAGAAATACGGTCGCCCTGTACCACTGCAGTTAATGGCCATTTCTGCTCTGCGCCTTTGTTATAAGGTGCAGGTAGTTGGCTAGTCACACCGATTAAATTACCACTCACATCGGCGCGGTAATTAAAGTCATTCGGTAAAAAGTTAAGCGACACATTAATATCTACATCACTTTGGCCGCTTAAGTAACCGGCCAGTAAACCATGCGCCTGTTCAATTAAAGGCTCAGCTTCAAGTGCTAACTTTATAGCAATTTCAGCGCGATAGTTATCAGCCACACTTTCACTGTTATAACTTGCAGTGAGCGGCATACCCATCCAATCTGCTTTGGCATTTTTTAAGTCGATTTTATCGTTGTTAAACTTAACAATACCGGTCATGTGATTAAGTGTGATCCCAGGCTGTGCAAGGTAAATCGGAATATTAGCTAACTCAACTTCACCAATCGCATCAACATGACCAGACTCTAGATCTACTAGTAATTCAATTTCAGCCTGCGCTTCCCCTTTAGCTTGAACTACCTCAAATACATCAGCTAACGGTTTTGCTAACGGAGTCGCAGAAAAGAAGGGATTAAGCTTATCGCCATGGGCGCGTTTATTAATAGCAACTTTTAAGACATCTGCATTCATTAAATCGGCAATACTGACATGCACGCTATCGCCAAGGACTAGATTAACCAACTTGCCCGACTTGCTATAGATATCCATGCGCTCATTTTCGAAATGTAAAATGACGTTGGCATCTTCAACTTCTGGCCAGCTTGGTGAAAACTTATAGTTCGCGTTTTCAACATTCGCTAACACTTCAAATTGACCTTGCTGCTCTTTGAACGGAAACCCTTTAAATGGCCCTGAGAACAACACTTGCGCTTTATTTACTTCGCCACCTTTAATGGCTCCATTGAGGTAGCTAACAAGGCTTTTGCTCATGACAGGTAACGGAAAATAATGCCCAGCGACTTTAGCATCAGGGGCATAGGCTTCAGCATATAAATCTAACCACGGTTCATCAGTCAGGCTGAGCATCATCTCAGCAGCCACAGTTACTTCGTCGTTATCAAGCCAAATATTATCGCTACTAATGCGCCAGCCATCATCGTAATGATGAAGGTCTAGTTCTACATTTAATTGGTTATAGGCAATATCTTGGCTAAAGCTGCCGTTTGTTAATAGTTGATTATTCTCGCCATAAAGCTGAATTCGCCCAGCTGATTGATTAATTAAGCCATTAACGCGGATAGCTTGCCCACCCGGAACACCTTGCAGCGACAGCCAATTAATTTGTTCGCCCTGAAACCAAAGTTGCCAGTTATCCTGCTGACCTAACTCAAGGTAGGCATCACTTAACTGACCATTGGGTTGACGAGCTAAAAACGGGGCAAGTACTTCAAAGTTACTTAACTGCGATAACTTGGCCAGCAATGCAAAATCAAATTGCTTTAACCAAATTTGATTTTTATCGCCAAGCTGACCTTCAAATTGTAAGGTTGGCCATTGTTTTAAATCGCTTTCAAAGGTAAGTCCGGTGCTTTTTAAGCGCCAGCCACCTTGCTTTGGAAATAAATGAAAACCACCTTCGCTTAAACTGATTTGATGCGCTTCTTGGTTTTGTTGCCAGTTGATAAAACTCGGTAGCCACTGCACTTTTACATCGCTGATCAGGCCTTTATCAAGGCTAAACCAAGTTTGTAAGTTGATGTCTGAATTAAGCTGCTGCTTGTCGGTATTAATATATTGTGCCAGCCATTTAGATACATCAACGTTCGCCGCTTGCACATAGATATCACCTGCCATGGTTTCGAGGGTCGAACCATTCAGCGCCATACGGGCGTCAAAGCTACCAACAGAAATTCCTGGTAACGCTAATGTACCTGAGCCTTGATGTTGCTCAGGGGTATTTTGCCAGACAATGTTTTCAAGAATGAGCTTACGCTCTTTACCATCATTGAGGATAAAGTTAAGGCTACTATCTTGCACTGCAAAGTGCCCTGTTTCACCAAGAAACAAACCTTCGATAAGTTCTTTTTGCTCAAAGTTACCTGATTGTTGATTATTGCCTAAATCAAGCATCGTTGGTAAATCGACATCAGCATGAAAACCATTGATCACAAAGTAGCTCGATTTAAGCTGACGGGTTTTTACCGATTCCCATAAGTTAACTTCAAGGCTCGCTTTATCAATGGTGAGTGCAATGGGTGAGGTTTGGTTATCTTCAAAGGAAATATCTTCGATGACTAAGGCGGGTCCTTTCCCCTGCCAACTGGCTGAGATTGAGCCAATCGCTAAATTTACATCAAAACGTTCATACAAAAACGCTTCAATGTCATCTTTATAGTCATTCGCGTATGGCAGTGAGTACTTTACCACAGAGACAATAACGGCCAGCAGTACGAGAGTAATAGCAAATACTTGCCATAACTTACGTAAACAATAAAAGCAGACCGTTTTTGCCTTCATTACATCATTACCACATCAAACTGTTCTTGGTTGTATAAACTCTCTGTTTGAATACTGACTTGCTTACCAATAAATAGTTCCAGCTCAGCAAGGTTGTGATACTCATCATTGATCAATGCTTCACTTACCGAAGGCGATGCGTAAACCATGAACTTATCAGCTGCATAGGCACGGTTTACCCTCACGATTTCACGCAAGATTTCGTAGCAAACCGTTTCGACCGTTTTTTGCGAGCCGCGCCCTGAACACGCTGGACACACATCACAAAGAATGTGCTCCAAGCTTTCGCGGGTGCGTTTGCGGGTCATCTCTACTAAGCCTAGTGCAGATAAGCCATTTATGTTGGCTTTTGCACGATCTTTTGCAAGCGCAGATTCAAGTGAATGCAATACTCGGCGTTTGTGCTCATCACTAATCATATCGATAAAGTCGATGATAATGATGCCGCCTAAATTACGTAAACGTAGCTGACGAGCAATTGCTGAGGTTGCTTCGATATTAGTATTAAAAATGGTCTCTTCGAGGTTACGGTGGCCAACAAACGCACCGGTATTTACATCAACGGTTGTCATCGCTTCGGTTTGGTCGATAATTAAATAACCTCCCGATTTAAGCTCAACTTTACGATGTAGTGCTTTTTGGATCTCGGTTTCAACATCGAATAAATCGAAAATAGGTCGCTCACCCGGGTAGTATTCTAATGCTCCCGATAACAGCGGCACAAATTCTTCAGTAAATTCTTTAAGCTCTTGATAGGTTAGTTTTGAGTCAACACGAATACGCTCCATGTCTTCACCTACGTAGTCACGTAGAGTACGAAACGCCAGTGTTAAGTCTTCATGCAAGATACTTTCTTTACTGGTTTTTTTGCGCTTAGTGACGATTTTTTGCCACAGCTTTTTTAAAAATTCCGCATCGTGACGTAGCTCTGCTTCAGATGCACCTTCTGCTGCGGTACGAACAATAAAGCTGCCGTCATCATCACCATATTCAGCAACAATTTTCTTTAAACGCGAACGTTCTTCTTCGGTTTCAATACGCTGGCTTACACCTACATGTGTTGCATCTGGCATAAACACTAAATAACGAGAAGGAATCGTGATATCGGTTGTTAAGCGCGCGCCCTTGGTACCTAGCGGGTCTTTAACCACTTGCACCATGATATGTTGACCTTGGCGCACAAGCTCTCGAATATCTTGTACTTTTTTGATTGGCTGTTCGTCAACGCCTTCTACAATTGAGGCACTGTTTACAATGTCTGATGCATGTAAAAAGGCGGCTTTCTCTAAGCCAATATCGACAAACGCAGCCTGCATACCCGGTAGTACGCGGCTGATTTTACCTAGGTAAATATTGCCCACTATGCCAAGGTTGCCAATTCGCTCTAATTGGATTTCTTGCAGTACGCCATTTTCGATAAGCGCAACGCGACTTTCGCTCGGTGTAACGTTGATCAGTAATTCGGTGCTCATGTTACCCTCTTAAAAATTCGTTTAATAACTGCTCTGTCTCATATAAAGGTAAGCCGACAACCGCAAAATAGCTACCCGAAAGATGACTCACAAAGCGGCCACCTAAGCCTTGAATGCCATAACCACCGGCTTTATCTTGCGGCTCACCACTATGCCAGTAGGCATCAATTTCAGCATCGCTGAGTGGTTTAAATGTAACATCGGTGACAACAAGGCAGCTTTTTACTTGCTCACTATCAGCAATAGCCACAGCCGTCATCACTTGATGGGTACGGCCAGATAAGCGCTTCATGGTAGCGGTAAAATCAGCTTGGTCTAGCGGCTTACCAAGTGCGGTATCATCAATGACAACCACGGTATCGCTGCCAAGTACTGGGCGGTCGGTGTAACCCATAGCAACGCCCGATTGTGCTTTGAGTTTGGCTAGGCGCTCTACAAAGTCACGCGGGGCTTCGTTTGGGAATTGGCTTTCATCAGCATCAACGCTAAATTGAGAAAACTCAACGCCAAGTTGGCTGAGCAACTCTTTTCGGCGCGGTGATGCAGACGCCAAATAAATTGCGGTTTGCATTATCTAATCCTGAAATGACGGCGATATTTACGCAAAATTAAGAATATCCACCACCAACAAAGCATGCCGGTTAGCACTGGCCACATATAATGCGGGCTAAAATAAACGCCCATTAAAAAGTGGTTAAGCCAAAATTGCATGAGGTGGTAAAGCGTTAAAAACAAAGCAATTAAAATGCTTTGCTGCCATAAAGAAAAGTTTCTAATTTTTTGGAAGTTACTCGCAGTGATAAATATACACACCGAATAAGTCAGTGAGTTCACACCGAGTGGCGAACCTGATGCAAGGTCCATTAATAAACCAACGACCCAGGCTGTGCCAATATTTAGACGGTGCGGCACCGCTAACGACCAATACATTAATACCATTAACACCCAGTCTGGGCGGTATGGCTCAAACGAAATTGGTAACGGCATTAGTGCCATTACCAATGCAAAAAAGATACTGATAGCAATCAGCAAAGAGTGACGACTATTCATTGCTGATGCTCTCCTGCTGATTACGCCACAGCACAACCAATAAGCGAATACGGTCAAGTTGCGCAATTGGCTCAGCATAAACTTGCGCAAAAGGACGCCCTTCATCGCGGTTAATTTCGGTCACCACGGCAACCGGATAACCCTCAGGGAAAGTACCACCAAGACCAGACGTAACC
Source organism: Pseudoalteromonas simplex (assembly GCF_015278155.1). NCBI lineage: Bacteria > Pseudomonadati > Pseudomonadota > Gammaproteobacteria > Alteromonadales > Pseudoalteromonadaceae > Pseudoalteromonas > Pseudoalteromonas simplex. The sequence continues at coordinate 212,673 of NZ_JADILN010000004.1, forward strand.
AAAATATCGCCAATACGAACATCAAGGCTATGCGGCACATGCGAAAGCTTTACCACGTTAATTTTACCAATACCCTCAACCACGGTACGCACATCGTTACGTAAAATACGCACAGGTGTGGCATGAGTTGTATCTGTCATCAGTAGTACGCGCGAGGTAGTTGACCCCACTTGAGTGATTTGCCCTACAACACCCATTTCGTCAATCACAGCTTGGCCTTCGCTTAGGCCATCGGTTGTACCACGGTTAATAACCACTTGGTGGCTATACGGGTTTGAGTGAACAGAGAGGACTTGTGCAATAATTTTACGATTTGATTGTTTAGCCGATGAACCAAGTAAAGCACGTAATTTATCGTTTTCACGAGATAGAAATTGCAGTTGTTGTAATTGTTCGCTTTGTAGTAACTGCTTCTTTTTTAATGCTTCGTTTTCGGTTAAAAGCTGTTCGCGGGTATGCAGATTCTTCGCGCCAATACTAAATAGCTCATAGGGCAAGTTGGCAAGGTAAATGAGTGGGCTAACTAGAGTGTTTAGGCTGGTGCGGATTGTTGTACCACCTTGCGTGTAGCGATCGCCCACGATCAGCACGACACTCAAAAGCACTGCGACAAAAAGCCGCAGTTGCAAAGAGATGGTACGACCAAAAAGTAACTTCATTAGTCGTAGCTAAATACGTCACCACCGTGCATATCAATCATTTCTAGTGCCTTACCGCCGCCACGTGCAACACAGGTTAATGGATCATCAGCAACCACAACTGGGATACCAGTTTCTTCCATTAATAAACGGTCTAGATCCTTTAATAATGCACCACCACCGGTTAATACCATACCGTGAGCAGAGATATCAGATGCAAGCTCTGGTGGAGATTGCTCAAGAGCAACCATTACCGCGCTTACAATACCCATTAATGGCTCTTGCAGTGCTTCTAAAATTTCGTGCGAGTTAAGGGTGAATGAGCGCGGCACACCTTCCGCTAGGTTGCGACCACGTACTTCAATTTCAATTGGCTCATCTGTTTTGAAAGCCGAACCGATTTGGTGTTTGATGTTTTCGGCAGTTGCTTCACCAATTAAGCTACCAAAGTTACGACGTACATAGTTAATGATAGCTTCATCAAACTTGTCACCACCGATGCGTACAGATGAAGAGTAAACCACACCATTTAAAGAAATAATGGCAACTTCAGTTGTACCACCACCGATATCAACAACCATTGAACCGGTTGCTTCAGACACTGGTAGGCCAGCACCGATAGCCGCAGCCATTGGCTCTTCGATTAGATAAACTTCACGAGCACCGGCACCCATAGCCGACTCACGAATCGCACGTTTTTCTACTTGTGTTGCACCACAAGGCACACAGATAAGAACACGCGGGCTTGGGCGCATAAAGTTGTTGTTATGCACTTGCTTGATAAAGTGTTGTAGCATTTTTTCAGTCACGTAGAAGTCAGCAATGACACCGTCTTTCATTGGACGAATTGCTTTAATGTTACCCGGTGTACGACCTAGCATTTGCTTAGCTTCGGTACCGACAGATGCTACGCTCTTAGGGCCACCAGCACGCTCTTGACGAATAGCAACAACTGAAGGCTCGTTTAATACAATACCTTCTTCTTTTACGTAAATTAGGGTATTGGCTGTACCCAAGTCGATCGATAGATCGTTTGAAAAAATACCACGGAGTTTTTTAAACATGAGGCTGGATGACCTTTGAAAATTCGTTCTTATATTAGCTGCTCTCACTCTATCATGCTAATCATGAAAAAGCGCAACTGCTTTAATTAAATTGCTAAAAAGGAAGCATCCATTGCTTCCTTTTTAAATTCTTATCGTTCGCGTACTAAACGGAAACCGATATAGTTTGCACGAAAATCTGGCGCTAAGATTAAGCGCGTTGAAACGCGTGCTAGGCTTGGAGCAAAATTCCATGCACCGCCTCGAACAGCCACATCAGACTGCCCTGACTTTTTGTTTGTCCATTCCCACACATTACCTACTGTATCGTATAGGCCGAATGCGTTAGGAGAAAACGACCCTGTTGGTGCTGCGCTCCTGTTTGACCATTCGCTTCCACACCAGCCACAGTTCGCTAAATTTTTACCAATTTCGTTACCCCAAGGGTATTCAGTTTCTTTACCTGCACGTGCAGCGTATTCCCACTCAACCTCGTTTGGTAAACGAAATAACTGGCCTGTTTGACCCGATAACCAATCTGCATACGCTTTGGCATCGTTGTAAGTTAAACAAACCGCCGGGAAATCGCTTTCTTGATCAAAACCCGGATTGCGCCAGTTTAGAGTTGCTTCCCAAACTGGTTCACCATTTAAGTAATATGCACAGCCGCGATCTTTTTCTGCTTCTGTTTTATAGCCGGTATTCGCAACGAATTGCTCATACTCACCAACGCTTACTTCTTTGCTTTGCATTGCAAATGAGTTAGCAATGGTTTTTTCTACCACTGGGCGCTCATTCGCTAACCCATTGCCGTTAATATCACCCATCTTAAATTTACCAGCAGGAATAACTACAATGCTGGCAGAACTGGTTTTATTAACAATACTTGCAACAGGTGCTGTTACAGGTTGCTCTGGTGCCGCTGTCACTTCAGCAACAACTGGCTCAGGCACTTTAACTAGGTTTGCATTAATGGTTTGTGCTTTACGCAGATCAATTCGCGCTTTATAGCTTTTGTAGCCACGTTTGCGAATTTCAATATTGTGAAAGCCCTTTGGTAATGACGTTGTTAACCTAGTTGCACCATAGCTCACGCCATCAATAAACACTTCATCATCATAAACATTTGAACGCAGTGTTAATTCAACCATTTTAGATTTATTTTGATCAGGTAATGGTTCAACCTTAATTGGCTTTTTTACAGAATAATCGCTTACAGGTTGCTCATTAAAACGTGATACAGAGACCACTTGATTATTATCCTGAGAGTTACTGAATGTTAACTGACTATCTGAATACGTTGCGTCGTAATTTGCTTGATAATTACCGGCCAAAGGCGTGCCATAATCTGCACAAAAACGATTGTCTAAATTAAGTAGGCTACATAAACGACTGCTGTTTACATCACCGCGCATGGTCACGCTTAAATTAACGTTGTAGTTACCTTGACCACTAAAAGCACTGTTCACGACATGGCTACTTAAAATCTTAACCTGTGCACCGGCAAGGTTACGTTTTGGTTCAACTAAACGCTCTTCTGTTAAGTTAGCAAAAATCTGGTCTACAAAGCGTTTAGTGGCTTTTTGTAAGCCCATTTGTTGGCCACGCTGCTCACAGGCAGCAAGTGTTTCGGTGCGCTTACAGTTAATCGTATGATTAACCTCTAATGTGCCTTCACGAGTGAATTCGTTACGTAAACGCTCAACACGTGCCGTTGCTAACTGCTCTTTTAAACTTTCTAAGGTATTTAACTGGGTGTGCTTTGATACACGAATTTGCTCAATGTCTTTTCTATGTGAAGCAATTGCCGCCAATTGCATCGAAATATCATCTTTGTTTTGTTTGTGATCAACCACAGCTTTTTGGTAACGCGACTGCGCATTGCTGATATCAAGGGTTGGGTCATCAATCAGTCGGCGATACATCTCATTCATTGCATCTAGCGCTTGGTTTTTTTCTTTATCTAGCTCAGTTGAGCGGGCGCGCAATAATTCGAGTTGTTTTTGTAACTGACTTTCTTCTTTTAGGTGTTTTTCGAGGATTAGGGTCGAGTTATCGTATTCGGCTTGTTTTTTACTGATCTCTGATTCAATGCCAGTTACCGTAGCTGTATCTTGTGCAAATGCACTTGTCGCTAGCAAACTAACTGAAATTAACAGAGATAAAGGAGCAATTCGCATATATTCCATTCCCAAAAAGCGGCAATTATTTGGTCATTATTATTTTTTATAATTAAACTCTTATGCTATGTACTTGCAAGGCAAAACACAAGCTTTGTTCAATTATTATCTCAGTTTACCTCTATTACCTTAGTTGATGCCAGTAAATAACAAAATCATTTTGGTTTAATTGACTAATTTCTATCTCTAAGACGACTTTGCTACAATTGGGCGTGTTTATTTACTAAAAAATGATACCGTGAATAGTTCTTTTGAATCACCAGTACAAACAATTCATCACCCCTTATTAGCGGCACGTAAAGTTCAGCTCAGCATCAAGCGTGATGATCTTATTCACCCGCAAATTAGTGGCAACAAATGGCGTAAGCTAAAATTTAACTTGCAAGCCATGCAGCAACAGAAGAAATCTGAACTACTCACTTTTGGTGGTGCATTTTCAAACCATATTCATGCCACAGCAACTGCGGGTAAACTATTTGGTTTTAAAACACACGGCATTATTCGCGGCCCTGAACTAGACGAAGCAAATCCAACACTTAACTACGCAAAGCAATGCGGTATGAGCTTACACCCAGTAAATCGAATTACTTACCGGTTAAGGCACGACCACACTTACTTAGCACAGTTACAAGCACAGTTTCCGAATGCCTACATATTGCCAGAAGGCGGCACCAACGCAGCTGCGCTTTTAGGTTGCAAAGAGTTAGCACAGAGCCTACCAAGTTCTGATGTGATTGTTTGCCCTACTGGCAGTGGCGGTACATTGGCGGGGTTAATTGAAGGCGCACCGCAGCACACAAAGCTGTTAGGTGTCGCAGTACTGAAACAAGCGCACTACTTAATTGATGAGATAAAGCAGCTAAGTAATAAAGCAAATCAGCAACAAAACTGGCAGCTGCTTTGCGACTTTCATGATGGTGGCTACGGAAAGTTTAGCGATAACTTGTGGCAATTTTGCCAAACTTTTAGCAAGCAACACACAATTCCGCTTGAGCCAATTTACAGCGGTAAAATGCTCTTTGCTGTATGGCAACTTATAGAGCAAGGCTACTTTGCTAAAGGTTCGCACATCATTGCAGTCCATACAGGTGGGCTACAAGGGTTAAATGGCCTCAAGTACCGAGGACTCATTGACTAACTATAGGGCGTAATATCCGCCAGCTTTTGTAATGGCTCGGCAAAGTAAAAGCCTTGCGCGGCAATAACACCTAAGTTTTTTAAGGTCGCAAGTTCGTTCTGTGTTTCTACTCCAACTGCATAGACAGGAAAGTTTAGTTCTGCCCCTTTAGTAATTATTTGCTTAACAATTCTTTGTTGCTGAGCACTTGTGTCTATATTATGAATTAGCTCTAAAGCTAGCTTAATACTACAAATGTTATTAATGCCTTTGTAGGTCGCTAGGTGCTCACTGCTGCGTACATTATCAATAACTATACCTGCCGAGAGTTTTTCTAAACACTCGAACTGTGTACTAAGCTTTTTATGCTGTTTTAAATAATCATCTTCGCTGAGTTCAAATTGCAACCTGTCGATACACTTAAAGTCATCTGTCTGCTGATTTAACCAATCCCAAAACTCATCATTGAACCAGTTCATCGCATGCAAGTTAATACTTACCTTTAAGCTAACAGACTCATTCAACAACATCTTTTTTACTTGTAAAATTACGGTTTTATCTAACAGTAAAACATCTTTTTTACTACTCATGTGTGGAATAAAGTGCCTAGCAGCAAGCAAACCTAAGCTTTTGTGTCGAATACGGATCAATGCCTCATGCTGCAAAATATCGCCCGTTTGCAAGTCAAATAACGGCTGAAAAAACAACATAAAGTGTTTTTTCTTTATATACTCAAAAAGATGTTCTTTGCTATCAGCCAGCATGTTTGACTGCGTGTGACCAAAAGGTAAGCGATGAATATGCTGCCAAGCGCTTTGTTTCGCCAGTGCTAATGCCGATTTAGTAAGCTGATAAACCACTGCCTGATCAGCCCCTGTGCGGTAATTACACACACCAATTTTTATATCAGCGCGAGACAAATCACTACGGTAATTTAAACAAGCTTGATAGATAACTTGATGTAGTCGCTTTGTGTATTTATCAATTTCAGTGGCAGGTACATTATTTAAGGTGACAGCGATACCGCCAGAAGGCAGTAATTTAACAGAGCGATTTACAAGCTCACCAAAGCCTTTAGCAATCACTAATTTAAAGTAGTTATCGATATCAAGGTTAGCAGGAAACGGGCTTTTCCAAAAAAATAGTGCAAACAAATGATTATAATTAGTTGGCACACCATATAAGATATTCAAATCTTGGTGCGCTAATGGTTTTGGAGATGTTAACTGCTTTGGCGGTGCCTCAACCACTTGCTGCTCTTGGCTTTGTATTTGTGGCTGCTCTAAGGTTTCTAATTGCTTGAACATTTTTTTCCACCAACGGAAACCCCAATACCCAGTGCCAAGCAATATTAAATTTAAAAATATAAATAAGTGACTTTCAACTAACCATGAAGGCCAATGAAATAAGCGTAAATTAACGGTCTTATAGCTAAAAACCTCCTGCTCAAGATCGATGAAATTCGCAAAGTTTTGCGGAACGTCGCTAGCATTCATTGCAAAGCCTTGGCTTTTAACTAATGTGGCAATGATATCTTGCGACACAACCGGATCAAGGTTCAGCTCATACACCTGCTTGGCTAGTTCAGTGCCTGTTCGGTGCACTTTGTCGTGTAACACATCACTTAAAAAAATATTAAAAACAACTAACAGCAAAAATGCGGCCGCCACGTAGATGGCCTCCGGTTGCTTTATTCGTGAAGTTAAGTCTCGTTTCATTTCACAGGTTAGTTGCTTAAACATACACAAAGTGTTGTTCAAGAACCCTATAAATACAAGGCTGCGGGGCGATTTAAAGCAATATCAGAAATATCCTATAACCAGCGCTGTCAAAAGTTTTGTAATTTTAAACACCTAGCAAAAACAGTTAATGAGAATTATTTTGTAATCAACACAACCCAAACAAAAGTAGTGATTACGAAGTATTGCGTAAATAAAAAACCCAGCAACTAAGCTGGGTTTTAAAAATTAACTCTACAATCTAATTATATTGTGAATTAGAACGGGATATCGTCATCAAAGTCGATTGGTGGTTCCATTGGATTTGATGCGCCGCCTTGTGGGGCATTTTGAGGCTTAGGAGCAAAACCACCTTGTTGAGGTGCATTGTTTTGCTGCTGACCATAACCGCCACCATATTGGTTATTGCTCTGCTGCGGCGCAGACTGCTGTTGTGGACGCTGTTGCTGCTGTGCTGGCGCAGACTGTTGCTGTGGAGCATAGCTGTTATTGCTTTGTGATTGCTGTGCACCACCGCCGTAACCGCCACCTTGTTGCTGACCACCTTGGTAACCGCCTTGTGATTGACCACCTTGATAGCCACCGCCACCACCTTGCTGCTCACCACGACCGCCTAACATTTGCATTTGACCGCCCATGTCTACCACGATTTCTGTAGTGTATTTTTCTTGGCCTGATTGATCAGTCCATTTACGCGTTTGTAAACGACCTTCGATGTACACTTGTGAACCTTTACGAAGGTATTCACCAGCAACTTCTGCTAGTTTGCCAAATAACACGACACGGTGCCATTCAGTACGCTCTTGCATTTGCCCTGTGTTTTTATCTTTCCAGCTATCTGTCGTAGCAATGCTGATATTCGCTACGCCATTGCCATTAGGCATATAACGTACTTCTGGATCTTGGCCTAAATTACCAACCAAGATAACTTTGTTCACACCGCGTGCCATGGAACTTCTCCTATAAAACGTTAGATTAAACCAGCCACTTTGCGTGCTTGGTCTAGGTCAAATTCTTTATCATTAATCTTTAAATAGCTGCGATTTTCATCACAGACAACCGTTGCTTCAATTACGCCCGGTAAAGCAACAAGACGAGAAGCAAGCGCTTGTGCCTGCTGCTCTGAACTTAATTCAGTCATTAAGCTAATTATTTTACTTCTTGGTGGGACTTGCATATTCCAAGCAAGGATAAGCCATATTACCCCAACAAGTGCCGCCGCCGCAAACACTGCTTGCGCACTTAATGCTTGAGCAACGTAACCCCCTAATAAACCACCTAAAAAGGCACCAAAAAACTGCGTAGATGAAAATACCCCCATCGCAGAACCTTTCTGGTTTGCTGGGGCAATACGCGAAACAAGTGCAGGCATGGTTGCTTCTAAAAAATTAAAAGCAATAAAGTAAACCAACATACAAATACCGATGCCAATCACCGAATCAACCCATAACGACATCGCGAGCATACTTAAAACAAGCAGTGCGATTGAGCCAATAAAGGCTTGTTTTTCTTTTTCTTTACGAATAGCCACAATCATCATTGGTGCCATCAAGAAAAACGCTAAAAACAGCACAGGGATATATAAATACCAATGATGGTCTGCGACTAAGCCGTCTTTTATCAGTTGGCCTGGTAAGGCTACAAATACGGTAGTTAATGTAAGATGAAGCAGCATTACGCCAAAATCGAGGCGTGCTAATTGTGGGTGTTTAATTAGTTGCTTAATATCATCAAGCGTAGCAAGTGTGTCACCTTTTGGCGCCTTATTGACAGCATTAGGCACCAAAAACAACACAATTAAAATACCTAAAATGGCCAGTCCTGCGGTAAGCCAAAATACCCCAGCAACTCCCCACGATGCAGCAACAATAGGCCCTAGTAGCATAGCAACAGCAAAGCTCATACCAATACACATACCAATCACGGCCATAACTTTCGGACGTTGTTCATCACGGCTTAAATCAGAAGCAAGCGCCAATAAGGCACTGGCAATCGCCCCCATGCCTTGAAGTGCACGCCCAAGCGTAACCATTTGCACAGACTCAGCGGTTGCCGCAATTACAGAGCCAAGTGCAAACACACAAAGGCCACCAATAATCACTTTTTTACGACCAATTTTATCAGACAACCAACCCATAGGGATTTGCAGCACGGCTTGCGTTAAACCATAAGCACCAATAGCAAAGCCAATCCAAAGCGGCGAAAACCCTTCTAATTGCTGCCCATAGATAGCCAATACTGGCATCAGCATAAATAGGCCAAGCATACGGAATGCAAAGACGCTCGCCAACGAAACGGCAGCGCGTTTTTCTCGAGAGTTGAGTGAAGATGCTGTCATGAATTACTGATCTTGCTGTCTATTAAAATTTGAGCGTGGATTCTACCACAAGCGAAAACTAAATAATCACCTGTAAGTGATGATTTTTTCTTTGATCAAGGATTAATCTTATCGCGTATTATGAGATACTGAAAAAATAATTAGGTAATAAAACGAGATAGCATGGAAAACATTGAAGTCCGAGGCGCCCGTACGCACAATTTAAAAGACATCAGCCTAACCATTCCCCGTGATAAGCTGATAGTTATCACTGGCCTATCTGGTTCAGGGAAATCGTCTTTAGCGTTTGATACTTTGTATGCAGAAGGGCAACGTCGTTATGTTGAGTCACTGTCAGCGTATGCACGACAGTTCTTATCACTAATGGAAAAACCCGATGTCGATCACATCGAAGGCCTATCGCCAGCTATCTCTATCGAGCAGAAATCAACGTCGCATAACCCGCGTTCAACGGTCGGTACAATTACCGAAATTTACGATTACCTACGTTTATTATTTGCCCGTGTAGGTGAGCCTCGCTGCCCTACTCACGATTTACCGCTTGCAGCACAAACGATCAGCCAAATGGTCGATACGGTTTTAGCGCTTCCTGAAGGAAGTAAGCTAATGCTATTAGCGCCAGTAGTAAAAGATCGTAAAGGTGAGCACGTTAAGCTGCTTGAGCAACTCGCAAGTCAAGGCTTCATTCGCGCCCGTATCGATGGCGAAGTCTGTGACTTATCAGATCCACCGACCCTTGAGCTTCATAAAAAGCATACTATCGAGGTCGTGGTTGACCGTTTTAAAGTTAAAGATGGCCAACAACAGCGTTTAGCTGAATCATTCGAAACAGCCCTTGAGCTATCAGGTGGTATTGCCCATGTAGCTGCAATGGACGATTCACTCAGCGAAGACATGCTGTTTTCTGCTAATTTTGCATGCCCAACGTGTGGCTATGCTATGAGTGAACTTGAGCCGCGTTTATTCTCGTTTAATAACCCGGCAGGTGCGTGTCAAAGCTGTGATGGTTTAGGTGTGCGTCAGTATTTTGATCCAAACCGTGTTGTACAAAATCCTGAGCTAAGCTTATCGGGCGGTGCAATTAAAGGCTGGGACAAACGCAGCTTTTATTACTTCCAAATGCTGCAAGCTGTCGCAGAGCACTATAAGTTTGACCTAGAAGTACCTTTCCAAGAGCTTAGTAAAGAGGCCAAAAAGGTAATTCTTGAAGGTTCTGGCAAAACTAAAATTGCCTTCAACTATCGTAACGACCGTGGCGACTTAATTACACGTAACCATGAGTTTGAAGGCGTTTTAAATAATATGAATCGCCGCTACCGTGAAACCGAGTCAAACTCAGTTCGCGAAGAGCTTGCTAAATACCAAACAAGCCAAGCGTGTCCGAGCTGTCATGGCTCGCGACTTCGTGAAGAAGCTCGCCATGTATTTATAGGTCAAACAAACTTGCCAGCTATCACCACAATGAGTATTGGTGAAAGCATGGCATTTTTTGATAGCTTGAATCTAACTGGTCAGCGCGCACAAATTGCCGAAAAAATTCTCAAAGAAATTCGCGACCGTTTATCTTTCTTAATCAATGTCGGCCTTAATTATTTATCACTTGAGCGAAGTGCCGATACCCTTTCTGGTGGTGAGGCTCAGCGTATTCGTTTGGCAAGCCAAATTGGTGCAGGCCTTGTTGGTGTTATGTACGTACTGGATGAACCATCAATTGGTTTGCACCAACGCGATAACGACCGCCTACTAAAAACCCTTATTCACTTACGCGATTTAGGCAACACCGTTATTGTGGTTGAACATGACGAAGATGCCATTCGCGCTGCGGATCATATTATCGATATCGGCCCGGGTGCCGGTGTTCATGGCGGCCATGTTATTGCACAAGGTACCCATGACGATATTCTAGCTAGCAAAGATTCAATCACGGGTCAGTACCTCTCTGGCGAAAAGAAAATCGAAGTACCGGCGGCTCGCCATCAAACTACTGACAAATGGCTTGAGTTATTTGGTGCCACAGGTAACAACTTAAAGAACGTTGATTTACGTATTCCATTTGGCTTAATGACCTGTATCACAGGTGTATCAGGCTCAGGTAAATCGACGCTTATCAACGACACTTTATTTAAGCTGGCTCATACCGAGTTAAATGGCGCAACTACCGCAGAAGCGGCACCGTATAAGTCAATCAAGGGTCTAGATCATTTTGATAAAGTGATTGATATTGACCAAAGCCCAATTGGCCGTACTCCGCGCTCAAACCCAGCAACTTACACCGGTATTTTTACAGGTATTCGCGAGCTATTTGCGGGTACTCAAGAGGCCCGCTCACGTGGCTATAAGGTCGGTCGCTTTAGCTTTAACGTTAAAGGTGGTCGTTGTGAGGCTTGCCAAGGTGATGGTGTGATCAAGGTAGAAATGCACTTTTTACCTGATGTATATGTGCCTTGTGATGTATGTAAAGGCCAGCGCTACAACCGTGAAACCCTCGAAGTACAGTACAAAGGTAAAAACATTCACCAAGTACTCGAAATGACCGTAGAAGATGCCCGTGACTACTTTGATAAAATTCCGGCTATTGCACGTAAACTGCAAACCCTAATGGATGTAGGCTTGTCGTATATTCGCTTAGGTCAAGCTGCTACTACCCTCTCCGGTGGTGAAGCGCAGCGTGTGAAACTGGCTCGTGAACTTTCAAAACGCGATACAGGTAAAACCTTATATATCCTTGATGAACCAACTACGGGTTTACACTTTGCTGATATTCAGCAATTATTAGTCGTGCTTCACCGCTTACGCGATCACGGTAATACCATTGTTGTTATCGAGCATAACCTTGATGTGATCAAAACCGCAGACTGGATTGTCGATTTAGGCCCTGAAGGCGGCTCAGGCGGTGGTGAAATTTTAATTTCTGGTACACCTGAAGACGTTGCCGATTGTGAGCGTTCACACACAGGAAGGTACTTAAAACCATTACTATAAAAAGGATATTGCGTGCGTAGGTATTTAAAAATTGCAAAATGGCGCGCTAATAAACAGTTTCAACAACAGCAACGTAGCTGGCAGCCTCATAAAACGAGGCTGGTTGAACAGTTAAAAGCCATTTGGTTTAACTTAAGTACCGCGCAAAAGCTCTATCTTTTAGCATTAAGCAGCCTGATTGTTCTGCAATCGGGCTGGTTAAGTGCCACCATCACCATTATTGCGCTTGTTATTGAGTTTTGGCCCAAGTTTAACCAACTTTGGCACTCGCTTGCCGGCAAAGCACTGATTTTAATCTTCTATGCCAGTATCGCTAATTTTGTATTAGCTGGTGCAAGCGGCATAGTTAATGATGTAACTCATGTCTCAGCTAGTCACTTTAACTACACACATAACTTTGCCACCCTGTTATATTTACCACCTTGGGCAATGGGAATAACCCTAGGTACTTTATTGTTATTTCAACTTTTTTTACCTTTTTATATTTTTGTTTTATTGCTGATAAAGCCATTTGGCTCTGAGCGAGTTAAGTTTATTAGTCAAAGCTACTCACCATTATTAACTGCCATTGTACGCTTTGTTTTAGCGTCGGTAGTTTTTATTAACTTAATTTCATTTCTTGATGATAAGCCACCTGAAGAAGTGCTCGACAATATGGTCAGCACCTTTGTGGATAGTAAAGTCATTGCCAAGGAATCAGGTGAAGAACAGCAAAAAGCAGTCGAAGAACTTGGTGAAAAGCTCGAGCAACAACTTCCTGAAAATACACAAAGCTCAGCCCCAAGCCAAGACGTAGATGTAGAAGTTGACGGCGAAACCGCCGAAAACCTTCGCCAATTTTTAGATACCAAAGGTTACTTTGAACGTAGCAAACGTTTAATTGCCATGTTTGCTTACAGCTTTGAAGCCGATAGTTATTCACGCTGTTTAAAAGCAGAAAACAGTAAAGCCGTTGAGCTGAATGATTATGAGATTGTGCAAGTAACCCCTGATCACCATGCTGAGTATGGCTATCGATTTGAAGTCATTGCGTGCGACTCGCCAGGCGTTACCCCAGTAGAAAAATAGCGCAGCAATCTATACTACTCACTTGGCTTACTGCGTTTTTCTCTTATGAAGTGAAATATCGAAAGCCCAATAAAGCCAAAGCAAACTAAGGCGATTACTAAATTAGGTATAAAAATAAGTAACATAGCGGCATCATAGCCGATCTTTGCGAATGCAGCACAAAGGCTACCAATGATAAGCTCAGTTAAGATTATACCAATTCGCTTAATTAAGTGATCTATTTTGAGGCAAGAAAACCTCGTTGATAGCAAGGCAAAAATTTCGTTATTTAGTTGTTCTAAATCAGAAATTTTTAACGCAGATAGCGACAGGTTTAATCCCTCAAAATGATTAAGTATTATTGCGGATTGGTATTAGCTCCCATTCTAATGAGCTATTCGCAGGTACAGTTTTAGCCGCATAATGTTTTACTTTAAAACCCATATCAAAACCTCCAAGTTCCTATTTGCTGCATCCAAACTATCATCAAAAGACAAAACCGCAAAAATTAAATGATTTAAAACCTTATTTCCTCTCATAAGAATTAAACTTAAACCATTGAAAATATTCAAATTAATATTTTAAAACCTTATATATAAATTGCTTAGAACTAGATAAGCGACTCTAGCAGCTTTCCTCGCTATTGTAGTTTCCATCAACGGGCTACCAACCAATTTTGCTTCGCTGATAAAACTAATCAACCAATTAAAGGAATTAAATTATGGCTAACTCAGTCTTAAAAATGATGTCACTTTTAGCGGTCACTGCAATCATTATTACATCAACGAATACCTTACTTAATGCTCAAGGTACTCAAAAGCTAAACAAGCAATTAGAGACCTCTATCGAAGCATCTATTGAGCAAATGAACAATAAAATTGATCAGCAAATTGAGCAACAACTGAATAAGTAATACTTGGCTTGCTCAGCATGCTGAGCAAGCTTCTTTAAATTAACAGGCTTAAATAATGAAAACACTAACTAGACACTTGCTAATCTCATCAATTGCTGCGACAGGCCTATTAATAAGTGGTTTTGGTGCAGCAAAAAGTGCCGTATGGAAAGTTAGTAAAGGTGATGAATTTATATATGTTGCTGGTTCAATCCACGTTTTGCCGCCCAAGGAACTCCCCCTTCCTGATGAATTTAATCAAGCGTATAAACAGGCTGATATCTTAGTACTTGAAACTGATGTGCCCGCACCAAGCGATAGCTCAGCACAACTCACTATGCTTAAAACTCTTAGTTATCAAGCTGGCGAAACACTGAGTAGCAAGTTATCAGCAAAGGTGAAACAGCAACTAGAAGCACGACTTGCCCAGTATGATATGAAACTCAGCGAACTCGATAGCTTTCGCCCCTTTATGTTAAGCGTGCTAATCATGTCGCTAGAACTTCAAAAGCAACAACTTATGGGTGAAGGTGTTGATAGTTACTTCGCGAAATTAGCTAAGCGAGATAAAAAAGAAATCGCTTATCTAGAGACCGTGGCTTTTCAATTAGATCTGTTTAAACAAATAGGTAGCCAAGACGAAAATGCCTTTATTGAGTCACTATTAACGCAAATTTCTAGTTACCAAGCACTGTACATCGCAATGCTTGATGCATGGAAAAATGGCGATATGCAAGCAATAGATGAACTTACTCTTATGCCTTTACAAGAACATGACCCTAATACTTACCAAATGTTGATCAAGCAACGAAATCTAACTTGGCTTGGTCATATTGAAAATTATTTTACTAATTCGCAAAAAGAGTTACTGCTCGTTGGCACAGCCCACTTAGCTGGTGAAGATAGCTTGTTAGGCTTATTAAAAAATAAAGGTTATGTAATTAAACAATTGAATACAGGTGAGAAATAAAAAATGGAAAAAACAGACAAAACCGCTGCTGCACTTATCTGTTTATTTACAGTATTAATGGCGCTTAGCTTTTAATAGCTAAAAAAATACCGCTATCAAGCGGTATTTTTATTTCAATAATTTATCACAAGCTTACGGGCGAGGGATAAAACCTACCGCATCGTAGACTGCTTTTAATGTTTTTTCAGCGCGGATACTCGCTTTTTCAGCACCTGATTTCATAATGCTATCAAGTAATGACTGATCTTCGCGAATTTCTTTAAAGCGTGCTTGAATTGGCTCAATCATATTAACAACCGCTGCTGCAGTGTCTTTTTTCAGATGGCCATACATCTTGTCCTCGTATTCTGGAACTAAATCTTCAATAGAGCGCTTAGTGGCCACTGATAATAAAGTAAGTAGGTTTGATACACCTGGTTTTTCTTCACGATCAAAGTAGATACGAGCTTGCTCGTCTGAATCGGTTACTGCTTTTTTCAGTTTCTTTTCAATCTTCTTCGGCTCATCTAATAACATAATGTAACCGTTTGGATTTTCATCTGATTTAGACATTTTCTTGAGCGGATCTTGTAAACTCATTACACGTGCGCCGAACTCAGGAATGTATGGCTCTGGTAGTTTGAACACGTCACCGTATAGGTTATTGAAACGTGTTGCAATATCACGAGTTAACTCAAGGTGTTGTTTTTGATCTTCACCCACTGGCACTTGATCCGCTTGGTATAGCAAGATATCAGCTGCTTGCAGCACTGGGTAAGAGAATAAACCCACATTAACGTTATTAGCATGCTTAGAAGACTTATCTTTAAACTGCGTCATACGGTTAAGCTCACCCATTTGAGCGTAACAGTTTAAAACCCAACTAAGCTGTGCATGTTCTGGCACTTGAGATTGTACAAATAACGCCGCTTTTTCTGGGTCGATACCACATGCAGCATACAGCGCAATACCGTCAAGCACGCGCGAGCGTAGTTGCTCAGGATCTTGGCGTACAGTAATAGCGTGTAAATCAACTAACATAAAGAAACTTTCGTGGTCTTCCTGTAGCTTAAGCCACTGGTTAATAGCGCCAACATAGTTGCCTATTGTCATACCACCGGTTGGCTGAATGCCACTTAACACTACTGGTTTACTCATGATGTTCCTTTATATTTTTACTAAACTAAAAAGACGAATTTAAAATGCACTTACCTTTGGGTAAGAACGGGTATTATATCTAAGAAATTCTCGCAGAGGTACTCTGGATTGAAATCAACAAGGTTTTCACCTTGGTTATAGCCATAACTAAGCGCAACAACATCCACCTTAGCCGCTTTGGCAGCCAAAATATCACTTTTAGAGTCGCCTATCATAACCGCTTTGGCTGGGCTGACATCTAATTGCTGACAAGCAAATAGTAAAGGCTCAGGTGATGGTTTCTTTGCCATATCATCACCACATACAATCAACTGAAAATGACTAGTCAGTGACAGTTTATCAAGTAGCTTTTCGGTAAAACGACGAGCCTTATTGGTGATCACCACTTTAGGAATACCAGCAAGGGCAGCAAGCCCGGTTTCTACATGTTGATAAAGCGCACTGTAATCGCCTACAACTTGGTCATAGTGCTGATAAAACAAATTAATTGCACGCTCAGCAAGGGCTTCATCTAAATGCTCACTGATTTGCATATCGCCACTCAAACCACGCTTTACAAGCGTTTCTATGCCATTACCTACCCAGCTTTCAACTAGCTTTTGTGTCACAATCGGAAATGCTAGATCAGTTAGGGTCAGGTTCATCGCAATGTATAAATCATAAACACTGTCGACTAAGGTGCCATCTAAATCGAAAAATGCCGCATCGTATTTCATGGCCCAACCTTTGCAAGCTCGTTACGCATCGCATCGATAACCGCTTTGTAATCTGGTTGATTGAAAATCGCCGAGCCTGAAACAAACATATCAGCGCCCGCTTCGGCAATTTCAGCAATGTTATCAACACCAACGCCACCATCAACTTCTAAACGAATTTTGCGACCTGAATCATCAATAATTTTACGCGCTTGGCGAAGCTTTTCGAGGGTATGAGGAATAAAGCTTTGGCCGCCAAAACCAGGGTTAACCGACATTAATAGCACCACATCAACTTTATCGAGCACATGCTCAAGGTAGCTAAGGCTGGTTGCAGGATTAAATACAAGCCCTGCTTGGCAACCACTGTCTTTTATGAGTTGCAAGGTACGGTCAATATGCTCACTGGCTTCTGGGTGAAAGCTGATGATAGAAGCGCCCGCTTCAGCGAAGTCGGGAATTAGACGATCGACAGGCTTTACCATAAGGTGCACATCAATCGGGGCTGTAATGCCGTAATCGCGCAGTGCTTTACAAATCATCGGACCAAAAGTTAGGTTTGGCACATAATGGTTATCCATCACATCAAAATGTACAACATCTGCTCCACTTGCTAGTACACGATCAACATCTTCACCTAAACGGGCAAAGTCGGCTGATAAAATAGAAGGGGCAATTAAATACTTTTGTAATGTTTCCAACATGAGAGATTCCATTAAAATTTGCGACTGCAAGAAGAGCGCATAATGTAACCCAATCGACTGCTGATTTAAACACCGCAGCTGATTGTTAAAGGGCGATTGCTTTAAGCTAATCCTTTTAGCCTATTGAATTAGTGTTATTTTAGTCAAAATTTGAGCAATAACTCTATTAAAAAGCCATCTACAACACAATAAAATGAAACAAATAATAAACATTAAATTTACTTTAAAGAGCTAATTTTATTAAATTTTTATTTAATTCAGCGATAATTAAGTTTGTTATTTGAGCAATTGTTATGTATGCTTGTTTAAGTAACACAAACAAGGGTTATTCTCATGCGTGCTTTTAAAATAGGGATCTTAATCGCGTCCGCACTTACGGTTGCTGCGTTTGTATCTTTTTCATCTGCTGATGAAGACGACTTTTTAGCAGCGGCGTCTGGTTGCTCATGCAACACGCTTAACGCATCATCATCTTCTGCTCAATGTATGAAAGCAGAACAAGAAACAGGATGGTTTTCTTGGTTAACGGGTGATAGCCGCAGTGCTCAGTTCCATTATCTTGATTTACTTGAGTTATTAACAAGTAGTGAAGAGTCAAAGAAAGTTAGCGGTTTAGGTTCTAAGTTCTAAATCGTATGAACAAATTCATGAGTGCATTACAAAGTGTCTTTGCGGCATTTTTTGGTGTGCAATCAGAAAATAAGCGTCAAGCTGACTTCAAAGAGCACTCGCTCAGTACTATCATCGTCATTGCCCTGATTTTTTTCAGTCTATTTGTAGCAGCGATTTATTTCACCGTTTCTTTGGTGCTAAATACATAGCCATTAGCTCGTTCACTTTATTGCGTGAACCGCCCTTGGGGCTAATCGTGCGTTTTACCTGAATCTCATCTAATGATGCTTGGCTGTAGATTTTACGCGTCCACACTGTATCGTGGTTAGAAATAAGTACCGGCGTGTTATTTTCGAATGCGGCTTGCTCAGCTAAATTCGCCAAGTTTGCTTGGTCATCTAAATTGAAACCGCCTTTAGCGTAAGAAGTAAATGAAGCTGTTTTACTCAAAGGCACATAAGGTGGATCGCAATATACAACCGCATTATTAGGAATAAGCTTAAATACCTTGTCATAACCTAAGCAAGTAAAGGTTGCTTGCTGAGCTTTTTCAGCAAAGAAATGCATTTCTTTTTCAGGAAAATACGGGCGCTTATATTTACCAAAAGGAACATTAAAAATACCTTTTAGATTATAGCGACACAACCCGTTATAGCCATGGCGATTCATGTATAAAAATAAAATCGCACGCTCATACACATCACTGCTTTGATTAAACTGAACACGATATTCGTAATAGGCTTCGGGGTGGTTATTAAGCTCTACAAACAACTTTTTAGCGTCGCTAATAAACTCATCGGGCGTGCGCTTAAGCTCAGTGTAAAGATTGATCAGATCCGCATTTATATCATTTAAAATATAATGCTTAAAATCAGTATTAAGGAATACAGAGCCAGCACCAACGAAAGGTTCAACTAAGGTGTCAGCATCCATACTCGCTTGCTTCAAGCGGGTACGAATATCTTCAACTAGGCTGTATTTTCCACCTGCCCATTTAAGGAAGGCTCTGGTCTTTTGCTGCATCTGCTCTTAACTTCAATTCGGTGTTGCGCGATTTTACACTAATCAGTTTTAATTTACTGATTTAGTGAAGCGATTTCTTGTTTAATTTTACTTATTTTTTTATAAAACGGCTGATTTTTACGCACATTATCAGAAAGTGTTGTTACGCCCTTCTTAGCATCATTCAGTGTGGTGTAACTACCATAAGTTACAATCCACCACGGCTTACCACTCCGTAAGCTTTGGTAAGTATTTACTTGCCCTTGCAAGCCATTTTCAGTAATAAACTTATCGCTAATCTCTTTTTTAGTCACCGCAAGTAATTGGATTACAAAATTGTCATCTGGCTGAGATAAATACCACGCATTTCCTACTAATGGCAGCTCTGGCTCAATGGCAGACTCGGTTTGCTCAGCATCGTTGATGACGGCAGCTATAACTTCATCTGTCGTTGGTTGCTCAGTCTCTTGTGTTATTCGCTCTGCTGGCAAAAGGCTATCAACAATCGCAGCGACATTATTGTTATGACTTTCATTCTCACGGTTTTCTATCGCAGAGTTATCAACTGGCACCTTAGCTGCCTGAGTTGTGTTGTCCTCATCATTAGTAGCAACTTGCTGCTCGGCTTGAAGATCGTCTTGAGCTTGTTCTAGAACTAGCTCTTTGCTTTCTACTCGACCATTGATTACTGCTTCTGCAGGCAGTGCTGTTGCCACAGAGTTCGTTGTATCCTGCTGGTAATGCGCTTTCCACCACTCAGTCATATCAGCTTTATATAAAAAGCCAATGATCAGCACCATGGTCGTGATTAAGAGCAAAATTAAATAAAGCAGTTTATAGCTTTTTTCTGGTGCGCGAATGTCTGCAGTTTGTTGTTCCGGCTGCCAAGCAAGTAATAAAGCTGGGTTACCATGCGCTTCTTGTAAAAAGGTGCGAAAAACGGGGTCTTCTTCAACAGGGAGGTTATCGAAAAACCAACGCATCAGTTGCTTACTTTCACTTAAATTTAGCGACTCTAAGTGGATTTCAACTGCTTGACTAAACTGCCCTGCTGATTGTGATGCAATCAGTATGTATAACGTGCTCGGGCTTTGCTTGGCAAGGACTTCTAATTGCTGAATTAACTCTTCAGATAAATGACGCCCTCCATCAATGACCCATAAACAATCACCACAAGGCTGTTGTTTATAAAGTTGATAGAAGTTTTCAGACAAACTTAAAGCGTGATCAATTAGTGGGTTGCTAAAGCTTTGTTCTAACAGTTCAGTCATAAACTGTTGGTCGGTCATTTTTCCCGACAACTGAACAAACGCTTTATTAAAGTCGAGGTATTTATCCGTGATGAAGGTTTCTAATAAATAGCTTTTACCAAGGCCAGAAGGACCGAGTAAGCAAATTAGGTTTTGCCCATATTCAAACTGCAGAGCGATTCGATCAACTAGCGCAGCACGGCTAGGCAATATTTGCGATTGCATTAGCGCGCTATTAAATCACAAACCTGCTGATCAGTAACATCACTTACCAGCGCACATTGACCAAATTGGGTAGGTAGAATAAAGCGAATCGTGCCTTTTTTATTTTTCTTATCTTTACGCATGTGCGTTAAAAACTGCTCGCTGGTCATTTCTGCCGGAATATCGACAGGTAAATCATACTCAGCAATCAATTTAATAATGCGTTCAACTTCTGCTGCGTTTAAGTCATCACGGGTATGTGCAAGGCGTGCTGCCAGTACCATACCTGCCGCAACGGCTTCGCCATGTAGCCAATTACCATAGCCCATTTGCGCTTCAATTGCGTGGCCAAAGGTGTGCCCTAAGTTTAGTAATGCACGTAAACCAGCTTCTTTTTCATCTTGTGCAACAATCAAGGCTTTGATTTCACAACAGCGATAAATCACATGCTGTAAAGTTTGTTCATCAAGAGATTTAAGTTTAGTGATATTTTGCTCAAGGTAAGCAAATAACTCAGTGTCGTAAATAAGGCCATATTTAATCACTTCAGCCATGCCCGCTGCGAATTCACGCTCAGGCAAAGTATGTAGCGATTGCGTATCGATAAATACTGCTTGTGGTTGGTAAAACGCACCAATCATGTTTTTACCAAGTGGGTGGTTTACTGCCGTTTTACCGCCAACAGATGAATCGACTTGCGAAAGCAAAGTCGTTGGCACTTGAATAAAAGGCACGCCACGTTGATAACATGCAGCAACAAAACCAGTGAGATCACCCACCACACCGCCACCTAAGGCAATAAGGCAAGTATCGCGGCCACAGTTATGTTCAAGTAAGAATGCCGAAATCTTTTCAAACCACTCAAGTGATTTATATTGTTCGCCATCAGGGATGGTAAAAGATAACGGGTTTAGATCAGCCAACGACGTCATTACATTATCAAGATATAAAGGTGCAATGGTGTCGTTGGTGATAATGATAGGTCGACAGTCGCCGATGTGCTCGCGCAGCCGACCAGTCTCTTGAAGAGCAGATTGACCAATATAAATAGGATAACTTCGCTCGTCCAAATTAACTGTTAATTCAAGCATAGCTAGTTTCCTTTTTATTATTGGTTTTTAAAAATCTAATTTCTCGATGATTTGATTAGCAACAACTTTCGCGCTTTGCTCATCAGTGCGGACAACAAAATCAGCAACTTCTTTGTATAACGGTTCGCGTTCTTCAGCTAAGCGCTCTAGTACATCACGCGGTGCTTCTTCTGTTTGCAATAATGGGCGACGCTTGTCGCGCTGTGTGCGTGCAACTTGCTTTTCGATTGGTGTCTCAAGGTATACAACAATACCACGAGCAGAAAGCTTGTTACGTACTTCTTTACTGATCACAGAACCACCACCTGTTGCAAGAACGATACCTTGCATCTCAGTTAGGTCTGAAATTACAGTTTCTTCACGAAGTCGAAAGCCCTCTTCACCCTCAAGATCGAATACCCAAGCAATGTCTGCTCCAGTACGACGCTCGATCTCTTGATCTGAATCGAAAAATTCAAGGTGTAATTGGTCAGCAATGTGACGACCAATTGTGCTTTTGCCAGCCCCCATAGGGCCCACTAGAAATATATTACGTTTCTCAGCCATATCTTTTTAGTACAAACGAACTCTAAAATTTGAAATAAAACCCCGCCTAACGACCTGGCCCCAAAATTAAGGAGGGGATTATCTCAGTAATTGCTTGGGTATTTCAAGTCAATTAGCATAAAAAGCCAGATTACGAGCAATTAAAAATGCTAATTGCTCGTTGCTTAAGAAAAAATCACTTAATCAATTTGAATTTTAGGGGTTACGAAGATTAACAACTCTTTCTTCTCGTTAAATTCACTCGTGCTTTTAAACAGCACACCCAAATAAGGAATATCACCTAACAATGGTACTTTCTTAGTTGAGTTAACGATTTGCTGCTGGAAGATACCACCAAGCACCACTGTTTGACCATTTTCTACTAATACTTGGGTTTGGATTTCTTGGGTATTGATCGCCACAGCAGAGCCTGTTGGCGTTTGTACCGTATCACCACGAGTATCTTGTGTAATTACTAAGTCTAAAATCACCTTGTTGTCAGGTGTGATATGAGGCGTTACTTCTAAGCTCAATACCGCTTTTTTGAATGTTACTGTCGTTGCGCCACTAGATGCAGCTTCAACGTATGGAATTTCTGTACCCTGCTCAATACGTGCTTTTTGTTGATTAGCCGTCGTGATGCGTGGGCTTGCGATAATTTCGCCGCGGTTTTCTTCTTCAAGCGCACTTAACTCTAAATCTAAAATAGTGCCATTGGCTAGCTTAGCGACTTGCACACCAATACTACCCGCAGGGCTTGAAACCGGTAAATTGACATTTAAGCGATCAGAAATACTTGGAATATTATCGTAAGAGCCCGCACCAAACATGCCGCCAGCGCCTTCTAAAGAGCCAGAAATAGCACCATCGCTTCCTACGTCACTAATACCCCAACGAACACCCAAGTCTTCTTGCACATTATCATTCACTGTCACCATACGTGATTCAATCACGACTTGCTTAACAGGAATGTCTAGGGTCTCAACCATACGACGCACACTTTCAATGCTTTTTGCAGTGTCTTTGATCAGCAAAGTGTTCGTTCGTTTATCAACAGAAACACTTCCTCGCGCTGAGATAATGCTATTTGTGTCTGTTTTCAATAGGTCTGCAAACTCTTCTGCTTTTGCATAGTTAAGGCGAATATATTCGCTATAAAGCGGTTCTAAGTCTTCAACTTGCTGCTTAGCTTTAAGTTCTTTAGCTTCTCGGGCAGCCAACTCTTCAGAAGGGGCGACCATTAATATAGAGCCATCCATGCGCTTATCTAAGCCTTTCACTTTCAATACTACGTCAAGAGCTTGATCCCAAGGGACTCCTTCTAGTCGTAAAGTAATATTGCCTGTAACAGAATCACTCGTTACTAAGTTAAATTCATTGTAACCTGCGATTATTTGCAGTACTGAACGCACGGGAATATCTTGGAAGTTTAACGTCATTGGACGTCCTTGATACTCAATTCCCCCTTCAAGGTAAGCGCGTTGTGTATCATCTTTTTCGACAGTTAAAGTAAAAATATTCTCAATTTGCTGATGAGTGAATTTAAATGCAGCGTTTGGCTCAACCACGATACGTGTCATATTGCCTTCTTTAAACGTCTCAATATTGCTAACGACTGTGCCAAAGTCCATCACATCAAGCTGATAAAGTAGATCATCGAGAATATCAGTATGGTGGAACTCAGCAATAATTTTGCCACCACTTTCGTGAACATCTATAGCTGCTTGCGTGTCTTGTAAAAATACTAACAGCCTTGCTTCGCCTTTTTCACCACGACGAAAATCTATCGACTGAACTGTATTTATATAATTATTGGCTGCTGAGAGTGGATCCGCTATTTCGTCTCCACTAATTGGGTTATCAGAAACATGCAGCGTTAGGATGTTATCTTTAGCGAACGTTTTATAGATTTTTAATTTATCTAACGATACAACGACCTTCAAACCATCAGCGGTCATGGTGCTTGTTACATGCTGAATACCTGCTTGGTTCACAGGTACATCACGCATTTCATTATCAACACCTACATTACTGAATAACATTTCGATGCGTGCTGGTGAGTTATACACCTGGACTTTTGGTTCGAATGTCAGTGCCTCATCAAACACAAGCTGTAGTTGTGTTTCGCCTTTCATTAATGGGTTATAACGCACATCATATAGTAAAGGTGCCGCAACTGCTGACTGCGCTATTAAAAAAGCAAGTGCAGCTAACATGAACTTATGCATGTTTTTAAACCAAGCCATTCCTTTATGCATATTTTTTTTACCTTTCATAAGATTAACTTGCACCATTTGTATCCGCCTCTAACATTTCTAGCTTTGTCAGACGCTCTTTCCAACAACCAGCCCCATCAGGGATTAATTCTAATAATTCTATGTAATTGTCGTGCACTTCTTTTATTTCACCATGATACAAACCAATGTAATTACCTACGGTTACGCGATAAAGCGTTTCATCTGCCGCTTTGATGAGTGCCCAAGTATTGCCAGCTCGGCCTATGGTACCTTTCATAAGCAAATTATCTAATGGGTATTTCTCAAGAGGTTGGCGAACTCGATTTGGATCAGGATGAAGACAGTTCTTCACCTGCACAAGGTTATTTTGAATAATCTCAGGCTTCGGAGCAACAAATGGGCTGCGAAGTCTACCTGCACTGTATTCAAAATATTCAAATTGCGCTATCTGTGGGATCGGTTCAACTTTCGGCGTTGTGCTAGCTTTTACCTGATCGATAAACTCTTTTTGCTCAGCAGTATCATCATTACAAGCGGCTAACGCAAAGCTCATTAATATAACTAAGGAAAGCTTCTTCATTTTTTAGTGCCCCCCTCGTAACGATATGTTTTGGCTACAACACTAAAAGTAAGCTCGCCATTACCTAAAGTTTGAATTGTAAAATCATGCAAACTAACAATACGCGGTAACTGTGCTACTTTGCCAACGAATTCACCGAATTCATGGTAAGTACCCACCACCTCAATTTTTATCGGTAGCTCTGTATAAAATTCTTTTTCAATTTCAGGTAACCAACCAATTTTTAAGAAGGTTAAACCACTTGTCGTTCCAACATAAGATAAATCATCAAGCAACCCAGGTGTTTCATTCGAGGTAGGTAAGCGCTTCAATAGTTGAGAAAATTTCTCTTCCATTTCTACCATTTGTTGGCGATACAGTTCTAAGTTGCTCGCTAAAGCATATTTTTGCTTGTAAGTGTTACGCAACTCAGTTTCTTTTGCTACGGCGCTGTGATAGCTGGCAATCTCATCAGACACCAATAAGCTATAACTAAAATACAACACGATTGCAGCTACAAAAGCACAACATAACGCTTTTACAGCAATGGGCCAATCACCCATGTTTTCGAGCTCTATTTCATTCCAGTCTATTTCAGTTAACGATTTGATATCAAGGTTCATTACGCGCCTCACCTATCTGATCAAACGGTTTAACATAAAAATCCATATTAAAGTCACTTAATAGCCTTGATGTCTGCTCACCTGCAACAATGCCTTGCATTACTGGGCGCTCTAGTAAATAAGAACTTTGAACTTGACGTAGCATGGTCGATAAGCGGTTATTCGATTCGCTACGACCTGTTACATGAATTTGGTCACCACGGCGCTCCAACTTAGTCAAATAGACACCTGCAGGGACTATTTTCGCAACTTCATCCATGATTTGTGTACCTAAGTTACGACTACTTTGCAGCTCTTCAATTAAACGCATTCGTTGCTGTAAGTTTTCTTTCTTTTTATCAAGCTCATTAATTTCCCTAATACGTTGATTCAAAAGAGCGATCTCAGTATTTAAAAAGTTATTCTTTGCATCTTGGCCTTGACGAAGGCCGCTGTAAAAAGAGCTCAATAGATACATACTGATAAAGCTGACAACAACAACAGAAAAAAGCACAGTTATAAATTTATTCTGTGAGTCTTTTCTTTGCTGTTCTCGCCAGGGCAGTAAATTTATATGTGGCATGATGAAAAGCTCCTTAATGCCAGTCCTGTGGCTATTGCAAACTGAGTTCGGTGACGCTGCAGCATATTCCGATCCACTTTTGCGGAGATTTCAATGTTTGCAAATGGCTCAGCAACCACCGTATGGATTCCCAGTTCTTCAATTAAAAGCCTGTCAAGGCCATCAATCATAGCTGTGCCACCCGTTAGAACAATATAGTCAACTTGCTCTTTACCACTGGTTGTTAAGAACATTTGTACTGCGCGTCTTACTTGCTGCAATAGTGATGTTTGGAATGGCGCTAACACCTCAAAAGTATAATTTGGTGGTAAATCCCCAGTTGTTTTACCTATTTCAGCTTCATCAAAGCTTTTATTATAATAAGCAACGATACTATTAGTATATTGATCGCCGCCAAATACTTGGTCACGGGTATAAATTGTTTCACCCTCTTGCACCACACTAACCAACATCAGAACAGCACCAATATCAACCACAGCGACACACTTATTGTAAGCATCGCTTGGCAACTGTTGATAGTAAACATCCATTGCTCGGCTGAGGGCATAACTTTCTACATCGACCACTGCCGCTTTTAAGTTAGCTGTTTCAAGAGCACCTACACGAGCTTGCACACTTTCAGTTCGCGCTGCCGAAAGAAGTACATTAACTTTACTTGGATCCGCTTCGTTGATAGCCAGTTTTTCGAAATCGATATTAACTTCGTCGAGGGGGTAAGGAATTAAGCTGTCTGCTTCAATAGCAATTTGTGACTCAAGTTCAGCATCAGTTAATGATACATCCATAAAAATTACTTTTGTGATCACGGTTTGCCCAGACACTGCAACAGCAGCGCGTTGTACGGATTTAGGTATTTTTCTTTTTAATTTCGCGATAACATTACCTATTGCTTCTATGTCTTGAATAGAACGTTCAGACATAGCGCCTTTAGGCATAGGTTCAATAGCTAGTGCTTCAAGCCGCAAACCAGCGTCTGTCTCCTGCAATAACACTGCCTTTATACAGTGTGATCCGATGTCGATCCCTACCATCATAGATGAAGGCTTTTTAAATAGCTGACTTAGCATGTTTGCAACTTGGCCTTTGTTTTAATAATAAACAAGTTATAATTTTTATCTGAAAAAATATTATTCATTTTTTAATCAATATATACTAGCAGTCTCCGATTCTAATTGGGAGTCCATTTAGGGAAAATATAAGTGATTTTATTAAAGCGAACTTTACAATTTATTATCATCTGCTCATTCTTAGGACTAATCACTTTAGTTGGTCTATACTATTACGTTAAACCCGACATTCCTAGCGTTCAGGTTTTAAAAGACGTTCAGTTACAGACACCTATGCAAGTTTTCTCACGAGATGGCTTATTGATCAATCAATTTGGTGAAAAACGCCGCATTCCAGTAACAATAGATCAAATACCCCAACCATTAATCGATGCAATATTAGCAACAGAAGATAATCGCTTTTATGAACATATTGGCATTGATCCAATTGGTATAGTTCGCTCAGCCATTGTACTCATATCTACCGGTGAAAAGAAACAAGGCGCAAGTACGATAACCATGCAGCTTGCCCGTAACTTCTTCTTAACCCGAGAAAAAGCATATATCCGTAAAGTTAAAGAGATCTTCATAGCTCTTCACATTGAAAGTATTTTAACTAAGGACGAAATTCTCGAATTATACTTAAACAAAATCGAATTGGGTAATCGCGCCTTTGGTATTGGTGCAGCTGCGCAAGTTTACTATGGCAAAGATTTAAACGAGTTAACTTTAGCGCAAATGGCGATGATTGCAGGCCTACCTAAAGCACCTTCTGCACTTAACCCTATTCGTAACCCAGTTCGCGCAAAGGCTCGTCGAAATGTCGTATTAGGTCGTATGTACACCGAAAAGTACATCACTCGAAGCGAATATGAAGAGGCAATTAACGCACCTATTACTGCAAAATTTCACGGCGCAGAAATTGAAGTCTATGCCCCGTATATTTCAGAGATGGTTCGTGCTGAAATGGTAGCTCGTTATGGTCACGAGCGCGCCTATAATACTGGTTTTAAAGTTTACACCAGCGTTGACTCTAACATTCAACAGGCTGCTCAAGATGCGATTGTTGATAACCTACACGCTTACGATATGCGTCATGGCTTCCGTGGTGCTGCGGCTCAGTTATGGGACAGCGAAAATGAAAGCCCTCTTAGCCAAGAAGAGATCTTATCTAAATTAAAAGATGTCAAAGAATTTGGTCCGCTATTAGCAGGTGTTGTCACCAACGTCGCTGAACAATCAATTGATGTGCTATTAAAAAGCGGTGAACAAGTCACTGTTGAGTGGGATGGTCTAAAATGGGCGCGTAAATATATTACGCGTTACCGTCAAAGCTTTGCACCAAAAACAGCTACCGAAATTTTATCAGCGGGAGCGCAAATTTGGCTGCGTAAAAATGCAGATGAAAGCTATATCCTTAGCCAAGTACCAGAAGCATCGAGCGCACTTGTTTCACTTGACCCACAAGATGGTCGCATTAAAGCGATTGTCGGTGGTTATAGCTTTGAACAAAGCCAATACAATCGCGCAGTTCAAGCAAAACGCCAAGTAGGCTCAAACATTAAGCCATTTATTTATTCAGCGGCACTTGAGAATGGCTATACTCTTGCTTCTATTTTGAATGATGCACCAATTAATCAATGGGATAAAAGCCAAGGTGTGGCATGGCGCCCTAAGAACAGCCCTGCGGTTTATAATGGTCCTATACGTATTCGCAGAGCACTCGCACAATCGAAGAACGTAATCTCGGTGCGCCTATTACGTGGTGTTGGCCTTGAGCGTACAGCCGATCATTTGCTTAAGTTTGGCTTTTTGAATAACGATATTAACCGCAGTGAATCACTCGCACTCGGTAGCGCTTCAATCACTCCACTTGAACTAGCCCGCGGTATGAGTACATTCGCCAATGGCGGCCACTTAATTACCCCTTACTTTATTTCTGAAATTCAGGATTCGGCGGGTACTGTTTTATTCAAAACAGAGCCAGAACTTGCTTGTGATGCGCCTAAGCAAACTGTAACCCCTGAGTTTGCATCTCTTAACCAGAATCAACAGAGTTTTACTGAAGCAGAGATAACGAAAACACCTCGCTGTGCGCCTCGTATCATTTCTAAGCAAAATGCATTTTTAATTTCGCAAGCTATGCACAGTGCAATTTGGGGGGGCGGTAGTTGGACCCATAAAACAGGCTGGAGTGGCACAGGCTGGCGTGCACAAGCACTTGATCGTCGTGATTTAGCTGGTAAAACAGGTACCACCAATGATTCTGTTGATACATGGTTCAGTGGCTTTAATCGCAATGTAATGACCTCTGTATGGGTTGGTTTTGATAACCCTGGAAAAGCGCTAGGCCGCTCGACTTACAATAGCAACCTCGATAAATCGCAAATATCAGGTGCAGAATCCGGCGCTAAAACCGCGCAACCTGCATGGGTCGACTTTATGCGTGCAGCCCTTGATGGTATGCCAGAAGCACCTATTGAGCTTCCTGAAGGTTTAGTATCGGTTCGAATCGACTTAGCAACAGGTCTATTGAGTCACAAAAATGATTACACCAGTCGTTTTGAATACTTCATTAAAGGCACTGCACCAACTAAGTACGTACTCGATCAACCAACAGACGTATTTGAAGAAAAGCTCAGCACAGAGGAAGAGTTGTTCTAAATAACTAAGTTGCTATTTTGAAACAATAAAAAAGCGCCCTTGGGGCGCTTTTTGCTTAGCCATTTAAACTAAGATCAGCAAAATTATTTTAGGTTATTTACCAGCCAATACAGGTCTGAGTGAACCCCAGCGGCAGTGACTTCTTTACCCGCTCCTGGACCCTGGATCACCAATGCATTATCTGTATACCACTGTGAATTGATCACAAAGATGTTATCGCCCGGTTTAAGGCTTGCTAATACATCATCTTTGCCAACATTGACTAAACCAACTTGAGCCTGAACCTTACCATCTAAGAGTGTGATAGCACCGGTGTAGCGCACTACTTTACCTTCAGCTGCTGCTTGCGCTGCTTTTTCTGTCATAAATTCATCAAGTAGCTGTTTGTTTGCAAGGAAATCTTGCCAGCTTCCTGCTGCAAGCTGTTCAGGCATTAGTGGTGTCAAAGCAATGTCATCAAGCTCTAAATCAAGACCTAGATCTCGTGCTAAGATTAGTAGTTTGCGCTGCATATCACGGCCAGATAAATCTTCACGAGGATCTGGCTCTGTATAGCCCATTTGCTGAGCTTGAAGCACTAAATCTGAAAACGGCACGCTACCATCGTAACTGCTACATAACCACGATAAAGTACCCGAGAATACCCCTTCAATACGGTTAATGCTGTCTCCGCTATTTTGCAAATCAGCTAAAGCAAAGTTAATCGGTAAACCTGCGCCCACACTGGTGTTATAACGCCACAACAAGTTTCGCTCAGCCAAATTAGTGCGTAGGTTTTGATACCAACCATTCGCAGCAGTACCCGCATATTTGTTTGCACTGATCAAATGACAGTTAAGTTCAACAAAGTCAGGGTATAACTGACTGAACGCCTCACTGGCAGTGATATCAATCACCACTTTGTGCTCATAATCTAGTTCATTGATACGTGCTAATAATTCAGCTTTGTCGTAGCTTTGCGCTTCGTTATGCCACTGCTCTTGCCATGTTTCGGTATTTAAACCACTGGCACTAAAAAGCATTTGTTTAGAGCGTAAAAGAGCAACTACTTTTACTTTGTACTGAGCAGATAAACGCGCAAACTGAGCTTGTAGTTGCGATAAGAACACTTCGCCCACATTACCAAGGCCAGCAACGATAATGGCCAACTCTTGACCTTTGTTTACCAGCTTGTCATGTAGAAGAGTTAAAACATCACTATCAATTGCCTGATCGTTTAAGATCAACACATAGTTATCGTCTTGTTGTACAAAACGAGGATGAATACTTTGCTCTTTTAAAAGCGCTGTGGCTTGCTCTGTTAGCGCAGATACATCAGCTGTTGGGGCAACTACTGCACAACCACTTAAATTTGACTCGACAATATTTGCACGGCCCGCTAAGTGGCTGACAACTTGGTGAGTGCTTTGACCTGGCACTAATAAGTAAGTATCGCCCTCTTTAGTAAAGTGATGCAGGCTGTGTTGAATTAACTGACTAAGCTCACCGACTTCACCACTGCTTAGTTTATCAACCCGTAATAAATCGATGTTATCTAAGGTCGTAATAAAACGTTTTGCTTTACTATAACCTTCTTTTACTACCTCGGTTGGCGTTGCATCACAATCAAAGCTACTTCTTACCACTAATTTAATTTCTGAGTCTTTTAACGGCGACAAGGTTTTTGCATGCAATACTGGGTTACCTAAACGCGCTAATAAGTTAGCTTGCTCGCGGCATACTTTGGCGTACTTAACCGCATTTTTAACTTTACGAGGGTCAGTACTAAATACCCCTTGTGTATCTGTCCAGATAGACACTTGCTTGGCAAAAGTATAACTCGCTAACAAAGTGGCACTGTAATCACTGCCATTACGGCCTAATGTCACCGTATTACCTTGGCAATCTGCAGCTATAAAACCCGTTACTACGTTGATATGTGTTCTGCTAATCGCATCACTGCATTGCTGTTGGTTTTTTTGATGTAAAAGCTGGCCACCATTTAGAGTAAATAGCTGTCTTGCATCAACATCTTGCGAATCGACACCTAACTGATTTAGATAAGCAGCCAATAACCGCGCCGACCACACTTCACCATGAGCAAGTAAAGGGGCTTCAAGTAACTGCTGCTGACTAATTAATTCATTTAATACAGCAAGTTCATCTTTTAACTGTGCCAACGCCTGTTGTTTATTCTGCCCTATAAGTAGCTGCTCAATAAGCGCACGTTGATTGTTATCAATAAGCAATAGAATATCGCTAACAGCTTGGCTATCTTGCTGCTGGTAACTTTGCCAAAGCTTTACCAGGGTATCGGTTGTTTTACCCGATGCCGACACAACGACGCAATCGCCCTGCTCAGTATTAGCAAGAACGATGTTCGCTACCGCATGATAACGATCTGCCGAGCTTAAGCTTGAGCCACCAAATTTATGAACAATATTTACCATTTTTCTACCACAATGCCGTATGTGCTGGCGTTAACTTAAATGACGCGTTTTGTTGTGTATCTTGCTGTGCTTGCTTAGCTTCAGCTTTTGTAACTTGCAGTCCTTGACCTGGCTTAACTAAATTGAAAACACGGTCTAAATCAGCAATGAGATCTTTTACGTCTTCAATGCCTACAGAAATACGGATCAAGGTATCGCCCACACCAGCTTCAAGACGTGCTTTAGGCTCCATGCCTGCGTGGGTCATTGTTGCAGGGTGACAAATCAAACTTTCTACCCCACCTAACGACTCAGCAAGGCTAAAGTCTTTAAGGCTTGTTAAAAACGCAGCAGCATCGTTGATGTCGCCTTTAATATCAAAGCTCACCATGCCACCAAAACCGCGTTGCTGTGCTTTAGCAAGCTCATGTTGTGGGTGAGAAGCAAGGCCAGGGTAATAAACTTGGCTCACATAAGGAGAGCTTTCTAAATACTCAGCAATGGCAAAGGCATTTTCTTGGTGCTGCTTTAGGCGTACATTTAAAGTACGTAAACCACGAAGCGTTAAGTAGCTGTCAAATGGTGCACCAGTAATACCGATATTATTCGCCCACCAAGCAAGCTCGTCGCCTAGCTCTTGCGTTGCAGCAATCACTGCACCGCCCACTACATCAGAGTGACCATTGATGTATTTAGTGGTTGAGTGCACAACAATATCAACACCAAACTCAATTGGGTTTTGTAATGCAGGTGATAAGAAGGTGTTATCAGCCGCAACCAAAGCACCACACTGCTTAGCAATACTAGTGATTGCTTTAATATCTGTTAAACGCAAGATTGGGTTACTTGGCGTTTCAATCCAAATCAACTTAGGTTTAATCGCTAAAATTTCTTGGAGATTTTCAGATTTAGTTAAATCCAAAACTTTTAGTTTTAACAGGCCACGCTTTTCAAGCGAGGTGAATAAACGATAACTACCGCCATAACAGTCATGTGGGATCACTAACGTGTCGTCACTGTTTAACAGCTGAGTGGCTAAATGCACAGCAGACATACCTGTTGCAGTGATAATACCTTTAGCACCACCTTCAAGCTCAGCTAAGGTTTCAGCTAAGATATCGCGATTTGGATTACCGCTGCGACCATAGTCATACTGGCGCTTAGTATCAAAATCAGCAAACGAATAGGTGGTTGATAAGTATAAAGGAGGCACAACCGCACCATGATGTTTATCGGCTTCAATGCCGTGACGAACAGCAATCGTCGCTTTATTTTTTTCGCTCATTTCATCACCTATTCTTTAATTGGATGTTTAGACGTCTAAAAGGTTAGATGATCAAATATGAGAAGTCAAAGCATTTATCGCTTACACATAGAAGTTTATACATTTACACCACTAGATGGCCAAATAACTAGTATTTGACTATCTTTTTTAAAGAGATAGAATTTCCGCATCTTGCGCTGTGAATAAGGCGTAAATCACTGACAACCGAGGCAACGAAACAACTTATGGCTAAATGGAACGGTGAATACATTCACCCATATGCAGAACACGGTAAAAAATCAGAACAAGTAAAAAAGATTACCGTATCAATCCCACTTAACGTATTAAAAGTATTAACTGACGAGCGTACACGCCGCCAGATCAATAACCTGCGTCATGCGACGAACAGTGAGTTATTGTGTGAAGCTTTCTTACATGCTTTTACAGGTCAACCATTACCAAATGATGACGACCTACGTAAAGACAACCCTGAAAAGGTACCTGAAGAAGTTAAAAGAATTATGCAAGAAATGGGATTAGATATCCCAGTGCTTGATTCAGAATAAGTATTTCGGCCATCGGATCACCGCCGATAATCGCAGATATAAAAAAACTCAGCCTAGGCTGAGTTTTTTATTGAGCGTTATACCTAAGGCTAATTTAGTTTAACGCATGTAATCTTCTGGCATATCGATTTGCGCCACACCCGACTCTACTGCCGCTTCAGCAACAGCACGTGCAATACGTGGTAATAAACGCGGATCCATGGGCTTAGGAATGATGTACTCGGCACCAAACTCAAGTGACTCAACGCCAGCCGCTTTTAATACTTCACTTGGTACAGGCTCTTTCGCGATGCCACGAATAGCATGAACTGCAGCAATTTTCATTTCATCATTAATTGCCGTTGCACGAACATCTAACGCGCCACGGAAAATGAATGGGAAACAAAGCACGTTATTTACTTGGTTAGGGAAATCTGAACGACCCGTTGCCATAATTAAATCGTTACGCGCGCTGTGTGCAACTTCTGGAGCAATCTCAGGATCTGGGTTTGAGCATGCAAACACGACTGGCTTGTCTGCCATCAGCTTAAGATCATCTGCAGTTAACAGATTAGGACCTGATACACCAACGAATACGTCGGCATCAGCAATAACATCTTGTAATGTACGCTTATCGGTATTGTTAGCAAATAATTGCTTATACTCGTTTAAGTCATCACGACGTGTATGGATCACACCTTTACGGTCAAGCATATAAATGTGTTCACGCAGTGCGCCACACTTAATTAAAAGCTCCATACAAGCAACAGCAGCAGCACCAGCACCTAAGCATACGATGATAGCATCTTCGATATCTTTGCCTTGCACTTCAAGGGCGTTAAGCATACCAGCAGCTGTAACAATAGCGGTACCATGTTGGTCATCGTGGAAAACGGGAATATCACAGCGCTCGATAAGCGCTTTTTCGATTTCAAAACATTCTGGTGCTTTAATATCTTCTAGGTTGATACCACCAAACGTATCAGCGATGTTAGCAACCGTATTAATGAAATCTTCTGTTGTGCGGTGTTTAACTTCAATATCAATTGAGTCAAGGCCAGCAAAACGTTTGAATAGTAAGGCTTTACCTTCCATTACAGGTTTTGATGCAAGCGGACCTAAGTTACCTAAACCTAAAATTGCGGTACCGTTTGAAATAACTGCAACCATGTTGCCTTTGCCTGTGTATTTATAGGCGTTTGCTGGATCAGCAGCAATTTCACGGACTGGTTCAGCCACACCTGGGCTATAAGCTAAAGCGAGATCGTTAACCGTTTCGGCTGGCTTGGTTAGTTCAACACTAATTTTACCTGGAACGGGGTGAGCGTGGTAATGTAATGCTTGTTCACGAAAATCTGACATAACGCGATAGTATCCTGCAAAAAGTTAAAAAGTGAGAGAGCTTGCATCAGTACGATACCTGTAATGTATAAAAATTCCAAGTATTATCAGGTCTATCCTGTTATATGCTATATCGCTTAATTTTAAAGGATTTCCCAACAATTTCTGCGCATAGTTGCGATTAATCAGACATAAAAATTCATCTATTTATGATCTTTTAAGCACGTGTTGTTGTATTTTATACGCACGTACACTGCAATTAGCCGAAATTAGCCCAAAACAGCTATTTCAACGAAGTTCACAGCATTTACTAACAAAGTTATTTAAATTTCTTATTTTTAATAACTTTTATGAAAGTTTATACAACAAAGAATATAGCCAAGGGGTGGCGCTTTGTCTGCAAAATTAGCGACATAATGGGCATAACAACCAGAAATAGTTATGCAAGATACATAAGTGAAGACGATAAGTAAGTGGCAGCTTTAATAATGAGTTTTGTAAATTTTAGGCATAAAAAAAGCACCCTAAGGTGCTTTTTTTAACTAAACAGCAGAGATTACTTCTTGCTGCTAAGTGCACCGAAGCGCTTGTTGAAACGATCAACACGGCCGCCAGTGTCTAAAATCTTTTGCTTACCAGTGTAAAACGGGTGACACTCAGAACATACGTCTAAGTGGATGTCTTTACAAAGAGTTGAGCTAGTTTCGAATTTGTTACCACATGAACAAGTTGCAGTGATAGCTTCGTACTTAGGGTGAATACCTTCTTTCATAGGGAACCTCTAGTTAAGGCCGTATCGCTCTCCAAACCCGAAGTCTGGCACCATACGCAGTTAATACAATTAATAGGCCGCGTATTTTATAGCTCAAGACGCCTTACGACAAGCTTTAAATACATCTTTCGCTAAAAAAATAACCAAGTGGTCTGTTGTTCAGTATTTGTTGGTAGGTTTTTAACTGCAATTTTAGTACATTATCTTTCTATCTTTGTTTCAGTTGAGTTGTTATGCACTTTGTAGAAGTTGCCATAAAAGTCCCTTTACAGCGTACCTTCGATTATAAAGTTGAACAGCTGCTGCATAGCCCTGAGTTAAAGCCAGGTATGCGGGTTCGCGTGCCATTTGGTAGTCAAAAAAAGGTTGCCGTGGTACTGGCTCTTAAAACATCAACCGATGTTCCCGCTGACAAAATCAAGCCGATTATTGATGTTATAGACGACACGCCAGTGTTATCTGAACAACATTTAGCATTACTAAAATTCACAGCACGCTACTACTGTTACCCATTGGGCGAGACCATTCATACGGCACTTCCGGCTGCATTAAGGCAAGGCGAATGCCCAGATAAAACCAGTATTAATATGGTTGAGCTGACCGATAAAGGTGCAAAACTGCCGTCATTAAAAGCAAAAACTCAGTTAAGTTTATTAAAACAGCTAGCCGAGTCGGGCAAGTCATCGGTCACAGAATTAAAAGCGCTCGGATTTACAAAAAAAACCATCGACAGTCTGCTTGATAAAGAACTGATCACCCAGTTTATTGAGCATGATAACCAATGGCAGCAACGCGCGCCGACTGTCGGTAGCAAGCCGGTGCTTAATAAAGAGCAAGCTGTTGCCTGCACCAGCATTAACCAAGCTCGTGGCTTTACAAGCTTTTTGCTTGAAGGAGTTACCGGAAGTGGTAAAACCGAAGTGTATTTGCAATGCCTAGAAGAAGTACTGAAAAAAGGTCAGCAAGCCTTAGTATTAGTGCCTGAAATTGGCTTAACACCCCAAACTGTCAACCGCTTTCGTCGTCGCTTTCCCGATACCCCAATTATGCTATGGCACTCAGCACTAACAGATAACGAACGCTTACAAACTTGGCGTTTTTGTGAAAAAGGCAGCTGCGCCATAGTGATCGGCACACGTTCAAGTATTTTCTTACCTTTTTTATCACTTGGCATGATCATCGTTGATGAAGAGCACGACAGCTCGTTTAAGCAACAAGATACATTGCGCTATCATGCTAGAGACCTAGCCGCTTATAGAGCATACCAACATAATATTCCGCTCGTTCTAGGCAGTGCCACACCAGCACTTGAGACCTTACATAAAGCAATTAATAACAAATATCAGCTGTTGAGCCTCACTGAACGGGCCCAAACCAGTACTGATAACCAGTTCCAATTAATGGACATGAAAGGTCAGCCTGAGCAAGCAGGGATTGCCCATGCCAGCCTTGCCTATATGCGCCAGCATTTAGAACGTGGTAAGCAAGTGATGGTGTTTTTAAACCGTCGTGGTTTTTCGCCTACCCTTATATGCCATGAGTGCGGTTGGCTAAGTGAGTGCTCACGTTGCAGCACCAGTGCAACCTTTCATAAAGCCATTGGCCAGATGATTTGTCACCACTGTGGTGAACAACACCAAGTGCCTCATCAATGCCCTGATTGTGGCAGTACGCAGATTTTTCCAAATGGTAAAGGCACTGAACAAATCGAAGAGTTTTTAACACAAACCTTCCCTGACATTCCGATTAGTCGTATCGACCGAGATTCAACTCGTCGTAAAGGCAGCTTAGAAAAAGCCCTTGATGATATTAACCAAGGCGGTGCGCGCATCTTAGTTGGCACGCAAATGTTGGCAAAAGGCCACCACTTTGCCGATGTTAGCCTTGTTTTAATCCTAGATGTAGACAGTGGATTATATTCGTGTGACTTTCGCGCCACTGAACATTTAGCGCAACTTGTTACGCAAGTGGCAGGCCGTGCAGGTCGCAGTGGTGAACCTGGGCAAGTATTATTACAAACTCACTTTCCTGAGCACCCGCTACTGCAAGACTTAGTTAATAATGGTTACCAAGATTTTGCCCGTTACGCACTGACAGAACGAGTAGACGCGCAACTTCCACCAATCACAAATATGGCTATGGTGCGTGCCGAAGGACATAACATAAATCAAGTGATGGATTTTTTAACTGATTTGGTTCCTGTCCAGAACGTATCTGGTATACAATTGCTCGGTCCGATACCCGCACCACTAGAACGTGTGGCAGGTAAATATCGCTTTCAGTTACATATTCAGGCGCAGGAACGCTCCCACTTACACCAATATTTAGCGCAAATGGTCGACTATATAAGTACCAGTAAATTAGCGCAAAAGGTGCGTTGGAGCTTAGATGTCGATCCTATAGATATGATTTAAAGGCCAATTAAGAGTCATGGCACAGCACGATTACATAAATAAAAAACCAGCAAATCGAAATAATAAAAAACAAGCCCCGGCGAAAAAGCCTTTCCCTATTATTCTTGTTTTAATTGCGCTTATCTTAGTAGGCGGGTTTGGTTACGGCCTATGGTATATCAAACATAATGCTGATCCTGAGTTAGTAGAGCAGCAAGCAAACCCTACTAAAAAAGAAGAAGTAGTTATTCCACCACCTAAGACACCTGAATTTATCAAAGAGATTAAAGAGCACGAAGTTCAGGTTGAAGTAAAAGAGATTGAACAAAAAGGCCCATATGTAATGCAATGCGGCTCTTTTAGAACATTAGAGCAAGCACAAACATTAAAAGCTAAAATTGCTTTTGCCGGCTTAGTGGCCGAAGTGAAGAAAACTGAGGGCAGCAATGGTATTTGGTATAAAGTGCGCTTAGGCCCATACGAAACCAAACGTTTAGCCGAAAGTGACAAGAATAAACTTAAACGCATCAAAATAATGGGCTGCGGAATTTGGCTTTGGACTTGATTTTAGTTCATTCACCCATATAAACACCTCATCAATCGCTTTTTACGAGCGGCCTTGCCGCTCGATGATGAGGAATAATCATGACCACTATTGTAAGTGTACGCCGCGACGACAAGGTCGTTATTGGTGGCGACGGCCAAGTTTCACTTGGTAACACCGTAATGAAGGGCAACGCCCGCAAAGTTCGACGTCTTTATAACGGCAAAGTAATCGCTGGTTTCGCTGGCGGTACTGCTGATGCCTTCACCCTTTTCGAACGATTTGAAAGCAAACTAGAAATGCACCAAGGCAACTTAACCAAGGCTGCCGTTGAAATGGCCAAAGATTGGCGTAGTGATCGTGCACTTAGAAAGCTCGAAGCACTATTAGCAGTTGCAGACGAAACTGCTTCATTAATTATTACAGGTAACGGTGATGTTGTGCAGCCAGAAAACGACCTAATTGCGATTGGCAGTGGTGGTAACTTCGCACAATCAGCAGCCACAGCGCTACTAGAAAACACCGACCTAAGTGCACGTGACATTGTAGAGAAGAGCCTAACGATTGCAGGCAACATCTGCGTATTCACGAATAATTTCCAAACTATTGAAGAATTGTAATAGGAACTGCCATGTCTGAGATGACGCCAAGAGAAATCGTTCACGAGCTTGATCAACATATTATTGGCCAAGCTAAAGCTAAAAAAGCAGTTTCAATCGCGCTACGTAACCGCTGGCGCCGTATGCAACTGAGCGATGATTTACGTGCAGAAGTAACACCTAAAAACATTTTAATGATTGGTCCAACTGGTGTGGGTAAAACTGAAATTGCACGCCGCTTAGCTAAACTTGCTAATGCGCCTTTTATTAAAGTTGAAGCAACAAAGTTCACCGAAGTGGGCTATGTTGGTAAAGAAGTAGAAACGATCATCCGCGATTTAGTTGATATCTCAATTAAAATGACGCGTGAACAGCAAACCAAAAAATTCAAACATCGCGCTGAAGAAGCGGCAGAAGAGCGTATTTTAGATGCTCTTTTACCACCAGCACGCGATACCTTTGGTGAGTCAAAGACAGAAGAGAACTCTTCTACTCGCCAATCTTTCCGTAAAAAATTACGTGAAGGTCAGTTAGACGATAAAGAAATTGATATCGATGTTGCACAAGCTCAGCCAAATGTTGAGATCATGGCTCCTCCTGGTATGGAAGAAATGACCAACCAGCTTCAGAGCATGTTCCAAAACATGGGTGGCGATAAGCGCAGCAAGCGTAAGCTAAAAATCAAAGAAGCATTTAAGCTATTAGTTGAAGAAGAAGCAGCAAAGCTTGTTAACCCTGAAGAGTTAAAAGAGCAAGCTATCTTCGCAGTAGAGCAAAACGGTATCGTGTTTATCGATGAGATCGATAAAATCTGTAAACGTGGTGAAGCATCTGGCCCAGATGTTAGCCGTGAAGGTGTACAACGCGACTTACTACCATTAATCGAAGGTTCAACAGTAAGCACTAAGCACGGTATGGTTAAAACTGACCACATGTTATTTATCGCATCTGGTGCATTCCAAATGGCTAAACCATCAGACATGATCCCTGAGCTACAAGGTCGTTTACCAATTCGCGTTGAGCTTGAAGCACTAAGTGCTGATGACTTTAAACGTATCTTAACTGAGCCTCATGCTTCATTAACTGAGCAACAACGTGAGCTGTTAAAAACAGAGCAAGTTGACGTTGAGTTTACTGATGATGCCATTGAACGTATCGCAAAAGCGGCATGGCAAGTTAATGAAAAAACCGAAAACATCGGTGCCCGTCGCTTGCACACAGTGATGGAAAAACTAATGGAAGAAATTTCATTTGATGCTTCAGAAAAAGCAGGTTCAACACTGACAATTGATGCCAATTACGTTGAGCAGCATTTAGGTGCACTTGTTGAAGATGAAGACTTAAGTCGCTTCATTCTTTAATCAACAAATTAGCGTTATAATTAAAAGCCTCCAGTTGGAGGCTTTTTAGTTTATAAATCGTAGATTCGAGGCTGACATGAAAGAAGTCACTAAAGTGCATTATCACAGCGTTAGTAAAGTAT
Organism: Pseudoalteromonas simplex; assembly: GCF_015278155.1. Lineage (NCBI taxonomy): Bacteria > Pseudomonadati > Pseudomonadota > Gammaproteobacteria > Alteromonadales > Pseudoalteromonadaceae > Pseudoalteromonas > Pseudoalteromonas simplex. The sequence continues at coordinate 253,879 of NZ_JADILN010000004.1, forward strand.
TAGATGTTCATTTTGATAATCAGACTATTGCTCAATTTAGTGCTGAATTTTTGCGTGTTCACTCACCTTCTGCTGAAGTACAAGGTCATGGCAATGAACCAATGAAACTCGTACTTGGTAAGCAACAAGTAGGAATTAGTAAAATTGAGCCGGTTGGTCATTATGCGATTCGACTGGTGTTTAGCGATAATCATAATAGCGGTTTATTCAGCTGGCACTATTTAAGTGAGCTGCAAGCTAACCATGATGAGCTTTGGCAGAAATACCAAACGAGAGTCTCTGAGCACGAAGCAAGTAAAGACAGCGTGCCTATTAAGTTTGTGCCTTAATACCTATCAAAATGCCTCGATAAAGCACACCTAAAAACAAAAAAGCGCGATGACAACACCGTCACCGCGCCTTTGTCTATATATAAAGTATCAAGTAATTATTAAACTTTAAACTTATCGATTGCTTGATAAAGCACACGCGCTTGCTCTGATACTTCTTCGCTAGTTTGCGCATTAGTCGCTGCGTGACCCGATGCCTCTTGGGCGATATCACGAATACGAACCACGTTTTTATTCACCTCAGAAGCCACTTGGCTTTGCTCATCAATCGCTGTGGCAATGTGAGTGCTCATATCCATAATGGTTTGTACATCCTCGGTGATAGAACGAAGTAACTCACCGGCTTTACTTGCCTGTGCTGCACTTTCGCCACCTTGCGTACGACATTGCTGCATAATGCTCACCACTTCTTGCGTACGCCCTTGTAAGGTCGAAATGATGCTCTCGATCTCTTGTGTTGAATCTTGAGTACGCTGCGCAAGTGAGCGAACTTCATCTGCTACTACCGCAAAACCACGGCCTTGTTCACCAGCACGCGCCGCTTCAATAGCCGCATTGAGTGCCAGTAAGTTTGTTTGCTCAGCAATGCCACGAATAACATCCAGTACAGAGCCAATCGTTTCAGCGTCTTTTTCTAATTGCGACACCACACTTGACGCATTACCGAGTGAGTCTGATAAGTGATTAATTTGCACTACCGTTGATTCAACCTCAGAACGACCTTGCTGCGCACTTAAGTTAGTCGACTCTGCTTTTTTCGCTGCTGCTTCAGTATTGTGAGAGATATCTTGAATCGTCGCCTGCATTTCTGTTGCAGCAGTAGCAACCATATCAGCTTCATGAAGTTGCTCTTGCATACCAGAGCTAGTTGCCGCTGTCGTTTCAGATAAATGCTCTGTTGCCACATTGAGTGTGCCTAGAGCGGTATTGACTTCGTAAATTAGCTTTTTAAAGTCACTAATCAAGCTATTAAAGTCAACTGTCATCGTGGTGATTTCATCTTTACCTGACTGCTCAATAGACATACTTAAATCATTACTGCGACGTATTTCATTAATCGTGTGATATACACGCTCAATAGGCATAATGATTGAACGACTAGTAAAATAGACTAACAGCATGACCAAAACGCTGGCGACAATGAAAACAAGCAACGCAATGAGTTGCGCTCGCTCGGCGCTAGACTCAACAAAAGCCTTAGTTTCCGTTGTTAATTGATTAACAATCGCATCGCTCTTTTCTACACTTCGCTTCATTTCACCTAGTGCACCTGAGTCTAGATCTAATCCTAGAGTCACCTGTGCATCGACAAGCGCTTTGAATTTAACTTGGTAAGTAGCCAAGTTACTAAGTAATTGCTTCTCATAGCCAATTTCAAATCCTGCATTTTTAATTTCAGACTGAAAATTACTGACTAAATCATCAAATTTAGCCAGATACTTCAAATCAAATCGCAGCATAAAGTCTTTCTCTGCGCGACGAAGCTGCAGCATCAAGGTTAATAGCTGATAGTTTTCACGTTCACTGAGTAAGGTTTCAACTTGATGCACGGCTCCACGTAGCTCACCATACAACGCATCTTTAGGATGCAAACCAATTTTCTTTTGCAACACAACAACTTCATTAAAGTCATCGTAATACAATTTCGCTAAGCTTCTAAATTCATCAAGTTTTGCTGACTCCATTGATAAGTCATTAACTAGCTCGTCAAGACGTGCCATTTTAACTTTAAGCTGTGCATACTCTTTTTCAAAAAGCTCAAGACTTTCGACATCTTTATAAAACAAAAAGTTTTTTTCATGCTTGCGCATTGCAAGTTCATGAATATCAAGTTCCTCCGCATTTTGAATTGTTTCATTGAGTTTTAGCATCATGCGCGACTCAAGGATAATTACACACAGCATCACAATCATTGCAAGACCAACAACGAGCGCGTTTAATTGCAAACGACGCTTAATAGTTAAGTTTTGTAATACATTCATTCAAAGTGCCCTATAGAAACATGCATTTAAGAGTATAGCTAAACTATCTAAAGCAGCTAATAAAAAGTGATTAAACTTGTCGCACATTTTCTAATATTAGGAAGGTTTAAACAATTAGTTTTTGTTCTAAATCAACCTGTTGCCACAGGTATTTATGGAGCTGATCCACCTTTTCCCATTGCTTTTTTCTTATCCACTCAACCAAAGGTGCTGGATCGCTTGGGAAGTTGAGTTTTTTATTCTGTGGAGATTGCAGCCAATCATCCATCGCATTGGGGTTTAAATAACTCATCACATGAGCTGCCCCCATCGACAATAAAGTCTGTGCATTAATACCTTGCTCAAATTGTTTACCTAGCGGTTTTAACAATAATTTTTTACCAAGTTGTAATGCTTCACTTGCAAGTTCGAATCCAGCATTACCAATCACGCCACCCGCATTAGCAAGATCATTTAGAAACCCAACGCGTGATGGTGCTCGCAGATGGATATTACCAATTGAACAATCCTGAGCATCCGGGTGATAACAATAAAACTCTCTTTCAGGAAAATCTTTTAAGTACTCGACCACATTATTAAGATTTTCGAATGGCAGATACACCAACACCTTATTTTCAACCATCACTGGGTTATCGTGATGATGAGTAGCAATAAATGGAGGGATAATATTTTCAGCATAAGGTTGCCAATGTACGCCTAAATAAACACTGGCTGGCGCATAGTTACGGATCAGCGCACGGCGAAAGAATGCGCGGCCAAACATCGGCACTTTATCAGATAAAAATGCCGCTTGATGACTCATGCCAATTACCGGAATATTTTGTTGTTTAGCAGCCCATGCTGTAATTGGCTCAAAGTCATTAAATACCAAATCATAATGACGTAAATCAAGGCCTTTTATATCTTTAATTAGTTGTAGTGGACGTGCATTTTTCAATGTTTTAAAGCTATCAACCTGCCCCGATTTACTGGTAAACGACAAACCTCGAAAAACTCGGTAATCAGCAAAATCATCCATATCAAAGTAGTCTTGCTCTTTTCGACCAGAGAACACATAGTCAACATCGACTCCTAAAGCCCTAAAAGTGCTAGCCATCACACGCGCACGCGTTATGTGCCCATTGCCTGTCCCTTGAATACCGTACAAAATTCTCATATAGACTCCACCACCATCACAGCTAATACTGCACAACTAGAGCCCATTACTGCACCAATAACCACATCAGCGGGGTAATGCACACCAATAATCACTCTAGATGCAGCGACCCCTGATGCCCAAACCAACCACAAACCGGCAAATTCAGGTAAATACATAGTTAAAATTGTCGCCACTACAAATGCTCCCGCACTATGGCCCGATGGCAAACTAAACCTATCACTCGGCACTAAATAAGCGCCTTGTACTAAGCAATCACAAGGTCTTACCCGAGCAATTCGCTTTTTAACTAAAAAATAAATAGGTCGCTCAATGACAAAACCTACCAGTAGACTCATTGCAAGATGTTGAAAATGCGCTTGCTCCGTAAACCACCAAAAGCTCAAAAATAGTGCAACATAAAGACCACCATCACCACTTTTTGAAAAGCCAATGGCTGATCGCCTTAACCACACAGGCGAAGCATCATTAAACACACTTAAGAACAGCTGTTCGTCCACCTTTGCCAATTTTGTAAGTATGTTGTTTGCCATGGTGAGCTCCTTGTCATACTTTGCGTCTAATTTTTATACTCACCTCAGCTTAGGCGCTAAAAATAACAATTAAGTGACGCTTTTGAGACACTAATGTTGCGGTGACAAAATTCCTTTGATTTAAACCAATAATCCGCTATTAAGTCGTTGTTATTGAGTTGTATCAGGGTATACTGAGTACTAAACAGACAGTCTCTTTAGAGGATGAAAAAATGGATTACAGCACTTCTGATTTATGCGACCACTTTGCAGATGTGGTTGATGTGCTCGAACCAATGTTTATCAATTTTGGTGGACGCCCAAGCTTTAGTGGTCGAGTAAAAACCGTTAAATGCTTTGAAAATAACGAGCTGATCCGCGAGATTTTATCAACCGATGGCACCGACAGCGTGTTATTGATTGACGGTGGTGGTTCAACCCGACGTGCCCTAATTGATATTGAGCTGGCTGAAATCGCATTAGAAAACAACTGGCAAGGCATTATCGTTTACGGTGCTATTCGTCATGTTGATGAACTTGAAGAGCTAGACTTAGGCATTCAAGCAATTGCCTCTATTCCTGTTGCTGCCGATAGTGAAGGTGCAGGTGAAGACGGTATTGGCGTTAACTTCGCAGGTGTTTCTTTCTTTGATGACGACTTTGTTTACGCTGATAGCACCGGTATTATATTATCTGCTGAAGAATTAGAGTTAGAAATAATAGAAGACTAATCTCGGTGACAAACTACCTTAAAATTTATGATGAAGCGGCGGTAAAGCACTTATGTGTCCGCCGCGCTAACGAACTCAAAGCTTGGCAAGCCCTTGCCCTTCTCGACACTCAAGTTAACGCCCCACAAGCACTAATCGATGCAAAACATTTCGGTATTCGCTATGTTTTAGTTGGCGTATGTGAGGATATTGGCCCTCGCGCTAACTTAGGTAACGGTGGCTCAGGACAAGCGTGGCAAGCATTTTTAAAGCGCTTTTTAAACCAAACGCATAACCAGTTTTTAAACCACGAGCGTGTGTTGCTACTCGGCGAAGTGGCCCTTGATGACTTAAACCAACAAGCTGCTGACCTTGATAATAAAAACGACGCCGACTTAGCCAAACTACGTGAATTATGCGCTGATATAGACACCCGCGTTGAGCAAGTGATTGCGATGATTTTTGAAGCTGGTCTTGAGCCAATTGTAATCGGTGGCGGCCACAACAACTGCTTAGGTATTTTACGTGCCCTTAGTAAGCAAGATGGTAAACCAGTAAATGCTATTAACTTAGACCCTCATGCTGATTTCAGAGAGTGTGAAGGCCGCCATAGTGGCAATGGCTTTAGATATGCTTACAGCGAAAACCACCTCGCTGATTATCACGTGATGGGGTTACACGAATTTAAAAATAACCAAGCGATTATTGATGCCCTGACAAACGCAAACTTCACGTTTGATAGTTACCAAGACATTCAAGTACGTCGTAAAGTTGATTTATCTTCAGCATGTCAACACGCACTAGCTCAGTTTGATAATGCCTCGCTTGGCGTAGAAGTAGACTTAGACAGTATTTCGTTAATGCCAGTTAGCGCATACACCAACTGTGGTTTTAATGTGAGTGATGCAGAACACTTTGTGCATTTAGCTGCCAGCCAAGCAACAGCCCGCTACTTACATTTATGTGAAGGCGCACCATCACAACACCCGGTTAGTTTAGAAACAGGTATGAACGATGCAGGCCAAATAATCACAGCTTTAGTAAACGCCTACCTGCAAGCCAGAGAGTCTTCTTAACTTGCATTAGGCGCTATTCTTACTGAAACGTCTACTTTGCGAATAAATTCACACCTGCTGCAAACAAGGTGATTTATTCGCCAAGATTTAACGACGGCAACAACTCATCTTCAAACCAATCAGTAATTAAACGCTTGTCGTAATAATAGGCTTCATCACGCCCCATTTTCATGCGGTCCATAAAGCCCATATCTTTAAGCTTTACGTCTTTTGCTTCACTAATCACTTTACCGTCTTTATCAGTAATCGAATAATTAAGGTCTATGCGTGGGAAATAAATTGGCTTGATAATGCGCAGTTCATTCATCGTTCCAAAACGCACATCACCAGCAAGGTCAAGCTCTGTTACTTCCACATTGAAGGTGTAGCCATCAGGTAACTGTTCAGCAAGCTTGTTAAAGTGCTTCTCAAAGCTCTTTGCCACGTTTTTATGAAATGCACCTTTTGGTGAGTTATTTCCGGGGCGCACATCACGGTAATCGTTAAAGTCATGCCATTTAACCTTAGCCTCCCCTGCTTGAGCAAAAGCAGGTAGTGCAATAACCATTGCTAAGGCCATTTTCTTTACAATTTTCATCTTTATCTCCACTTAACAGGAATAGCTTTTGATTAAAATTTAGCAGCTGACAATTAACTATAGCTTAATAACTCAACGCTTGGATGTAACCAATATGGTGCAAAATGTAATCAAAAACAAGACACTGATATTTCTATGAAAGAAGTTTAATCACATTTTATTCATGTAATTTAACGCGAAATGTGATGAAATAAGGCTAATTCAACCAGGTATAGTTCATGGATATTTTATGACCATTTTAGTCACCGGCGGAGCCGGGTACATCGGTTCTCACACCGTTTTAGAGTTACTACAACAAGGCACAGACGTTGTTGTACTTGATAATTTAAGCAATTCATCAAATGAGTCATTGGCTCGCGTAAAACAAATCACCGGCAAAGACGTCACGTTTTATCAAGGTGATATTTTAGATAGAGCCTGTTTAGACAAAATCTTCAGTGAACACACGATTGATAGTGTTATTCACTTCGCTGGTTTAAAAGCGGTTGGTGAATCGGTTGTAAAACCTATAGAGTATTATCAAAACAACGTACAAGGTACACTGACTCTGGTTGATGCTATGCGTGATGCTGGCGTGTTTAAGTTAGTATTTAGCTCATCAGCAACCGTGTACGGTGACCCAGCAAGCTTACCAATTCGCGAAGACTTCCCAGTTGGCGGCACGACTAACCCGTATGGCACATCAAAGCTTATGGTAGAGATGATGCTGCAAGATATCGCGAAATCAGATGAACGCTTTGCCTTTGTTATCTTACGTTACTTTAACCCTGTAGGCGCACATGAGTCTGGCCTTATTGGTGAAGACCCTAATGGTATTCCTAACAACTTATTACCTTATATTTCGCAAGTTGCTGTGGGTAAACTAGAAAAGCTTGGTGTGTTTGGGGATGACTACGATACTGTAGATGGTACAGGTGTTCGTGACTATATCCACGTTGTCGATTTAGCATTAGGTCACTTAAAAGCACTGAACCGAATTGCAAGTGATACAGGTGCGCACGTATTTAACCTAGGCACAGGTAATGGTTATTCAGTACTGCAGATGGTTACCGCTTTTGAGAAAGCCAGCGGTCAAGCAGTCCCATACCAAATTTCGCCGCGCCGAGCAGGTGATATTGCAGCTTGTTACGCAGCACCAGAAAAAGCATTAAAAGAACTTGGCTGGCAAGCAGAGCGTGGCATCGATGAGATGATGCAAGATACATGGCGCTGGCAAAGCAATAACCCGAACGGTTACAAATAGTCAGAAGAATTAAAAGGCACTTACAAATAAGTGCCTTTTTACTTGCTACTTTATAAAATCCTGCGTTTCAAAATAGGCTATTTGGCTGTACTCACAGTCTTGAAAGCTATTAGATAATTGCGTAAATGTTGGCACGTTTACTTCTACCTGCAAACGCTCAGCTTCACACCCTCTTACTAAAACAATGGCGTCAAATGACGGGCTGGCCTGTATTTGATGTACCAATATTTGTATTCCTTGTTCATTTGTCGCTTTATTTATTCTTTGCCAGCGCGGTTGCGACACGTGCTGAGCCGATGACAGTGCTCGTTTATATACAAGAGAAACAAACTTAAAGTTTTCATCCTTTAGCCATTTTTTACCGCCTCGTTCGAAGTGACCAAAGAATAACTGGCTGGGCACACTGAATGTCTGCCCAGCAATTAACTTATTCAAGTCAAACTTAGCAGGCAATAGAGTGATCATCGAATTTAAATACTGAGGAGTTGAATCACTTTCTTGCACAGTAAGCCAACGAATTAGTTCTTTCTCATAGCGAGTTTCTACACGATAAATTAATTGATAATCATGCGGGGCGTGGTACATAGGAAGGTGGCTGGCATAGAGCTCAACGCCATCGGTGAACAACACCATGCCATGCATGCCAACTCGGCTATGCGCATGAAAATGTTTAACCTCTTTTGCTACGCTTTTAAAACTGACAATTAAACAACAAAGTAACAACAGAACAGCGAAATTTGCTTTCATTTTTTAATACCTTTTATTTAACACGAACAATCGCTTTACCGGTATTCTTCCCTTCGAACAATCCCTCAAGCGCGCTTGGTAAATTTTCAAAGCCATTAATTTCGGTTGTTTTAAATTGGATCTCTCCTGCTTTTAACCACGGCAAAATATGATTAATCATTTCAGGCATACGGTGAGTAAAGTCTCTTGCTAAAATCCCTTGAATTGTCGCTCGTTTATAAAGTAATTGATGAAGAAAGCGAGGGCCTAGTTCGGGGTTGTCAAGTGAACCATCGTACTGCGAGATTTGCCCGCAAATCACTACGCGAGCACGCAAGTTTAAGCTGCTCAACACCGCATCAGTGTTCATCCCGCCAACATTATCAAAATAAACATCAACACCTCCAAGCTCCATCAACCTTTCGTGCAACTGTTGGGCTGAGTCAAATTGCTTATAGTTAAGCGCATAAGCGACCCCAAGCTTTTCTAACCAAGTACATTTTTCTTCAGATCCAGCTAGGGCAATAACACGACAACCATTTTTTATCGCAAACTGAGTAACTAACGAACCCACAGCTCCTGCAGCACCTGAAACGACAACCGTCTCGCCGGCTTTTGGTTTACCTGCTTCCATTAAACCAAACCAAGCTGTTCGCCCAGGCATACCTAAAACACCTAGTGCCGTTTTTACATCGGCATCATTAGGGTTTAAGGCTTGTATTTCATTGGCATGGACAACTGCATGAGTTTGCCAACCTGAATAAGCGCTTACCCAATCACCTTGCTTAAATCGTTCGCTATTTGACTTTAAAACCTGAGCAACAACCGCAGCTCCTTGCACTGTATTTAATGCATGAGGTTGCTCCCAGTTCGGCTTAGCAGCTTGTTGAATACGCATATATGGATCGACAGAAATATACTTTGCCTCTAGTAGCACTTCGTTTTTAGCCAATGTCGGCGAAATTACAGATTCTCGCAATGCATAATGCTGCTCACTAACACGTCCATCAGGGCGCTTAACATAAAACCACTGCTTAAGATTGTAAGACGTCATCGCTCTCTCATTTAATGAAATTTAATAACGAAATTATTGCACTTAAACAATTAACCATTAAGCTATTAAAACTATCTATACGTTTCCATATTGGAATTAGAGGCAAACTTGGATACAGAAGATTTACGAAAGTTTTTGATCATCGCAAAGCACAATAACTTACAGCAAGCATCTGCAACATTAAATGTCACACCTGGTGCGCTTTCGAAGGTCATAAAACGGCTCGAAATTAAGCTAAATACACAACTATTTAAGCGAATTGGTCGAAATATAAAACTAAATCAGCAAGGTGAAAAATTTCGCCATTATGCGCTTAATTTGGTTCATGAGGCTGATCAAGCTATCAGCGAGTTTAATGGAAGCACGAAAAATACGGTTGTTAACTTATCTGGCCCCTCTTTGCTGTTACAGCATTACCTGCCTTTATTATTATCGCAATTTAATGAGCAAGGTTTTCAATTTAATATTGATACAAGTTGGGAAGGTCAAGCCATTGAACAGGTTGCCAGCGGCCATGCCCATTTAGCTTTAGTTACCGAAGTGGCATTAAATGAAAGCACACTGCAAAGTGACTTTGAACGTATATATTTAGGCACAACAACATTTAAGGTTGTAGCTGCGCACTCGCATCCATTATTCGAACAGTTTAGTAAGGGTTCACTCACCAACAGAGAGCTTTTTCAATTTAGTTTTGCTTGTCCGAGTATTTCACCCTTTTGTGGCGTAACTAGGGGGATCGGCTCAGATGGTTGGCGAGATGACAAAGTACCTAGAACCATAAGTTATCGCTGCAACGATTTCAGCACCTTACTGTCACTCGTCAAACAAGGTATTGCATTAGCATACGTCCCTGATTTTATTGCAAACGATCCAGCCCTCAAAGTCATCGATGTCTTAGACTGTAACTACACTTGCCAAGAGCGCCTCGAGCTAGTTTACAAACCAAGTTTAGCTACTGGCTGGTTAAATCAATTCGCAGTAAAAGTGAGAGCCGCACATCAGCGCATTGCTTGAATGCTCTCAAGTGCTACAGCTAGCTGTGTTTTTAATTTTTTATAGCGTATATAAACAGCCAGCACGATAATGCCATTAATACCAAGCTGGATAAGCCATAGGCTGTATGTTTTAAACATAACCATATTAAACAAGGCAACGATTAGCAAAGCGCACCAAAGCACAACGCAGCCAATAAAACTCACATGCCAATAATGAACTTGGTGCTTCAGCTGATTCTCTTTAAAATTAAGCATTGCATTGACGTCTAGCGCTTCTGCTCGCCAAAGCTTTCGCCTTAAACGGTATGACCAAATTCCAAAACTTAGAGGAATAGGCACTAATAGCGCAAACATAATGGTTTCATAGGTATTTTTTGCCTCAAACAACATGGCGTAAATACAAAATACGGTTACCACAACACCTAAAAATGAGTCGATTAACCCTTTTAGCTTTAACTTAGTTCGCGACTTTTGCGTTTGTGCTATTAACGCTGCACTATCCACTTTCGGCGTTGCTTGCACAAATGCCTGCTGCCACTTAGCTAATTGATCATCTGCTTCGAATTTATCCACTTTATTTACTCCATTAGGCTCGCAATTTGCTGTCTTGCTCTACTGGCACGTTTAGCAACAGCATCTTCAGACAGTCCCAGCGTTAGAGCTATCTCACTTTGATTAAACCCTTCAAGCTGTAAAGCAAGCACCTGCCGATATTTCAGCGTTAATTTACGAAGGGCAGCCATTAAATCTAAACTGTCGTCTGGTGACTTATGCGCACTTAAGGCTTGGGTGTAATCAATACTTTCAGAGCTTGCCACCTCTTTGCGGTTTTGCTCTTTTATCACATGATCAACCGCTTTATTGTGAGCTATTCGGGCAATATAGGTTTTTATGCTGGCATCGCCCCGAAAGGCAACATCGGGTGATGAGTCATTACTTTCAAAAGCGCGCCAAACAGCCAGCGACATCTCTTGAATTAGCTCATCTTGTAGCGCTTGATTGATCTCGTAGGTTGCAGCAACACGCGCCAACAGCGGCGCGTATTCATTCAGCAATGTGTTTATTTGAACATCAGCTTTCACTGTACTTCCATGTTTTTATTATTATTTGAACAAACGATTATAGGCACAAAAGTAGGTACATGCTAATACCGGCCCTACCAACAACATAGGTAAAAGACTATAAGGGGCAGCAAAGGTAACGAGCATATTAATCAAACAAAGCATGCTTAATGGTTTAATCACCTTTAGTGCCGTTGTAATGCCTTCTTTAACAGCTGCACTAAGCGAAGCATTGTTTAAAAGTAACAGAGGTACCACAAACATAAGCAACATATTTACAGGAACAATTGATACAAACATGACCCCTACGCGCCAGCGCTCAACATCAACAAACTGACCTGACAATAAAGCCGATAACTGCTCACTACCAATCAAAGTACTCCCAACAGCAAATTGCACCAGCGCCAGTAAAATACCAACAACTGACCACACGGCAACTCGCCCCCACTTCATCCATGTTGCATTGTGCTTAAATGAAAAGCCTTGCTGATTATTCAGGTTAAACAACAGTGGCCACACCGTTGCCATTAACATAGGCGCTAACCACTTTGATACGGTTAAACCCGTAGGTGCAGGTAATAGCTGCACTAAACCTGGCACAATAGCGAACAGCGTCATAAGTGAAAAAAGTTTAAACGGTGCTTTTTTAAATAGCCCCCACCCTTCTTTTAACCAAAGAGCAGCATCACTAAATGGTGCATTTGTTGAATCAAGTTTTAGCGTATTCACAGTTGATGTTGTAGTCGTCATGAGTTTGTCCTTTTCGTAAAAATAGATACATAAGACACTGCCTATCGCTACCACCAAATAGAACAACTTCGTGTCATTTGCAGCTATAGACGAGACAAACACAGAAAACCTGACAAAATATTTTTAAAAAATTAAAAAATAATTTTATTTCGTTGAACTTTAAAGATAAAAAAGAGGTGGAACAATAGTGGAACGCAGCTGCTTGAGATAGATTTAAGCTTTGGTTTTTGGTTTTTTACAGCAAGAAAATGGTGGCCCCTCCCAGACTTGAACTGGGGACCTAACGATTATGAGTCGTGTGCTCTAACCAACTGAGCTAAGGGGCCATTGTATTAGCGAAAGCTAAATTTTTTGATGCGTTTAACAGGTTTGACTGACTAAAGCGGGATGCAGTATAAAAAGTTTTTGCAACCTTGTCACTAGCAAAACCCTTTATTTTAACAATCACTAAATCAACTGCTCAAATAGTAAACTCTTTGTTTTTACAACGACCTTAAAGCATTGCCGATTCGTTTCTATTCTCCGACATTGTTCTAGATCAAATAGCTAACTTGCTAAACTCGTTAAAATAGCCGCTCAATCAATTGCGGAGTGCTGACTGTGATAAATTTACCAAGCTGGGATCAATCTCTGATCAACAAGTACAATATTTCTGGGCCTCGATATACATCTTACCCAACGGCATTGTCTTTAGCTGATGGTTATAAGCAACAAGATATGATTAACGCTATTGCAGCGTCGAAAAGCCGTTCTTTATCGCTGTATATCCATATCCCTTTTTGCAGTCAGCTTTGTTATTACTGTGGTTGTAATAAGGTGATCACTCGTCATCAATCTAAAGCCGATTTATACCTAGATAACTTAGCGCTTGAAATTGCTGAGCAAGCAACACTTTTTGCCGATTATAACGTTGAGCAACTGCATTTAGGGGGTGGTACACCAACGTTCTTATCGGCAGAGCAAATGAGTCGCTTAATGGCGCTGGTTGAGCAGCATTTTAATTTTTCTGATGATGCCGAACGCGGTATTGAGATTGACCCTCGTTCTTTAGCTGATGGCATGCTAGTTCACCTACGTCAGCTTGGCTTCAATCGTGTCTCGTTTGGTATTCAGGATTTCAATGATGATGTGCAGCTGGCAGTTAATCGCCCACAAAGCGTGCAATCTGTAAAAGGTTTAATAAGTGAGGCTCGTGAACTTGGCTTTAAGTCTATTAATGCAGATATGATTTACGGTTTGCCACTGCAAACACCAGAGAGTTTTAAAGAGACGATTGCGCAGCTGATAGAGTTAAACCCTGATCGCGTGTCGGTATTTAACTATGCCCACTTACCAGATAGATTCGCTGCTCAGCGTAAAATTAAAGACGCTGACTTACCATCTGCTGGCGACAAGCTCACTATGTTCAAAAATACCCTTGAGCAGATGTTAGCGGCGGGTTATCAGTTTATTGGTATGGACCACTTTGCCCGTAAAGACAATGAATTGGCAATTGCACAAAACGCGGGTCAATTACACCGTAATTTCCAAGGTTACACAACGCATGGCCAATGTGACTTATTAGGTTTGGGTGTGTCATCTATTTCGCAAATAGGCAATGCCATTTTACAAAACGAAAAAGAGTTAAAGCACTATTACAAAGCCGTGCAAGAAGGCTTTGGTAGTACAATCTGTAAAGGTGTTGCTTTAACTGATGACGATACGTTACGTGCAGCGGTTATCAAACAATTGATCTGCCAGTTTGAGCTGGATATTCCAGCAATCGAAAAGCAGTTTAATATCAACTTTGCCAGCTACTTCTGCGAGGCGTTACAGGCGCTCGACCCATTACTAGCTGATGGCTTGGTGTCTGTTAGCCAAGATAAGATCACAGTAACAGCGCGCGGTAATTTGTTTATTCGTATTATTTGTATGTGCTTTGATGCGCACCTACAACAACAAATCAAGCAAACTCGTTTCTCACGAGTTATCTAGCCCAACAAAAAGCAGAGCCTGGGCTCTGCTTTTTATTTTGTTTAATTCAACGGTACGTCAACTTAATTAAATACTACGTTTTCGCTGCCTGGAGCGGCTTTAAACTCTTCAATTATACGTGCGCAATCCGCTTTGATTTCATCGCTATGTTGCTCTTCAGCACGCCAGCGAGCAGTGTCCATTTTAAAAATCTCTTTTTTAGAGTATTTCTTACGGGCATCGTGCGTTGGCATATCTTTTACGACTTCGTACATTTTAAATATGCCTGGGTAGCGCTCACTTAGCTCAAACTCTTCAGCAAAGCTATATTGAGAGATCAGCACCCAAATACGTAAGCAGCCTTCTGAGAACTCACATTGCTCTTCATTCATTGCACGGGCAATTAAATGAATGCTATCGGCTAGCTTTGCATTACGCTTTGCTTTTGATGCCGCAAGTTTTTGCTCATGCTCAGCTTGCTTCTTGGCGATAAGCTTATTTTGCTCTTTTAGTTTATACAGAAGTTGTCCTGCATAAAACGCAAGCCCTGCGATAATTGCCGCACCAATTAAGATGGCAATAATCAAGGTTGTGCTCATCGCTCATCCTCATCTTCGTCATCAAACCATTCGTTGGCTAAATCATCAGATAAGTACTTATCGAAGTCAGATTCACCTTCATCGTATGAATCATCTTCAAAGTCATCTTCGTACTCGTCTTCATCTTCAATGCCTAATAACTCGCAAAGTGCTTGGTGGCGAGCAATACGGCTATTGAAGTACTTAGCGTCTTTACCTGTTAATAACTCACCGCGCTCATGACGCTCAACCAGCTTAAGTAGACGCTCGTCATTCTCTAGCGCTTCTAACTCTTGCTCTGGTGTTAGTTCAGGCTCAGTCACTTTCTTAAGCTCAACCATAGGCTTTAAGTTGCGTTTCATTTCAACTTTCGGCTCAGCCTTAGGCGCAACTAAAGAAACTGGCTTTTTACTACCAACACGCTTATCTTTCGGTTGATTGTTTGCAGCAGTGTTTTCTGCATTTTGTGCATCAGGTGCATTTCGAGAGCCAGGTTTAGCACCTTTGGTCTTTTTAACTCGCTGCTCTTTTAACGCGCGCATCTCTCTAAGCTTTTCTTTGCTCAGACGTACAGGACCATTCGATGGAATTTTACGCGACTTTTTCTTTCTACTCATATCTTGATCATCTCACTTAAGAGGTTGTGCACAACGCCTTTGTGGCATTGTAATGCTGGCATAACCAGAAGAATTCGATGTGCGGATGTGGTTGGTCAACTTGACGAACTGCGCACTTTTCATACTTTTAGTACAAACGGTGGCTATTGTAACAGGACAAATAAAAAGGCGGTAGAGAAAACATCTCTACCGCCTACTAATCTGAGCGCCAATTATCTGGACACTTCTCCCTTCGACTTTTTAGTCTTTATTATTTTTATTATTATTGTTTATCCATTTTGTTATTGTTTTAACCTTCCGTGTAGCATTCCATTTTGTTTTTATTATTAAACTTCCATGAGCTTTTATTATTCTCGGTCAATCCTGACACTTTTTTGTTATTTCCTTTAGGACACCTAACTAGTGTCAACCCCTAAAGATTTGCCGCAGTTACTTTCCTTATTACATTGTCCATGTTGTTTTTGCTGTCTCAGCGACAGTGGTTAATTTACTTATTAATAAAATTGTTACAACTAATTTATATAATTTTTCTTACAGATGACTTATTGCAACATTGTCATTTTAATTAATAACAAAGACTTAGCAAAAATAGTGAAATAAAAATAAGACTTGGCTTACAGCTAGATATGGTCAATGTCTCACAAGGGAGTGGGAAATTTCGACATACGTTAGGTACAAAAAAAGCAGCTTGCGCTGCTTTTTCAAACTCTTTACATACTACTGCGGAGCATTTCTTTCCGCAATCAGACTTTAGTGTAAGCCACCTAAGTATTTTGAAAGTACTTCGATGTCTTTGTCTGTTAGCTTTTTAGCGATGTCTTGCATCATACCGTTTAAGTCGTTATTACGCGTACCATCACGGAATTTTTCAAGTTGTGACTTGATGTATTCTGGATGTTGGAACGAAATTTTCGGGAATTTAGCTAGTGATGTACCGTTACCACGAGGACCGTGACACGCAGCACATGCTGGAATACCACGCTCTGCATCACCGGCTTTATAAAGCTGCTGACCTACTTCTACTACATCTTTAGGTGTTGCACCTTCAGACATATTTAAAGAAGAGAAGTAAGCTGCTAGGTCTTTCATGTCTTGATCGCTAAGCGGCATAGCCATACCACTCATTACTGGATCCATACGACCTTCTTTGCCGCCAGATGTCATACCTAATTTAAACTCTTGTAATTGTTTATAGATATAATCTGCGTGTTGGCCTGCAATTTTAGGGTAGATATTAACCGGTGCATTACCGTCTGGGCCGTGACAAGCCGCACACGTTGCCGATTTCTCTTTACCTGCGTTTACATCGCCATCAAATGCTGTTGCGTTGCTTGCTGACAACGTACCAAGCAATATAGTTAAAGATAGTGCTATTTTTTTCATGGTGAATTCTCTGTTTCCGACCCTGTATCATCTACAATATGGATGTTGTGATTTCTATATTCTACACGATAATAAATTCTCTGGCACGTTTTCTGCCCACATTAAGCTCATAATTTATAGGGATTTGACTTAGATTAAGTTTACACCTAGTAATTTTCCTAATTTAAAGCCAATTTAGCACGCTTAAATACGCTTTTGAATGCTGCTTTAATAGTATAAAATACGTGCCTTAAGTGGAAATTAGCCACTGTTTGTTATTTTTTATAAAAGACTAGGAGAGCCTGTGCTCAAATCTCGTATCAAATACAATACTGCGTCCTTTGTTACCAGCGCACCTGATATCTCACGCTTACCTGCTGATACGGGGATTGAAGTCGCGTTTGCTGGTCGCTCTAATGCGGGTAAATCAAGTGCTTTAAACACGTTAACTGATCAAAAGTTAGCGCGTACTTCTAAAACACCTGGTCGTACTCAGCTGATCAATACCTTTGAACTTGATGCCGATAAGCGCCTTATTGACTTGCCGGGCTATGGTTTTGCGAAAGTGCCTATCGAAATGAAAAAGAAGTGGCAAAAATCGCTAGGTGAATATTTACAAAAACGTCAAAGCTTAAAAGGTATCGTTGTTTTGATGGATATTCGCCACCCGTTAAAAGATTTAGACCGTGACTTAATCGACTGGGCGGTGGGCAGCGAAATTCCAGTACTGGCACTATTAACTAAAGCCGACAAGCTAAAACAAGGCGCGCGTAAAGCTCAAGTTTTACAAGTTCGTCGTGAGTTAAGTAGCTTAGACGGTGATATTACAGTACATGCCTTCTCTTCACTAAAAGGCACCGGCTTACCTGAAGTTGCTAAAAAGCTCGATGAGTGGTTTTTAGGCCCTATTGAAGCGCAAGCACCTGAGTCTGACGAACAACCAGAAGACTAAGTGCTTAGGCCAAGTAATAACGCTTGGCTAATGATTCTATATAATAGCCCTGCTCATCTGAGCAGGCTATTTCAGCCCACTGATAATAAACATTTCTCGATACCCTCGCAGCCAAGCCATGTGCTAATTGAAGATAAGGCACACTGACACCTTCAAATTCTCTCAGTAATAGTGGTTGCTTTGCTGATACCAACCAAGCGCGCTGTAAATTATCGACACAACATAGAGCAAGGCCTTGCTCTGTCTCTTCAAAACGCCAATCAACAATAATAAAAGGCACATCAATGACAGTGATGGCCATTTTCTCGACGGGTGTTTTTAAAAAATAACTATCTGCCTCTTTGCAAAGCACAGAGGCAAAGAGTTTAACCATTGCCTCGCGTTTTATTTCACTGCCGCCATAAAACCACCGCCCTTGCGCATCAATCGTTATTGGCACTTGCCCACAGTTTTGTGGCTGCCATTGATCAAAAGGTTTATCGGGCGTCTGAAGAGCGGCTTCTAAGTCAGCAAGTGATTGCATTATTTTTCTTTATCTAGCGTCAAAGAAAATGTTACAGGAACCGCCGTTGCAATTGATGGTAAGCCCGCAAGCTTTTGTAGTTCACTAATGCCTTCTGTTACTTTGAAATCACTCGCATTAATAATAACTGGCGTAAAAGATGACACGCTAATATCGCCCTTTGCTGACATATTAGCTAGAACATCAATCGTTAGCTCTTTCTTGTTACCATGAAAGTCTAATTCAGCTTTTAACCCTTTCAGCACATCTTGACCTGGTTTTAGCGTTAACAGCGCTTTGTTTAAGTCAGCAGTTAACACTGCATTAGGGAATTTAGCTGTTTCAAATAACAACTTAGTCATGCGCTCATTGCGGATAGGGATCAGAGTTTCAACCGATGTTAGGTCGATCATCAACTTAAATTGACCTTGTTCGCTAAGTGTACCCGACACGTTTTTGAAATGATGTGCTTCTGCAATAGAGTTCTTTTTAATAGATACAAAGCTTACGTTACTTTGCTCATTATTAACTTGCCAATTTGCGCTGGCTAAAGGGGCAACTAAAATACTCGATAATGAAAAGGCAGCTATTGCCAAAGATTTAAACATAACGCATTCCTTCGAAAGTAAATAAGAATCACTTTGATGGTATCACTTGCGTGTATTTGTGCAATGAATTGTATGATAAGAAAAGAAAAAGCGACTCACTCAACAAGGAGTGAGTCGTTATAGCAAACTGGGGAGAAGCTATCAATACGTTGCATCCTTTCAGATGCATCATCAACAGGATGTCCTACAGGATGAGGACGGCGCGGACTTTATCAAATACCAGATTAAAAATAAATTGCTTAACCGCAGAAAAAACACAAATTGATAAACATATAACGAAACACTAAAACCATCTTTTCCTGCTTACTTTAATTTAACATTACAGAGAACCCAAATTTGAGGTAAGGTGAATTAGAAGCGCACTAAAATCAGGCTTTTTTAAGGCTTGTTGGTGATAAATATTGAAGTAGAAGAGTAAAAGGTATGAAAAAAATCCCGTTAATTTTATTTGTTACCTTACTTTTTTTGTTGAGCCCTTGGTGCAATGCCAAAAAAACAACTACCCAATATCCAGTTGTTTTAGTTCATGGGCTAATGGGATTCGATAACCTGCTCGGAATCGATTACTTCTACAATATCGCTACAATTATGGAAAAAGATGGTACTTTAGTCTTCACACCTGCCGTTTCTGCTATCAATAGTTCAGAAGTCCGAGGCGAGCAATTACTCACTCAAATAGAATCAATCTTAGCTCTGACTAGTGCTAAAAAAGTAAACTTGATTGGTCACAGTCAAGGTGCGCAAACTGCACGCTATGTTGCATCTATCAGGCCTGATCTAATTGCCTCAGTTACCAGTGTAGGCGGTGCAAATTATGGCAGTGGCATTATTGATCTTATTAATAAGGAGCTAACACCCGGCTCTCAAGCAGAATATACAACTCGATTAGTATTCGATGCATTCGGTGGTGTTATTTCGTTATTATCAGGCAATAGTCAATTACCGCAAAATACACTCGGTGCAATAAATAGTTTAAGCACACAAGGAGCAGCAACATTTAATCAAAAGTACCCCGAAGGCTTGCCCAAAAACGAGTGCGAACAAGGTAATATGCTTGCAAGCAATGGCGTATACTACTTTTCTTGGAGCGGCACAGAAACACTCACTAATATCTTAGATTTAAGTGACTTATCCATGTTATTTGGCTCATTATTTATTTTAGGTCACAGTGACGGTCTCATTTCACGCTGTAGTAGCCATTTAGGGCATGTGATCAAAGATGATTACAAAATGAATCATCTCGATGAGATTAACCAATTTATTGGTTTGCATAGTTTTCGTGAAGTTGATCCAGTTGAACTTTACCGTAGCCACGTGACAAGGTTACAGAAACTAGGGTTATAAAAGCGGTGTTGTATCGTGAAGCCTACCAGAGGAAGAGCACAGCATTACGCTTACTGGTGCTCCAAACGCCATTGTTTAAGCCATGACATCATACCAACACTACTCAATGGGTAATTAAAATAATAGCCCTGTGCAGCATAGGTTTTAAGCGACTTTACAAACTTAAGCTGCTCTAGAGTTTCAACTCCTTCACAAATCACTTTTGCATTATTTTGATTGTGCATATCGACCATGCCCGAAACGAGGCTTCGAATTTGACTTTGATGAGCAAAATCAGCGGTAAGTGAAGCCGCCACTTTAATATACTCAACATTAAGATTCGGAAGCTTAGCTAGCCAAATAGGTGTGTCACCAAAACCATCGATACATAATTTAATACCAATACTATTGAGCCTTGCAACCATCGCTTTACCTTGATCATCTAAACTCATAAATAAATCAAGCGGGCACTCGATAATTAAATCACCCGGCTCTAGTCGATGCTCAGCCATGATACGGTCAACAAACTCAATAAATTCTTCGTGCAGCATCTCAGGGCCAAACACATTTATACTAAGAGGTAATTCAATACCTTCCATTCGTAGTGCCATAGCTAGTTCTGCTGCACGCTCAATAACAAAAGCTGCAACAGGATAGCTTAGGCCTGCAACACGTATATCATCTATAAATTTATTCGCAGAAAGAATCCCTTGCTTAGGATGCTGCCAACGTAACAGCAATTCTAAAAATTCGATTTGCTCATCGCTATTACGAATAACTGGCTGAAAATACAACTCTAGTTCACTTGCAAAATCAAGGTGTGCTAACTCACGTAGTCGTGCTTGCTGCTCCAATTGCTCAATCATCATTTGTGGATGATAAGGCACAATCGCTTTGTCTGGATTTGAATCAAGCGCTAGATTGGCAAACGAAATGAAGTTTTCAAAGCTGTATTCAGGCTCATCACAAACTACATAACTGGCACGAACTTTAACTTCAATGGTGCAATTGGCAACATTAAATGGCTTTAAAGTAACATGGCGAATTTGACTAATTAGTTGCTCATGAAGGTGCTTTTGTTCCTCTAATGAACAAATAAACGCAAAGTTTAAGCCCCCTAAATGCGCCAACTTTTCGGCTTTGCCTGAATTACCCACTATATTAAGAACATTATCAACATTGAGCTGCTGTTTAATTCGGGTTGCTGATTGCGCTAATAACAAATCACCAAAGTCTCGACCTATGTGTTGGTTTACATCGTTAAAACCTTCAAGGCGAAGCATCACTAACGCGCAGTTAGCATCATGCTCCTCGGTCCAAGCAATAAAGCTATTTTTTAGGGCGTTGCGATCGGGTAAGCCTGTAAGAGGTGTCGCATCTAACTCGTCAGTGTGAAGTGGCTCAACGACCACCTGCTCTTCTTCAGGTTCTTCATAGTTAAAAAAGCCTGATATACACAAAATAACGACAGAAAAAACAAGCCAGTAAAGAGCAGTATGTAACAATAAATGAGCTGAATAAAGTACTGTTAATACAATCACAGCAACAACTGAAATAATGATTGCTAACCAATTAGTTGTGCGAAATGCCTGCCACAAATGAAAACAAACACTTGCACTTAACAATAACACTAACCAAGGCATGCCAAGACTAAGAATTGCTAATCCAAGCACGCCATTGACGACTAAGCTCAGCCTTAAAATAGAATTTTGAGTAACACATAAGGCACAAATCATTGCCATAAGAACGCAACCAGCTAAAAACACTGGCACAACATCGCTACTTAAATTTGCAAGGCTCACGCTACTACTTGCTAAGCTGGCAATCAAAGACATGTAAAAATACTACGTAAAAAAGACTTATCTAATTAAGTCTACCCAAAATCCACAGATTTAACAGTTTATTTACGCCAAATTGGTAACTTAATTGTGCTGGGTGGGTTATTTGCCAATGGGCAATATCAGCACGTGCGCCTACCTTTAACACACCACGATCATCAAGTCCTAAAGCACCTGCAGCGTTTCGAGTTACCCCTGCTAATGCTTGCTCTGGTGTCATCCGAAAAATAGTGCATGCCATATTCATCATCAAATGCAATGAACATAAAGGCGAAGTACCCGGATTGAAGTCAGTTGAAATAGCAATTGGAACTTGGTACTGCTGCAGTAGTTCAATTGGCGGATACTTTGTTTCACGTAAGAAGTAAAATGCACCTGGTAATAAAACTGCTGCAGTACCCGCTTTGGCCATTGCCTGAATACCAGCTTCATCTAAGTGTTCAATATGATCCGCAGATAAGCCATTAAATTCAGCAACAAGCTCTGCACCATGTTGATTAGATAACTGCTCAGCGTGCAACTTGACTGGTAAGTTGTGTTTTTTAGCCGCTTCAAACACACGGCGAGTTTGCTCATTACTAAAGCCAACGTTTTCACAAAAAGCATCAACGGCATCAGCTAAATCAGCTTCAACAACACGGTCAAGCATTTCACCGCACACCAGATCAATGTACTCATCGCTACGGCCTTTATATTCAGGTGGTAATGCATGCGCACCTAAAAACGTGGTTTTAACATCAACAGGGTGATTTTCACCGAGTAAACGCGCCACTTCGAGAAGTTTAATTTCGTTTTCGCAATCAAGACCGTAGCCAGATTTAATCTCTACCGTCGTCACACCTTCTGCATATAATGCATTTAAGCGCTCTTTTGCACTGACAAATAAAGCTTCGTGATCGGCTTCTCGCGTTGCACGTACGGTACTTGCAATACCGCCTCCGTTTGCAGCTATTTGCTCATAGCTTACACCTTGTAAACGCTGCTCAAATTCTTCTGCACGGCTACCCGCGAACACTAAGTGAGTGTGGCAATCAATCAACCCGGGGGTTAACCACTGCCCTTTTGCTGACAATGTTGGCGTAGCTAGCGCATCAAACTCTGGTAAATCGGCTTGCTCACCTAACCAAGCAATTTTGCCATCTTTAACAGCAATAGCTGCATTTTCAATAGCACCATAAGGTGCTTCGATGGCTGGGTCCATTGTGGCGATGTTGGCATCTGTGATCACTAAATCCCAGAAAGCTTGATCATTATTGGTTGTGTGCATTTTTCACCTACATTGATACTTGCGATAGGCCCATTACGAGACTAAGTTTAAATTTGCTTAAAGTTTATCAACTCACCTTGTATATACAAGATAATTATGTCACCTTCAAACATACTGTTTACTTACCACATATACACGCATAATGAGTGTTCCTAAATTTGCGCAAATAAAAGAGTTCATTCTGGAAAATATTCGTTCTGGAGCTTGGCAAGAAAATCACCGAGTGCCCTCTGAAAATGAGCTTACCAACCAGTTTAAAGTTAGTCGTATGACTGCAAGACGAGCACTCAGTGAATTAACCGATGCAGGTATATTAACCCGTAGCCAAGGCCTAGGTACTTTTGTGGCTAGCTTTAAGTCACAATCATCTTTATTAGAAATTAAAAATATTGCTGATGAGGTAAAAGTGCGAAGTAACCACTATAGTTGTACCATTTTAGTAATGGAGTCTATAAGCGCTATAGCACCAATTGCGATTGCTTTGGGTGTCGAGGTCGACAGCCATGTTTACAGAAGTGTGATTGTACACAATGAAAACGAGCAACCTCTGCAAGTTGAAGAACGCTTTGTGAACCCCGCTCTTGCTAAAGATTACTTACAGCAGGATTTCCATAGCCTAACGCCTCATGAATACTTATCGCAAAACGCCCCGCTCACCGAGGCACGCCATACAGTCGAAGCGATTATGCCCAACCAAGAAATGTGCGAATGGCTGAACCTTTATAACGAAGAGCCATGCTTACAAGTGATCCGCCGAACTTGGTCATCACAAGGTATTGTGAGCTTTGCCCGTTTAGTATCACCAGGCAGTAAATACCGATTAGGCGGCCACCTTACTTTTAAAAAATAACTAAATAGGCGCTTGATAACGAAAATTCAGTGACTCAATCGCTGAGCCATCAATAAGACGCTCGCCTTTATCATGACTAGTAAAAGTCGGTGGCTGGTTGCCCTGCTCAGCACATTTTTGTTGGTAGTAATCTGCTTTTGTAGGATGTGCCGGATTAACCACATTATAAATACTGCTCGCGTTTGACCAATTTTCAAGTACTGAAAAAATCGCCGCTATCACATCTTGCTGCTGAACCATGTTTACCACTTGCTGACTTGAGCTAGTCAGTTCTTTACCGGCAACAAACCTACCCGGATCGCGCCCAGGCCCTACAAGACCAGCCAAGCGCAATACTTTACCACCAGCATTTAGCACTAACTGTTCAGCATCATATAGCTGTTGTTGACGTGCTGATTGGCAAATAATTTCTGTAGTTTCGTCATATTGACCATTGTTAGATGGATAAACTCCTGTCGAAGAACATAAAATAAAGCCTTTACAATTTAGTTGCTTAGCAAGTTCAAGCCCTGCTTGCAAAGTCGCTAAATAGTTACTTTCTGAGCTACGACTACGCGGTGGAATAGCGCAGACCCACCAAGCATTTTCAAGCGACAGCTCATGCTTGAGCACATCACCTTCAAGTATAAACTGGCGCTGAAAGTCATATTCGTGCTCGCCACCGCGATGTGTTCCCTGTACTTGCCATGCTAATTTATTTGCCTCAACACAAAGTGCATTTCCAAGCCAGCCGGCACCTAAAACAACCAGTTTATTATTTTCAGTACTCATTTACTCAACTGCCCCTTAGTATTTATTATTAACCTTCGCTTAACAGTGTAGCGATTTAGGTGCAAATATGATTAGATAGATAACTCTAACCTATAATAAAAACGCGTGCACTATGTTAAACAACCTCTCTTTACGTAAAAAAATACTTCTGCTCATTGGCGGGACGATAAGTGTGCTACTAATCATCGCGTCTAGCTTTTTTGTAAACCATATTGCTGATCTCTCACGTCATGCAATTCAACGCGAAGCCGACAGCTATTTGCAAAGTGAGCGACTGTCAATGCAGGCCTATTTTGCCAAATACGGCAAAGTTGTCGAAACCTTTGTAACAAACCCGCATTTAGTTAACTGGTTCGATAACTGGACTCAGCGCGATCAAAGCTTAGATAGTCAGCCTGGTTACAGCAGCGTTAATCAAGATTTTGTTCGTATTAGTGGTAACGATGATAACATTTTATCAGCCTTCTTTGCTTCTGCGACCACAGGTGAGTACTTCAAAGAAAACGAGCGTACCGCCACTTATAATGGCCAACCATATTACGCCTACAAACGTGGTTGGTGGCAAGATGCATTAAAAATTAATAAATTGTATGTTGGCCCTATTTCTGTTGATTTAACCACAGGTATCGCCTCTGCAGTTGTACAACAGCCAGTTTATAAACAAAACAAGCTTGTTGGTTTTGGTGGTGTTGATTTACAGCTTAATAATATCAACGACATGGTTGAAGCTATTCGATTTGATGGCCAAGGCTTTGGCTTTTTACTCGACAGCAACCAGAAAGTAGTGCACTTTTCAAAACGAACTGGACATAAACTATCTATCACAGACGAAGGCCCTAATGGCAAAGAAGGCTTAGATGCCCTCGAAAAGCAATTTAACGACACCTCGGGCTTTAGCGAATTAAACCGCGCGATGAAAAGCCAAAAAGAGGGTAGCAGCTTTGTCACATTCAAAGGCGAGCAATATTACGTTGTATACAATCGCCTTGAATTAGAAAGCCCTTACCTTGATTGGTATGTGGGTATTTTAATTCCGACCAGTATGATTGATGAGCCAGTAAATGATGCGGTGATGACAACCACAACATCCGTGATCATCATTCTTGCGATTATTATTGCGATGATCTTCTGGGCCACGCAAATGATCACCAAGCCGCTGACTAAACTCACTTACATCATGCGTGATATCGCATCAGGTGATGGCGATCTAACACAAAAAATCGAGATAAAAAGTCAGGATGAAGTAGGACAGCTTGCTCATCACATGAATACTTTCATCGATAAATTACGTGCAATGATGCTAAATACTGCAGCTCAAGCTGAGCAATTAAGCCAAGCCGCAGCCCAATTGAAAACCGTATCGCAAAAAACCAATGATGAAATTCAGCAAGAAAAGCAACAAGTTGATAGCGTAAGTGCGGCAGTAACCGAAATGGCCTCAACTGTTCTCGAAATTTCACGTAACGCGCAACATACCAATAATGCAGCTGAAGAAGTGCAAACCATTACCGCAGATGGCACTAAGCGCTCAACTCAAGCTCAGTCAGTCATGACCGCTCTTGCAAGTCACATTGGTGAAGCGTCTAAAGTCGTTGCGGGTCTTGAGCAAGAAAGTGGCAATATCGGCGCGGTGGTTGATGTTATCAACTCAATCGCTGAGCAAACCAACTTACTGGCACTTAACGCGGCGATAGAAGCAGCCCGTGCTGGCGAGCAAGGCCGAGGTTTCGCAGTTGTTGCTGATGAAGTTCGTTCACTAGCAAGCAGAACGCAAGAATCTACTGATGATATTCGCAACATGATCAGCCGTTTACAGCAAATTGCCCAACAAGCATCAACAATGATGCAGCAAGGTCAAGAGCGTGCTGAAGGCTCAGTTGAGCAAACACAAATTGTATTGCAAGCATTGCAAGATATCGCGCAATCTGTGACAAATGTGCAAGATCAAAGTCATCAAATTGCGACTTCGACAGAGCAGCAAACTGTGGTTGCAGAAGATATTAACAATAGCTTGGCAGCGATTAATCACTTAGTGAATAGCACTGCAGATCATGCCCATGAATTGGCGGATGAAGCACGTGATTTGAATGAGTTAGCAGAGTCTCTAAATAAGACAGTAAATCAATTTAAGTTATAAAGATAAATTGCTGAAGTAGTTAAAAACCCGATGTCACCTGAAGATGACATCGGGTTTTTATCGTCAGCCTTCCCTGTTAATCGTGGTGCAACCGCTTTCGCGTGTTCCATAAATTCGTGCCACTGTTGCTTGTTCCATAAAGCAACTCCATTATTGGTCAATCCTTGTTTTGATTGCGTTTGTACTTGTTCCATATAGTCTCCTCCTTACGCTAGCTTCATCCGTTTGGGCTCCAAGCCTAAGCTCAATCCTTGCTGTCATCTCCATTCACCTTATCCATAAAGCGTTGCCATTGTGCGCTACTCCATAACGCCTTGTTACTTCCTTGTTGTCCTTTGTGCTTAGTTACATTATCCATACTGTAAACTCCTTGCGGTTTATCGTCCGTTACTCCTACAGCCCTTCCTTGCTGTGCTCCATTACCCATCCTTGTAGATTAATGCGGTGATTATCGCTTAGCGATGATATACACAGCATGAATCAAACCTGGAATATACCCTAATAGAGTTAAAAGAATATTAATCCAGAACTGCGCACCTAAACCTACCTGTAAAAATACGCCGAGAGGTGGAATTAAAACCGATAAAATAATACGTATTAAATCCATGACTCACTCCTTGAAAAAGATAAGCCCAGCCAAAGCTGGGCTATATAGGGCTTGCTATTATTCAGCAACAATCGTTAATTCATCGATTACTTTGCGAACATCTTCAGCGTTTTCAGCAATGCTTACCGCTAATTGCTTTTCTGCATCAGACTCAACAGTACCTTTTAGTGTTACTACACCGTTGTCGGTATCAACATCGATATCTGTACCACCTACTTCTGAGTTAAATAAATAACGTGTGGTGATTACAGTACTGATTTTTGCATCGGTTAAGTCGCTTTCTGCAGAATCAGCTTTGTCTGATTTCATGTGCTTAGCTTTCATGTTTTTAACAACCGTTAGTTTGTTATCAACAGAGCTAACACCGTCTAGGCTAAGAACCAACTCTTCAGCAAGCTCTTTATCTAATTCGCTATCAACTTTACCTGTAAGTACAACCTTGCCATTCGTTACATCAGTGTTGATGTCAAAGTTGTTAAGGTTTGTGTTCATAAGAAGCACAGTTTCCGCCTTACCATCAATCCAAGCATCTTTACTTTCATTTTCCCAGCTGCTTGCCTGAGCTGACATGCTAGTTGCACCAATTACTAAAGCCGCAATCATAGATTTGTTAAAAGTGTTCATAATCTTTCTCCTTTTGATTAAAGACAGTTTAAGTAATGCGACTATGATGCCAACTATTTATTCTTTAAATTTCAGCAGGTTAAAAACCTATTCAGCGGTGATTTATATTCATTTCGGTAAAGATTTACAAGCTGCTCGGTAAGAAGTTCACGATGTTGCAAAAATAACCATTTAGTTGCTGATTTTATTAATCTGTGGTTAATTTAACGAAATTGCTTATTCGTCTAAAAAGACAACCTCATGATTTATATAGAAATAAAATCTGGCCTAAGCTTTGCTTTGTAATTAATAACTAAAGAATCACCTTTAAAATCACAACAGGGAACTACCATGGCCGTTAAACTTGAAGACCGCCCAATCGATCAAGTAAGAGAAGAAGTCATTGATCAACTCATTTATAACTACAGTCATGCTGTTATTTCAGCCGAAGCATTTGAACGCCGCCTAGATCAGGCAATGGAAGCCACCAGCAACGAAGTACTGGTTGAGCTTGTTGCTGATTTAGATCTGAAAGCGGATATTGACTACAAATCGCAAAAGCATGCGCAATTTAAACCTCACTACAGCCACAGCAGCGACAACGAAAGCCTGCAGCTACGCAGTATTCTGGGCTCAAATGAGCGCAGCGGCCAATGGGTAGTACCAAAAGAAATTCACCTAACCAACTGCTTAGGTTCAATTGAACTCGACTTTAGCGAAGCAATTTTCCAACATCAGCACGTCACCATTTACGTGAACTGTATTTTAGGTAACGATGAAATCTACGTACCAGAACATGTAAATGTGGTATCAAAATTATTTAGCGTAATTGGTAGCGTAGAGAACAAATCAGTCGCCTTAAACAAAGGCCAAGGCCCAACCATCACTATTGAAGGTAATGTATGGCTAGGCTCAGTCGAGATTTCAGTTAAACGTACCATGAAAGAAAAGTTCATCAGCTTCGCCAACAGCCTAAAAGCCAGTTGGAAAGAGATGAATAAGGTGCGGTAAAGTTGTGAGATGCTAGGTGCTAGGTGCTAGGTGCTAGGTGCTAGGTGCTAGGTGCTAGGTGCGAGTTATCGTAGCCGCAGTTTTACATCGCGCAATATAATAAGATAACGCGCGAAATAAATTTCACGCCTACATCAAAGACATTTAATCGCACAAAGAGGTTAAGAGACGCTGCGCTTTAGAGGAAGTAAAAAATGATCTTGTGGTTTACTCATTCTCTTCTCATTCACTTCTCTTTGTGCAAATATTTTCGCGCGAAATAAACTTCACACCTACATCAAAGATAATTAATCTCACAAATAGATAATGAGGCGCTGCGCTTCAGAGGAAACAAGAAAAGATAAATATCACTTCCTCATTCTTTCCTCATTCTCTTCTCTTTGTGCAAATATTTTCGCGCGAAATAAATTTCCCGCCTACATCGTAGGCGTCACGCTTGCTTGGCGCGTCGTAAATACAACGCCATTCCATCAATCAATGCCTGACCTACAAACAACACCGCTCGGCTCAAAACTGACAGCTGATAGCTGACGGCTCCTTCACAAGTCATTATTCCTCTCACTCGGGATATCACTAAAATACTCTACAAACTCAACTTCAAAACCTGCTGGGTCGATGAAATATACATTTTTACGATAAGGATTTTCTGGGCCGTGTTTATCAATTTCATAACCAGCCGAAGCCAGGCGTTCAACTATGGCATTAATATCGTTTGTCACATAGGCAAAATGAGCAAGGCCTACTTGGTGGCCGGCTAAATCACGGTTTTCAGCTTCACCGTTATCGCTTAATGCAAGATATTGGTAATCATCACCAAAGTGCAGCCACTTGCGCGGTTTGCCCGACCATTTGCTATCGCCTTGGCTACGCACACGCCAGTGCGGGAATGCCGCTTTATAAAAGTGCAGCATGGCATCAACATTACTAACAACAAGGTTTACGTGTTCTAAATACATGGTAGTTTTCCTTTTTATTTTTAAACTGCCACCAAGATAAAACCTCAAGTTAAGTTTAGGTAAAGCTTTTTTTCAAATAAAAAAGCCCCACAAACGTGAGGCTTCAAAAATTGAGTAGTTATTGATGAATCAGCTACCAGCAACCTGCATTTGTTCTATCAATACAGAGCCTGTTTGAATACCACCGCGGCGCTCGATGTCGCCACCTAAGCCCACAACGGCTTTAAACATATCTTTTAAGTTACCAGCAATTGTGATTTCACTGACTGGGTATTGGATTTCGCCATTCTCAACCCAAAAACCTGCTGCACCACGTGAGTAATCACCCGTTACAGTGTTCACACCTTGGCCCATAAGTTCAGTTACTAATAAGCCTGTGCCCATGGTTTTTAATAGCGCTTTTAAATCGGAATGAGTTTGTTCAACTAGCCAGTTATGAATACCACCAGCATGACCCGTTGGTGCCATAGACAGTTTGCGTGCTGCATAGCTTGCTAATAGGTAAGTTTGCAGCTCACCGCCTTGAATAATTTCACGGTCTACAGTTTTTAAACCTTCAGCATCAAACGGTGAAGACGCTAAACCTTTTAATAAATGCGGGCGCTCAGAGATATTCACACAATCGCTAAATACTTTTGTACCTAAGCTATCAAGCAAGAAGCTCGATTTACGATAAAGCGCGCCGCCACCAATCGCCGACACTAAATGGCCGAATAATGAGTTAGCAATATCTGCTCTAAAGATCACAGGCACTTTCATAGTACCCAGCTTTTGGCTGTTAAGTTTAGCCAAGGTTTCGGTTGCCGCTTCGAGGCCTACTTTTGCAGCGTCGTTTAAATCATCTTTATGACGTGCGATGGTATAAGCCGAGTCGCGCTGCATTTGCTCGCCTTCTTTACCGATCACCATCGTACTAATGCTATGACGCGTACGTGGGTAACCTGCAATCATGCCATGGCTGTTACCATAAACACGTAAACCTTGGTGAGAAGAAAAACTCGCACCATCTGAATTTACAATGCGCTCATCGGCATTCAGCGCAGCTTGTTCTGCTTGATGACAAAACTCCACACCTTGCTCTGGACTAACTTCCCACGGGTGGTATAAATCTAAATCTTGCGGTACAAATTCAAGTAACTCTTTATCAGCGATACCATTGAATGGGTCGTCAGAGGTGAACTTTGCAATATCAATGGCTTTTTCGACCACTGTACGTAATGTTTTCGGGTTTAAATCAGCTGTTGAAGCAGAGCCTTTGTTGTTACCCACATAAACACTGATACCTAAGCCACCGTCTTGGTTAAACTCTATTGTTTCAACTTCGCCCATGCGCGTGCTGACAGACAAACCTGACGTGCTCGACATCGCCGCTTCAGCCGCAGTAGCACCCAATTTTTTTGCATGCTCCAGTACTTCGCTTACCGCGTCTTTCACTTCAGAAATGTGTTGATAAATAGGATCTTTCATCTTGTGTGTCCTAGGTTCTGATATTTTTTATAGTGTAACGAATGCTAACACACTGCGAGACCTGCATCAGCTAATATTAATCATTAACTAAATGGCGTATAATAGCGAATAGTTAAGTTTACTGAATGAGCATCCTTATGGCGAAGAAGAAAAAGCCACTTATCGAAGAAGAAATTATTTACGTATCAAAAAGCGAATTAAAACGTGAAGCCATGCAATATCATGGTCTGGGTGCTGAAATTGCAAAAATGCCGAAAAAGCAACGCGATCGTTTACCGCTTAATCACGATTTAAAAGAAGCCCTTGTTGTTTCTGATAAAGTAAGTGATAAGAGCGATGCTTACCGTCGTAACTTAAACTACATCGCAAAAGTATTACGTACCACAGAAAACGTTGATGAAATCCAAGCGATGATCGACATCATGCTTAATAAAAACAATCAAGCCGATGTGTTGATGAACAAAATCGAAATCCTGCGTGATGATTTGATTAAACAAGGTGACGACCTGATCAATTCAACAATTAATCAATACCCGTCTCTTGAGCGCCAAAAAATGCGCCAATTAGTGCGCAGCGCCGCAAAAGAAGTAAAAGCAGAAAAGCCAGCAAAGAATTACAAAGAGTTATTCCAGTATCTAAAAGATGCGATTATGCTTTGATTTCCTTCGCGCGAAATAAATTTCACGCCTACAACACCGTAGGCGTCACGCTTGCTTGGCGCGTGTTGAACACCACTTAATACACAACCATCGCGCGACATAAATTTCACGTCTCTACAACCAAATACAATTCCAAAACGGGTAATCGCCAACGTGCTTGACTAATTTTGCGCGTAGAGGGTTTGCGACTATATATCGAGCTTGATGTATTAGGTCATTTTCATCTCTGATTTGATGATCATAAAAATTATTTTGCCAAACCACTACTTTGCGCCCCTTTCTCTTACGAATAGACATGGTCACCATGCTTTTGTACAGCTTAATTACTGCTGATAAGTTTTGCTGAGGGCGAAGTTGAAATATCCAATGTAAATGGTCAGGCATAAGGACAAAGCAGATTGTCTCCACTTTATCTTCTAAATGGTAAATTGCTTTGGCAGCATCAACTGCATATAGATAGTTGGCAAATATAGGCACTCGATTCTCACAACAAAGAGTTACTGAATAATAGCAGTTTGAATGTGAGGTACGCCCTTTAAGCCTCTTCCTTGACGAAAACATAAACCTATCAATCCTGAAGGTAAAACCTGATCTTAGAACTTAAAAACACACCTAGCCAATTTACACCAAAAATGTTTGAACCTCACAATACAAAAACATCGCGCGAAATAAATTTCACGCCTACATCAAACATAGGCTTCACGCTTGCTTGGCGCTTCTTGAGCTGATAGCCCCTCAAACAAAAAAGGCTCTGAGCGTTCACTCAGAGCCTTTTTTAAAATCGGTAATCAATTACCAGATTTTTACGCGGTCTTCTGGTTTGATATACATTTTGTCGCCTTCTTTCACATCAAACGCCTGATAGAATTCTGGCATATTTGAAAGAATACCGATTACACGGTAATGGCTTGGTGAATGAGGGTCTGTCATTAGGCGGTTACGTAACTCTTCGTCACGATATTTACGACGCCAAATTTGCGACCAACCCATGAAGAAACGCTGATCACCTGTGTAACCATCAATGATAGGCGCTTTTTCATCACCAAGTGATAACTGGTATGCTGTATAAGCAACTGTTAAGCCTCCTAAGTCACCAATGTTTTCACCTAATGTAAGCTGACCATTTACGCTAGCATCTTCAAATGGTTTGTACTCGTTATACTGAGCAACTAGCTGACCTGTGCGCTCTTCAAACTGTTTAAGGTCTGATTCGCTCCACCAGTTACGTAAGTTACCATCACCATCGTACTTCGCACCTTGGTCATCAAAGCCGTGACCTAATTCGTGGCCGATTACCGCACCGATTGCACCGTAGTTCACAGCGTCATCAGCTTCTAGGTTGAAGAATGGCGGTTGTAAGATAGCCGCAGGGAATACAATCTCGTTGTTCACAGGGTTGTAGTAAGCGTTTACTGTTTGTGGTGTCATGTGCCACTCAGAACGGTCAACTGGCTTACCTAGTTTTGCAGTCATGTCTGCATATTCCCACTCGCTGTGGCGAATGTAGTTACCTACTAAATCGTCACCTTTCACTTCAAGTGCAGAATAGTCTTTCCATTTATCTGGGTAACCAATTTTTGGTGTGAACTTATCAAGCTTTTCTTTTGCCGCGATTTTTGTTTCTGGGCTCATCCACTCAAGGTTTTCAATCGCAACTGCATAACCTTTGATTACATTATCAACTAACTCTTCCATGCGCGCTTTCGCTTCAGGCGGGAAGTTTTCTTTAACGTATACTTTACCTAGAATTTCGCCTAATACACCGTTTGATGCATCAACCGCTTTTTTCCAAAGTGGAGACTGCTCTGTTACACCGCGAAGTGTTGTGCTGTAAAAATCAAAGTTAAGATCTACTAGCTCTTTATCTAATAGGCGAGCATAGTTGCTAACAAAGTGGAACTTAAGGTAGTTCTGCCACGTTGCTAAGTCTGTATCGTTGTAGATACCTGCGAATTTTTCTAGGTAGCTAGGTTGGCGAATAATTACATCGTCAGTTTTGATACCTGATGCATCAAGGTAAGCTGCAAAATCAAAGTCGCCCGTAAGTTTGTTAGCATCTGCAACGCTCATCTTGTTGTAAGATTTAGTCGCATCACGGCTTTCAACACGGCTCCACTGCGCATCGGCAATGCTTGTTTCAAGATCAATAATTGCTTTAGCCGCAGATTCTGCATCAGCAACACCGGCCTTGCTTAAGATTGCTGTTACGTATGCTTGGTAAGCTTCACGAATTTTTGTGAATTTTTCTTCATCTTTTAAGTAGTAGTCGCGATCTGGCAAACCTAAACCAGACTGATAAACATACATCGCGTTTTCGCTAGAGTTTTTCGCGTCGTTGTTTACGTACCAACCAAACGGTAAACTACCACCTTTAATGCGAAGTTCAGCCATTAAAGCAACAAGATCTGACTTGTTTTTCACTGCATCAACGCTTTCTAGCACTGGTGTTAATGGCTTGATACCTGCCGCTTCACGACCTGCTTCGTCCATGTAGCTGTTGTAGAATGCAGCTAATTTAGCTTCATCAGAGCCTGGCTTAACGTCTTTATTTGCCGCTGCTTTTTCTAGCACTTCTTTCATCGCTTTTTGCGAATCATCGTAAAGCTGAGTGAATGAACCGTAGTTTGATTTATCACCTGGAATTTCTGTTTTCTCTAACCATTCGCCGTTTACGTGATAGTAAAAGTCATCTTGTGCGCGAACAGATTTGTCCATGTTCGCCAGTTCAATACCAGAGTTTAAAGGTGCTTTTGCTTCAGTGACGGTCGCAGTTGCTGGTGCTTTAGTTTCTTGTTCTTTTTCACCACAACCAACAAGACCGAGCGCAAGTGCAATACTTGCCGCGGTAAGTGTTACTTTTTTCATGAGGTTCCCGTACCAATTTAATTTATAAAGTATTTATCGAAAAACGAGTAAACCATACCAACAGTTAGTTTTTCGCTGTTTCCATAATAAACCTCTCGAGCAAAACAACAAAACCGAATATGTAACAATTCTTATCAAAACAAGATAAGCCGCATTTTTGAGCGATGAGAGGGGGAGGTTAAGTGGTTAGTGGTTAGTGGTTAGTGGTTGCATTGATTGTAGGCGCGATTTTATATCGCGCAATGTTTCTATGACTCACAAAGAGGATAAGAGGCGCTGCGCTTAAGAGAATACAAAAAAGCATTATTATCACTTCCTCATTCTTTTCTCATTCACTGCTCTTTGTGCAATTTTTTCGCGCGAAATAAATTTCACGCCTACATCAATCGTAGGCGTCACGCTTGCTTGGCGCGTCTTACATTCAGCACCAAGATTGCAAATTAATAAAGAACCCGCAAACAACACCGCTCGGCTAGAAACTGACAGCTGAAAGCTGACGGCTGTTACTGCTCGTACTTCAGCTTTATTTTTTCGATAATCTCAACATTGGCGGCAGGGAAGCTGTAATCATTAAGCTCGTTTAGTGCGACCCATTTGCCTTGTTGGCCTTCTGCGCCATGGGCTGTGCCTGTGAAATCATCAACAATGTGCACATCTAAGCGTACGCATTTATCACCGTAGTCATGTTCGATAACCATTAGCTCTTCACTGCCATTTACGGTTAGGTTTACTTCTTCTAATAGCTCGCGTTGTAGCGCAGTAAATACGCTTTCGCCCTGCTCTACTTTACCACCTGGGAATTCCCATAAGCCGCCTTGGTGTTTGTCGTCTGGGCGTTTACAAATAAATAATTGCTGATCTTTATAAATAACACCAACTGCAACATGCACTACTTTTTTAGTCATTTGTTGTTTCCTTAATCATAAAAAAAGCGACGCAAGCGTCGCTTTTTATCACCGTGTTTTGGTTATTTTAATTTACCGCAACACTGCTTATATTTATTACCTGAACCACAAGGACACGGCTCGTTACGGCCTACTTTAGGTTCTGCACGTTGTGTTACTACAGCACCTTCTGGTGTTTCGCCACCGATGTGCTCAGCTTCTTCGTGTTGGTATTCTCGTGGCACATTTTCGCTACGACGATGTTGCTCTTCAACTTTTTCAACATCTTCTTCAGCGCGAACTTGTACTTTACTTAAAATACCCACAACGTCGACTTTTAAGTTCTCAAGCATTTCAGAGAATAGCTCAAACGACTCGCGCTTGTACTCTTGCTTAGGATTCTTCTGTGCGTAACCACGTAAGTGGATACCTTGACGAAGGTGGTCCATCGCAGCCAAGTGATCTTTCCAATGTTGGTCTAGGCTTTGTAGCATAATCGCTTTTTCGAATTGACGTAGTACAGACTCGCCTACCATCTCTTCTTTTTGCTTGTATGCTTGCTCAACCGCTTCTTCGATACGCTCACGAAGTTTCTCTTCGTATAGTTTGCTATCATCAGCTAGCCATTGTGAAATTGGCAGCTCGATTAAGAAATCTTGTTTTAAGCGCTCTTCAAGACCTGGGATATCCCACATTTCAGCAAGGCTTTGCGGTGCAATGTACTGGTCGATTGTACCGTTTAGCACATCGCCACGAATTGCAGTGATAGTTTCTGAAATATCGCCTTCTTCAAGTAGCTCATTACGTTGCGAGTAAACAACACGACGTTGATCGTTCGCTACATCATCGTACTCAAGTAATTGCTTACGAACATCGAAGTTACGTGCCTCAACTTTACGTTGTGCGTTTTCGATTGCGCGGTTAACCCAAGGGTGCTCAATTGCTTCACCGCGTTGCATACCTAGTTTACGCATCATGTTAGTCATGCGCTCACCAGCGAAGATACGCATTAGCGCGTCGTCCATTGATAAGTAGAAACGGCTTGAACCCGCATCACCTTGACGACCAGAACGACCACGTAGCTGGTTATCGATACGACGAGACTCGTGACGTTCAGTACCAATGATGTGTAAACCACCCGCTTCGATTACTGCATCGTGGCGTTTTTGCCACTCATCTTTAATCGCTTTGATTTGTTCATCAGTTGGGTTTTCTAGCTTTTCAACTTCACTGTTCCAGTTACCACCTAACACGATATCGGTACCACGACCGGCCATGTTAGTTGCAATAGTTACAGTGCCAGGTAAACCTGCATCGGCAACAATGTCTGCTTCTTGTGCGTGGAACTTAGCATTAAGTACGTTGTGCTTAATTTTTTCTTTACGTAAGAACTGTGATAAGTACTCAGAACTTTCGATAGAGATAGTACCCACAAGTACCGGTTGACCACGTTCTTGGCAATCTTTGATATCAGCAAGGATTGCTTCGTACTTTTCTTCTTGTGTTAGGTATACAAGATCAGCACGATCGTCACGGATCATCGGTTTGTTAGTTGGCATTACTACTGTATCTAGACCATAGATAGACTGGAACTCAAACGCTTCTGTGTCTGCTGTACCTGTCATACCTGCTAGCGTGTCGTATAAACGGAAGTAGTTTTGGAATGTGATTGATGCCAATGTTTGGTTTTCGTTTTGAATGCGTACACCTTCTTTTGCTTCAACAGCTTGGTGTAAACCTTCTGACCAACGACGACCTTCCATTGTACGGCCTGTGTGCTCATCAACGATGATAACTTCGTTTTCTTTAACAACGTAATCAACGTCTTTTTGATAAAGCTTGTGAGCACGAAGTGCCGCATACACATGGCTTAATAATGTGATGCTTGAAGCTGAGTAAAGTGAATCACCTTCTTGAATTAAGCCGCGCTCAATTAGTAGCTCTTCAACTTTAATTTGGCCACGCTCTGTAAGGTGAACTTGCTTAGACTTTTCATCGATCGTGTAATCACCGTCGCCTTCAACGCCTTCTTCATCTTCTTTTTCTTGTAGCTCTAGGTCAGGCACAATTTTGTTGATTTCGATGTA
Organism: Pseudoalteromonas simplex; assembly: GCF_015278155.1. Lineage (NCBI taxonomy): Bacteria > Pseudomonadati > Pseudomonadota > Gammaproteobacteria > Alteromonadales > Pseudoalteromonadaceae > Pseudoalteromonas > Pseudoalteromonas simplex. The sequence goes on from NZ_JADILN010000004.1 coordinate 291,947, forward strand.
AAGCTCAGAGCTATCTTCAGCTGGGCCTGAGATAATCAACGGCGTACGCGCTTCATCGATTAGGATTGAATCCACCTCATCCACTACAGCGTAGTAAAGTGGGCGTTGTACACGCTCTTCAATGCTAAATGCCATGTTATCGCGCAGATAATCAAAGCCAAATTCGTTATTAGTACCGTAAGTAATGTCGGCAGCATAAGCGATTTTCTTCTGCTGTGGCATCATGCCAGGTACGTTACAGCCTACTGTTAGGCCTAAGAACTCAAATAATGGGCGGTTAGTTTCGGCGTCACGTTTTGCAAGGTAGTCGTTCACGGTAATTACGTGAACACCTTTACCTGTTAAACCACGAAGGTATGCAGGTAATGTTGCTGTTAGTGTTTTACCTTCACCGGTACGCATTTCTGCGATGCGACCTTGGTGTAAAACCATACCACCTAGTAGCTGTACGTCGAAGTGACGCATGCCATTTACACGCTTAGATGCTTCACGTACCACAGCAAATGCTTCTGGCAAAATGTCATCTAGGCTTTGTCCGTTATCGTAACGCTCTCTAAATTCAGCTGTTTTTGCTTTTAAATCTTCATCAGAAAGCGCTTCTAATTGCTTTTCAAGCGCATTAATTAGAGCGACCGTCTTTCTTAGGTTTTTAATAGTGCGGTCATTGCGACTACCAAAAATCTTGGTAAATAAATTAGATATCATGATAAAACCGTTACAATATATTCTTTGTTAGCTAGTCATTAGCTAACCCACTTTCTTCAATTGATAATTAATATGCGCTTATGCTCATGATGTAGGGCATATTAATTAACAATTTATCAGTACGCTGTTCAAAACACCGCTTATTTCGTGCGCTATCATACCAGAGTCTGCGCAACATCAAACCTTCTGTTTATGAAGATATGGAATTTCGGCAAGAAAATTTAAAAATCAGCCATAATCTTTGATCTAACCCTATAAAAAGGGTGAAAACAAGATTACTGAATAGATATGGCGATAATCGAAATAAAATCAAGATCAGAGGAGAAAAAAGGCGATTAGAGGGACGAAATTCAACTTTGTAAATGTAGGTGGTCATTTATGGCGACAATACATTACATCTCCTTCACCAATGACGCGCTAAAGCACGACCTACTTGCTCAGTCTGCGACTGAAATATTTGAACCACAAAGAGGCTAAGAGGTGCTTCGCTGAAGAGGAAGTAAAAAATGATCTTGTGGTTTCCTCATTCTTTTCTCATTCACTTCTCTTTGTACAAAACATATTGAACCACAGAGAACACCGAGGCGCTCCGCGCTACATAGAGAAAGACAAATTATCACAAAGAGGATAAGAGACGCTTCGCTTTAGAGGAAGTAAAGCATGATCTTGTGGTTTCCTCATCCTTTTCTCATTCACTTCTTTTGTGCAAATGTTCTTTATTAATGAGACTGAATTCAGGGGCTGCCAGAGAATTAACGCAATACCAAAGAACAATGCCGTTCTTCTCAAAACTGACAGCTGAAAGCTGACGGCTTTACTTCTTTTTCCGCCCATGTTGTGCTAAACGCTCTAACTTGGCTTTTAATGAAGGCGGGGCATCTGCGGCAATGGCGCTGAGGTAATCAGCCGTTTGTTCGCTCATTTGACGCTTGGAAACAGGCTTTTGCTCTGGCTTATTTGTTGCTGATAAGCGCTGTGTTGCCTGTGGGTTTGCGGTAATTTTAATTTGCCCAAGCTCTACCATGCCAGCGGCACGAAAATGCGAAAGCATATCCATTTTTAAGTAATTTAAACGCAGTGCAATCGGTGCCGAAACTGCTTCTATCATCAAAGTACCATCACGGTAATTACTTACCCGACATTTTTTCGAAAGCGTTTCACCTAAGAAGTCATCAAGAATGGTTTGTTGAGAAGACAAGCCTTGGGTTTTACCAGCATAAGATGCTAAGCGACCACTCAAGCCTGCCATAATATCGCCAACAGCCTTTGGCGCGTATCTATCTTTTGCCATTAATCGTCTACCTAAAAGGGTTAATCACCACAAAGAGAATATATCACCTACGTAAATATGAAGCTATTAGGTTCGGGGAACGAGATACAAGATGCGGTTTTGTACAAAGTGGTCATTTATGGCGACAAGATATTACGTACCTCTCATCAATGACGCGCTAAAGCAGGACCTACAAGAAAGCTCGCAAAATAAATTTCACGCCGACATCAAAGACACCTAATCGCACAAAGAGGCTAAGAGGCGCTTCGCTGAAGAGGAAGTAAAAAAATGATCCTGTGGTTCCCTCATTTTTTCTCATTCGCCTCTCTTTGTTAAAATATTTTCGGCACTGAAGTACCTCCTACAAAATGAGCCTTTGGATAAGACCCGAAAACAACACCGCTCGGCTTCAAACTTACAGCTCAACATTTAATAGCACAAAGAGGGTAAGAGGCACTTCACTGAAGAGGAAGTAAAAAAATGATCCCGTGGTTCCCTCATTTTCTTCTAATTCGATTCTCTTTGTGAAATAAACCTTCAACGAAATAAACTTCACGCCTTCAAATATGCCCCCATTGCCCTAAGAGTTATTTACCTCTATGCTGAAATTAGCTTCAAAAAGGAGAATATTATGCATATAAAACACCACGGAGCGGTGAAAGGCGTAACTGGGTCTTGCCACCAGCTATTTATAGATGACACAAATTCTGTACTTGTTGATTGTGGGCTATTTCAAGGGGAAGACAGTAAACAAGATCTAGCAATTGATTTTGATATCTCAACAGTTAAAGCGCTGATTGTTACACATTGCCATATAGACCATGTTGGCCGCATACCCTACTTACTTGCCGCAGGTTTTAAAGGCCCAATTTATACCTCGATTGCCACCGCAAAACTCTTACCTATGGTGATTGAAGATGCCTTAAAAGTAGGTGTAACTCGCGATGAAGCGGTGATCCGCACCTGCTTAAAGTTACTAAAACAGCAAATTATTTCTCTCGATTATAATACATGGTACTGCATTCCCGTAGGAGTGGGCTTGAGCCCCGAAAAAGCAACCTCAAGCAATCAAAACTCTTTATATAAAATTCGCCTGCAACGTGCTGGGCACATTTTAGGCTCTGCCTATGTTGAAATTGAACTGGGTAAAAGACCAAACACGCATAGAGTGGTATTTTCAGGTGATTTAGGTGCGCCTTACACACCATTGTTACCGACGCCAAAACCACCCTACCGTGCCGATACATTAGTTATTGAGTCTACCTATGGTGATAAAAACCATCAAGGCCGCAAAGAGCGCGTAGCCGTGCTTAAAAAAGTTATAGAACGTGCCGTAAGTGATAATGGCGTGGTACTCATACCGGCTTTTAGTATTGGCCGCACACAAGAGTTGCTGTATGAATTTGAACAGCTTATTCACTCTGCACGTAAGCGCTCTATGTGGCATAAGCTGCAAATTATTGTTGATTCACCAATGGCAGCCAATTTCACAAATGAGTATTTACACTTTAAAGCGCTGTGGGATAACGAAGCAAAAAAGCGCGTAAAACAAGGCCGCCACCCGCTCGACTTTAAGCAACTACACACCATTGATAACCACCAAGAACACCTTGCCCTCATAAACTTTTTAGCCTCAAAACAACAGCCCGCAATAATCATAGCTGCTAGCGGAATGTGTAATGGCGGCAGAATAGTTAATTACCTAGAACGGTTTTTACCAGACAAAACAACCGATGTCATTTTTGTTGGTTACCAAGGACAAGGAACCTTAGGCCGAGATATTCAAAAATATGGCCCACGCGGCGGATACGTCTTTATCGATAATCAAAAAGTAATGATTAAAGCACAAGTTCATACCATTAGCGGTTATAGCGCCCACGCAGATCAAAAAGGGTTAATAAATTTCGTTACTGGCATGCGCAAAAAGCCAAGTTTAATTAAAATTGTTCACGGAGACGAGCAAGCCAAACAAGCATTGGCTAATGAGCTTTGTACAAGATTAGCAACAGCAACAATTAAAATTCCGTAACACACATAAAAAAAGCCGCATAAATGCGGCTTTTAGATTTAATCCCTATTTAGGAACTAACAAAAATGGTTACTAACCACCAGTGCCACCTGAGCCGCCTGAGCCGCCTGAACCTGTAACTTCAGGACAAGTGAATTCAAAGTTTTGAGTTAAATCATCACCTGTCACAGCATCAAGCGAAATTGTGTTTGAACCTTCTAGAGGTAAACCACGGAAGTTAACAGTAACTTCATAATCTTCGCCTTCGCGTAGGTTGGTAAGCTGGAAGTTACCATCTGCATCTTTAAGCGCAGTACGTACAGCTTTACCATCACGCTTATAACGTACAGCAGAGTTAGTTACATCTACCGCTACGTCTGAGTCGTTAGCACATGAGCCAGTAATAGTTAAAGTTTTATTAACTAGAGTGTAAGGAGCTGCTAGAGCAAAGTCATTAACTGTACCACAAACTGCTACTTCGCCATCTGTTTCACCCCAGATAGCGCCGTCTCGGTCAAACACTACTACTGTTGCAGTAGCTTCAGAAGAGATGCCGTAACGCTTTAAGAAACCAGGAGGAACAACACGAGAAGTGCTACCAGCACCAACTCGAGACCATAAGAAACCATCAGCTGAGTACGCAGCAAGTGTTAAACCACCAGCAGGTACTGCATCACCAGTAAAGTTAACAGTTAAACCATCAGTACATACAGGAACAGACTTATTAACAGAGAACCAAGTTAAGTGGTCTGTTTCAAAGCTAACTGTACCCGTACCTTTAGTTACTGGGAACGTTTCTGGCATCCAGATACCAGTTTCTTCATCTAAAGAGCTAACGCTTAGTACTTCACCAGCATCTAGATCAGCTGGAGCAGCAAGTGTTACGTTTAATGTGTCACCAGCGAATTTTTTAACGCTATTACCGTCAACACTTAATGTAACGTTTGCTAAAGAAACAGGCACTGCAATGTTAGCACTGCTGTCATCGCTATTTAGACCTTCTGGTAAAACTAAGCTTTTAGTTTCAGTTGAAGGGTCAGTACCCAATACATTTAATGCTACTTCAGCACCTGTTACAGGTTGACCATCAGCGTCTTGTAAAGTAATACCTGTTGGCAATGTAGCTGAAGCTAAAGATGAACCTTCAGCAGATGCATCAGCTACGATTTCAGCTGTTGTAGTAGAGCCTGTAATGTCTGATGAAGTTGTAGTTGTAGATGCAAGACCTTCTTCGTCAGTAGGTGTTAGTAAAAATTGTGCAACTAAAACGTCGTTATCATCTTCGTTAGAAAGATCTAAGCTAAATGCTTTAGTAACAAAGCCTGGAGCTGAAACGATAGCAGTAACGCTGTCTGTTGAAGAACCACTTTTACGAGTAACAAGGAAGCTACCTTCATCGCCAACATCTAAAGTTTGAACTTGATTACCTTCAACATCAACGATGTTAGTTGAAAGAACGCCTGATTCTAAAAATTTGATTGTTGCATCACCGATAACATCAAATTCGTCATCATCGTTTGATTGAACAACAGAACCACTTACAACAAATGTAAGTGCCGCTGGAGTTTCTGGTGCAACGACAACAACACCACCATCGCCACCATCACCACCGTCATCTGGTACTGGTTTATTGTTATCATCATCGCTAAAACAACCTGTTAAAGCGAAAGCCGATGCTACTGATAACGCTAGTAGCGATTTTTTGTTAGTAAACATAGGGAGTCCTTCTATTCCTTTATCAACATTTGTAAATGAATTTACTCATTTTATAAAATAGTAGCGCGAACTTCCAAAAAGTATAGTCAGCACCATAATTTTTTTTACAAATTAAAAACGAGGCATTAAAGCTCTTAAATTATCTAAAACACCTCATCAATAATATAGCTAAATTACCTAATTGTACAATACTTAACCCAACATAAATTGTTACCGATAAGTTAAATATGCCTCTTTTAATCTTGCAAGATTTTGGTATACATAATCACTAGACATACGCCCCTGATTAAGGAACGTACGGTAGGTGCTTATTGCACTTCCTGGAATAAAGCCTTGACTGAACACTAAACGGTTAGTGCTTTCACCAATCTCAGTACTCGCTGTATGCCTGTAAGATTCAGTGCCTTTAATTTGCCCAAATTTATAAGCTTTCATATCTTTTCGTGGTGAAAGTGGAATACTAAATGCCAAACCTGCTTTAGTCGTATTTGTATCTTCGTAAAATACAGCTAAGTAGCTGTCACCAAACCAAAAACGGCTTTCTACTTTATAGCCAGAATCTTCATACCAATAATTACCTGCTTGAGCATGTAAGGTAATGTCTTGTTCAACCCAGTTATATTGGTAGTTTAGTGCTTGGAATGTTTTGCTGCCGCGATAATCTTCGTATTTATACGAACCCAACTGAGCACTAATTCTGTGACGTCCTTCATCACTCAGCCAAGTTGTTTCGTTAGTGATACCTGTTAAATCGTAGCGTTCTTTTATAAAGCCAACTTGCGTTTGGTTATAAAAACCAAATGGCAGCTTAAATGTTTGGTAGAACATAGCTCTATCAAATTCAGTTTCTTGACGATAACGCCTAAATGGACCTCGCTCATCATAGTCGTCACTATTTTCAACATTAACTTGTCCACCTAAAATAACACCTGCACCTTTCCAAAGAGGCACATCGACATCTGCTCTAATTGCAATAGAATAGTCAAACACACCTAACTCAGTAGCGTACGTATTACTAATAGCTGGGCTCAATGTCAAACGCGGCTTAAAGTATGGGCTCGCCTGCGCTTTCCCAGCCCATGTAACACCTTCGGGAATAACGGCTTTGTCTTGTTGAACATTTAAGTCAGGGCTAACGCCTTTTTCAATAAACAAACGATAATTGTCGATGTTGCCGCTAATTGCTAGTAATGGGATATCTGTTTTCGAAAGCTGAACGCTATAATGAGTAATTTCATTAACTATATTTTCGGCGATGCGACCAAGTACTACACCAATAGCGTCAATGTCGTTACGGTTAAACACTGAGTTTTCAAAGTTTACAAATACAGTAGTTGAGTTGTAACCAACAACCACGTTTTCAAAACCATCATTAATGAGCGCATCTTTCAATGTAATTGCTTGTTTGCTTAAGCTAGAACTAACAACTTTTTGTGAATTTTGTGTTTGACTTTGCTCAGCACTAGTAACGGTTAACGCATCAGGCTGTTCAGCTAGCTTGGGCGCTACTGACGTTTGAATAAAGCCTAAACCATAATCGTTTACTTTAGCCGCAGGTGTATTGCTTGTTGGGGCTACAAAAGGTGCAGGCTTTACAGGCTCATAATTAGTTTTAGCTTCATCAGATAATGGTAGGGTAAAATTTACCCCCCAGTAGGTGTCTTTATCTTCAGAAAAGTCAGTACTGCTGTAAAAACGGCTAGTAAAGGTTATTTCACCAATATCATATAGCCACTTTTTAGGAATCGTTATACGTGCTGCTGCATTTACAGCTTCGGCATCATATTCGGTGAGTAAGCTAAACCACTCAAGCGGTTGCCACTCAATACCAGCAAATGCGCCATCCATTTCACCAGTAAGTCTATCACTTGAACCTAGGCCGGCACTAAAACGAAAATCCCATAATTCTTTTGAGGCCACTGCATAAAACGTTTTATAGTTGTTAGCGGCACCACCTATATCTTTAGCACCTATAGCTACACTAAACCAGTCTTTAGGTATATAAGGTAGCTGATATTTTGCGTTGAACGATAAATCTCGGGTTTGCCCACGACCTTCGCTATAAAACAAATTATCGTGTATTGAGTTAGAGGATATTTGCCCACTAACTTCTAGACCTTCAAATAACCCTGCAGAGAATATGAAGTTATGGCCATCTAAATATCGCTGCCCTTTAAAATCTAATAAATTGTTATAGCCTATATCAACACTACCAGAGCTGAGCGCTTCTGCATTCGGAGTGTTTATCAACCCCGTATAACCAGAAAAAGACTGGTGGCTTTTTATTTCGTCAGCGGCTATTGGCAAGCTAAGTGCGGCGGCACAGCTTAAAAACAATAAATTCAATTTTGGCATTAGGAAATCCGAGTTAAAGTTATAAGTTCCTTCATTGTTTTAAATATAACATCAGAAAACAAAAACAAGAAGCTATCAGCCAAACTAAACCTTTAAGGTAAAAAATAAATTGCTATGTTAAAACTAAAAAAGGTAAGAATTTACTTCTTACCCTTTTTTAAATATTTAGTTTTAAAAGTTATACCGCTTTTAAATGCCTTGTGTTTGGCGTAACCATTTCTGTTACAAATTCAGTAAACTCTGCGCCAAGTTTTTCATCGCGCATGCTGTACTCTACAATTGCTTTTAAATAACCTAGCTTGTCGCCACAGTCATGAGCACGACCACTCATGTGGAATGCTTCAACAATTTCATGTTTCATTAACTCATCGATTGCGTCAGTTAATTGAATTTCGCCACCTGCACCAGCAGGGGTATTAGCAAGCAGCGGCCAAATAGCTTTAGATAACACATAACGACCAACAACCGCTAAGTTAGAAGGAGCCTCTTCTGCTTTAGGCTTTTCGACCATGGTTTTAATAGGTGCACTTTCGCCCGCATTAATTTTAACGCCACCAATATCAGCAATACCATATTTATGAACACTTTCTTGTGGTACTGGCTCAAGCATAATTTGGCTTGCTTTAACCTCGTTAAAGCGTTTTATCATTGCCGCAACGTTTTCGGTTTTTTGATCAGCAGTATAGCTATCTAAAATAACATCGGGCAGTACTACAACAAAGTCGTCATCACCTACAATTGGTTTAGCACACATTACCGCATGGCCTAAGCCCATAGCCTCGCCCTGGCGAACATGCATAATGGTTACATCGTCTGGGCAGATAGAATGAACTTCTTCAAGTAGGGTACGCTTTACGCGCTTTTCAAGCGTTGCTTCAAGCTCAAAGCTGGTATCAAAGTGGTTTTCTATGGCATTTTTAGAGCTATGGGTAACCAATACAATTTCTTTAATACCGGCCGCTACACACTCATTAACAATGTATTGAATAAGAGGTTTATCAACTAAAGGCAACATTTCTTTAGGAATTGCTTTAGTCATAGGTAACATACGAGTACCAAGGCCCGCTACAGGAATAACAGCTTTCATAATTAGTCCCTTATTTGACGATTTAATCTTAAGTAAGGACAAACTAACAATACTAAAGTAGATACAAGCTGAATGTTTATAATTTAGCTTTTCGTTAAAAACGAATATTCAAAAAGAGTAAATCAAACCAAAGTTTATTCTGACTTTCTCTTTTATTTCTCATTCATTTCTCTTTGTGCAAATATCTTTGCACGTAATAAATTTCACGCCTACATCAAAGACATTTTATTGCACAAAGAGGCTATGAGGCGCTACGCTTTAGAGGAAGTATCTTTTGGTTTACTCATTCTCTTCTCTTTGTGCAAATATCTTCGTGCGAATTAAATTTTACGCCTACATCAAAGACATTTTATTGCACAAAGAGGCTATGAGACGCTGCGTTAAAGAGAAAACCAGTAAGTTTTTCCTCATTTATTCTCACTTTCTTCTCTTTGCGAATACGCTTTCGCACGTAATAAATTTCACGCCCACATCAAAGACATTTTATTGCACAAAGAGGGTATGAGACGCTACGCTAAAGAGAAAACCAGTAAGTTTCCCCTCATTTATTCTCACTTTCTTCTCTTTGTGAATAGGCTTTCGCGCGAAATAAATTTCACGCCTACATAGCCTTAGGCACCGCGATTGCTAGATGCGCTCCCAATGCGAAGCAATTATTTATTATAAAAACTTTTATACCAGCTGATTAACTCAGCCACGCCTTGCTCTACCCCAACCGCTGGTTTATACCCAGTTGCTGCAAATAAGTCTTGTGTATCGGCATAGGTTTTATAAACATCGCCAGCCTGCATTTCGCGAAAATTCTTTTTCGCTTCAATACCTAGTTCAGACTCAATGGACTCAATAAATTTCATTAAATTAATAGGGCTGCCATGACCAATATTATAAACCTTAAATGGCGCAGAACTTGATGCAGGCGAGCCTGTTTCTACTTTCCAAGTGTCATCCCGTTCAGGCACTACATCTGCTGCACGTACAACACCTTCGACAATATCGTCAATGTAGGTAAAGTCACGCCACATATCGCCATTGTTATTTATATCGATGGTATCGCCATCAAGCATTTTTTTAGTAAAAATAAACGGCGCCATATCTGGGCGCCCCCACGGGCCATAAACTGTAAAAAAGCGTAAGCCTGTGGTCGGCAAGTTATACAAGTGCGAGTAACTGTGCGCCATAAGTTCATTGGCTTTTTTTGTCGCAGCATAAAACGAAACAGGGTGATCAACGCTATCGGTAGTTTCAAATGGTGTTTTTTCGTTCAAGCCATAAACTGAGCTAGACGAAGCATAAACTAAATGCGCAACTTTATTATGCCTACATCCTTCTAAAACATTTAAATGCCCCACTAAGTTTGAGTCTGCGTATGCATCTGGATTTTCGATTGAATAACGCACACCGGCTTGAGCTGCTAAATGAATTACACGGTCAAATTGCTCGCGGGCAAACAACTCAGCCATTGCGGCTCTATCTGCAATATCTAACTTGATAAAAGTAAAACTCTCGTGCTGTTCAAACTGAGCCAGACGCGCATGCTTTAAATTTACATCGTAATAATCATTTAAATTATCAACACCAACAACAACATGACCTTGCGCTAGTAACTTTTGACTTGTAGCTGCACCAATAAAACCTGCAGCGCCAGTAACTAAATATTTCATTATATTCCTATCTTATTGAGCCCGGTGGCTACCAATTCATTTGACTTAATGAGAGTTAAGAGCGACTTCATAGAGAAACCAAATACTCACAAAGAGATAATGAGGCGCTTCGCTTTAGAGGAAGCAAAAAGCATTAATATCGCATCCTCATTCTCTACTAATTCACTTCTCCTTGTACAAAAAGATCTTCGGTAAAATAAATTTCACACCTACACCTAAGATATATAATTGCACAAAGAGGCCAAGAGACGCTTCGCTTTAGAGGAAACAAAAAGCATTATTTTCACTTCCTTATTATTTTCTCATTCACTTCTCTTTGTGCAAAAAGATCTTCGGTAAAATTCACAGTGAGGCCAAGAGACGCTTTGCTTTAGAGGAAGCAAAAAGCATTAATATCACTTCCTCATTATTTTCTCATTCACTTCTCTTTCTACAAAAAGATCTTCAGTAAAATTCACGGTGAGGCCAAGAGGCGCTTCGCTTTAGAGAAAACAAAAAGCATTATTATCACTTCCTCATTCTTTACTCATTCACTTCTCTTTGTGCAAAAAGATCTTCTGTAAAATTCACAGTGAGGCCAAGAGGTGCTTCGCTTTAGAGAAAACAAAAAGCATTATTTTCACTTCCTCATTCTCTTCTCATTCTTTCCTCTTTGTGAAAACATTTTCGCGCGAAATATATTTCATGCCTACGCTGCCATCAACCACCTCTGCAGCGAATATACAAATTCGGCTCAAACTGAAAGCTGACAGCTATTTCGGCTTAATCACTACCAAATAAATCACGTGTATAAACTTTTTCTGCAACATCTTCTAACTCTTCAGCCATGCGGTTCGAAATAATTACATCAGCAGTTTGTTTAAGCTCATCTAGCGATTTAATAACACGAGAATTAAAGAATGAATCTTCTTTTAAGCTTGGTTCATAAATAACAACTTCAATGCCTTTTGCTTTTATGCGCTTCATTACACCTTGAATAGCAGAAGCTCTAAAGTTATCTGAACCTGACTTCATAACTAAGCGATAAATACCAACCACTTTAGGGCTTCGGGCAATAATAGAATTAGCAATAAAGTCTTTACGGGTAGTATTAGCATCAACAATCGCGCGGATCATATTGTTAGGTACATCTTGGTAGTTTGCTAATAACTGTTTAGTATCTTTAGGTAAACAGTAACCACCATAACCAAATGAAGGGTTATTATAATGCTTGCCAATGCGCGGGTCTAAGCCAACACCTTGAATGATCTGCTTTGCATCTAAACCATGGTTTTCAGCGTAGCTGTCTAGCTCGTTAAAATAAGCAACGCGCATTGCAAGGTAAGTGTTAGAAAAAAGCTTAATTGCTTCTGCTTCGGTAGAGCCTGTAAACAGCACATCAATATTTTGCTTTACTGCACCTTGTGCTAATAAATTAGCGAAAACTTGTGCGCGCTCACTTTGCTCACCCACAATAATACGTGATGGGTGCAAATTATCGTAAAGCGCTTTACCTTCACGCAAGAACTCTGGCGAAAAAATAATATTACTGGTATTAAAGCCTTCTTTAATCGATTTTGTATAGCCAACGGGTACCGTAGACTTAATAACCATAGTTGCACTTGGGTTAATCGCTAAAACATCAGAAATTACAGATTCAACAGAGCGCGTATTAAAATAGTTGGTTTCTGGATCGTAATCTGTAGGGGTAGCAATTACAACAAATTCGGCATCTTGAAGTGCCAATGTTTTATCTGTTGTAGCAGTAAAATTAAGTGATTTATTTTGTAAAAAATCGCTAATTTCAACATCTACAATAGGAGACTGCTTATCTTTTAATAAGGCAACTTTTTCTTCGTCAATATCAAGTGCAACCACTTGGTTATGCTGCGCCAATAACATTGCATTCGACAGGCCAACATAACCTGTACCCACTACTGCAATTTTCATTACATTTTCATCCTTTATAATAAATCCGGTAACTAAAGCCGAATAAACATGTTTGCTAAAATAGAGGCTAATATCAGCTTTTAAAGTTAACTATTTTGCTTTGTTCTGAAAAAGCATCAGTATTTTGGCCAACAGATTGTTTTACATTCCAAACTAAATCACAAATGCCATCTGTCGGATTAAAGCCAGTAGGCGCATCGAGTAAAAGCTGCCTAATGATTTCGTGATCAAAGTTATGACAGGCTACATCAAGCGCTTCTAAAAATACATTTAGCTCGGCCAAAGGTAACATTACTTCATTAGCTGTCATAATGCGCTCATGCGATGTTTCACCTACGTTATCGCCGATTAGCAATTCTTCGTATAGTTTTTCGCCAGGCCTCAAACCAGTACATACAATTTCAATATCGCCATGGGGGTTGTTTTTATCTTTAACTTCAAAGCCAGATAAGCGAATCATTTTACTTGCAAGGTCTTTTATTTTAACTGATTCACCCATATCGAGCACAAATACATCCCCCCCTTTGCCCATAGCACCCGCTTGTATAACAAGTTGAGCTGCCTCAGGTATGGTCATAAAAAAGCGCGTAATATCTTGATGGGTTAAAGTTATTGGGCCACCTTCGCGTATTTGCCTACGAAATAGTGGCACAACAGAACCACTCGAGCCTAATACATTACCAAATCGTACCATACAAAAACGAGTATTATGACCTTTACCTTTATTTTGCGCTAAACCTTGTAAACAAAGCTCTGCCATACGTTTGGTCGCGCCCATAACATTTGTTGGGCGTACAGCTTTATCAGTTGATATAAGTACAAAGGTTTCAACTTTAGCGTTTACAGCAGCCTTTGCTGTATAGTAAGTACCAAACACGTTGTTACGTACCCCTTCAACAACGTTATGCTCTACAAGTGGTACATGTTTATAAGCAGCTGCGTGGTAAACTGTTTGTACGCCAAATGCCACCATTACGGTTTCAATACGGTTTATACGCTGTACAGAGCCCATTATAGGAATAAGCTCTACTTCAAGCTGGTTATTTGCAACGTACTCAGCAAGCTCTTTTTCTATTGAGTATAAGCCATATTCACTTAGCTCAAATAGTACAAGCTTGGTTGGCTTTTGCTTTATTATTTGCCTACACAGCTCAGAACCAATTGAACCGCCAGCGCCAGTAACCATAACCACTTTACCCTTAATGTTTGCAGACAACAGGTGTGGCTTAGGGGCAACACAGTCGCGGCCTAGCAAGTCTTCTATTTCAACATCTCTAAATTCAGAAAGCTTTGCTTTACCCTCAATTACATCAGCCATTCCTGGTATAGAGAGCACTTTAATAGAAAGCGGCTCAAGCTGGGCAAGTATCTCTTTTCGGCGAGCTCTGCTCTCACTTGGCATTGCTAATAAAACTTTGGTTGCTTTTCCCTTGTTTATTAGGTCATAAATATCTTTAAACGCAATTACAGGAATGCCCTGAATGATAGAGCCTTGCTTTGTTTCGTCATCATCAATAAAGGCACGGACAAAATACTCAGGCCCAGCCCCTAGCGCAGTAGCAAGCTGCCTACCAGATGAACCTGCACCGTAAATAATAACCGATTCTTTATTTGCCGTAGTTAACCTGCCTATCATGGCGCGTACAACAATTCGCGCACCACCAACGGTTAATAAACATAACCAAGCAAAAATAAACGGCATAGTACGCGGTATTTCAACACCAATAAAAAAGGCAAGAAGAACCAAAACGACTGTACTAATAATTGTACCTAATACAATTGCCCACAATGCCTGAGAGTTCATATAGCGCAGCACGGCACGATATAAACCTAAGTTAATAAACGTGAATAATGCGGTAGGTACAAGAAAAACGAGTAACATCCAGTTATCGGCCTTACCAAGGGGGGCCATACTATCTAGTCTAACAATAAGTGCTAGCCAAAACGCCGACATAATAAATAGCGAGTCAATAAACAACGTAATGATACGCTTTGTGGCACGTGATGAATTTAATATAGAGCGAATAAAATTATCCACAACAAGTTCCCTGTCTTGTTTTTGTCAGTAAGATACCAACCTAAGCTTACAGCCAGCTTAACGATTGTTAAATTTTTATGAATTATAGCTTATAACAGAAAATCTAGCCACAACTCTAATACATTATCATTACCATTTAATTTTAAATAAAAAAAATTAAGAAGCTTCCTTTCTGGCTACAAGCTGTTTATTTAACCCTGTCGCCACTACCACTACCTGTTACAGTCATTAAAATATATTTGAAATAATTAACTAAATTCAGGTTATCAATCATCTCACGATCTGTTTTTGCAAGTAGCTCTGGAGTCGACATATCAATTTCGTTCACTTGGGCAAGGCCTGTAATGCCGGGGCGAACAGAGTAAACATTTTTAGCATCGCGAGCTGCTGTAAGCTCTTGTTGGTTGAATAAACCTGGGCGCGGGCCTACCAAGCTCATCTCGCCTTTAAGCACATTCCACAATTGCGGTAATTCATCTAGTTTCGTTTTACGTAAAAAACCACCAAAAGGTGTAATTGAAGCTGTGCTTGCTAAGTGGCTGGCAACGGAGGCCGTATCGACTTTCATTGTTCTAAATTTAACAAGAGTAAACGGTTTTTTGTTACGCCCTACCCGCTCTTGAGTAAAAATAGGTGAGCCAGTATCAAATAAGCCAATAACACATAAAATGATTAAAAATGGCAAAGCAAATAGCAAACCGAATAAGGCGAATAAAAAGTCGAGTAAGCGTATCATTAAATATTCCTAAGTTATTTTTTGGCAGCGAGGTTAAAACCATGCTCAACAGAGTAAGGTGGTGACCAATTAAGTGTATTTTTTGTATGTGTAATATCTAATTGGAGCGAACCTGTGAGTCTATCAATTACATCTTGCTTAGCCAATAACTTACCAGCTAGCTTAAAGCACCACAAAGGCACGGGTATACCTATATTAGGCTTACCTTGTACCTTTGCCATCAGCGCAACCATTTCAGCAGTAGATAAGTCTTGATCATCACTTACCAAAAATACTTGATTAGCTGCTTTTGGGTGGTCAATACACTCTTTAATTAAATCAACTAAATTATAGACTGATACCAAGCTGCGTTTATTTTTAGTGATTAACCTAAATGGTAGCGGTAAACCTTTGCCAACTAACCTCATTAGAGATGCAAAGTTCGCTTTCACACCTTCACCGTAAACTAACGGAGGGCGAATTATAACAATCTCCATGCCGGTTTGCTTACCGAGCTCTAACAATTGAAGCTCAGCTTCAGCTTTTGAAATACCGTAAGGATCTTCTGGTGCTGGCTGGTCAGTGGATTTAAATGGGGAATTACCTGTAGTGCTCTCACCATTTACTTTTATAGAACTAATAAAAATAAATCGTTTAACTCCAGCTTGCACAGCTTGTTTAGCTAAATTAACTGTTCCATGAGTATTAATAGCTTTAAATTCCGATAAAGGATCATTAGAGCTATCATTCATAATGTGCACACGTGCCGCGATATGTATAACGCAATCAATATCCGTGAGTGCTTTAGAGAAATTTGCATTCGCATCTATATTACTTGTAAAAACCACCCCACAGTCAGAGCCTTTACGGCCTAAAAGATGTAGTTGATGATTATTGCAAAGTTTTTTGCAAAGAGAACTACCAACAAAGCCAGAGTACCCTGTAATCAATAACTTCAATTATCACCTCTATAAATTTTCAAATGCTTAGCAACAACATCATCAATACTGAAACACTCTTCAGCTAAGCTCCTACCAGCAGCCCCAAACTTTTTCCTTAAATTATCGTTACTTAATAGCTTTTGTATCATCCTAGCAAGATCTTCGTGGTCTTTAACCTTTACAAGTAGCCCAGTTACATTCGGCTCAATAGCATCTCTGCACCCTGGCACATCAGTTGTTACAACAGCTCGACCGCATGCAGCGGCTTCAAGTAAACTCTTAGGCAACCCTTCTCTGTATGAAGGAAGAACTATAAGATGAGACTTTGGAATTAGAGACTGAACTGATTTAGAATAACCCCAATGCTCAAGACCGTTATTGACATAAGTATTGAGTTCATCTTCGGTGATTGAGTTAGGGTTGTCAGGATCTATATCTCCTACTAAAACAAACCTAGCGTTTTGAGTTTTTTTCACTATTTCAGAAGCCTTATAGAATTCAATAAGACCTTTATCTTTAAGTAACCTAGCCAAAAACATAACAGTTTTTTTTGTATTAGGCTCAGGTAAAAATTTAAATTTATCTAAATCTACACCAGACCCCCGTATTAAAATACTCTGGGATTCATTAATTATATTCCCTTCAACGAAAATTTGTTTATCATTGTTATTCTGAAAAATTACAAGTGAATCTTTGCCTAAAGCAAATTTATAAAATATTTTTATAAAAAACTTTAGTAATCTGGGCTTAAATGAAGAATCAATAAATATGTAACCTAAACCAGATATAGAGGCGATTCTTCTTTTTACTCTCAACAATCTAGTTACAAGACCGCCATAAATTACACCCTTTATTGTTACAGCATGACTGACATCAGGATTAACCTTTTTAACAATGCTCCATAGTTCCTTCAAAGCAATAAACTCTTCTAGAATACTTGTACCACTTCTTTTCAGTGATACCGGATGTACTTGTAATCCTAAGTTTTCAAGCAGCTCTTTCTTATTTGTAATTGCACATGCAATATGAACATCATAACCAGCATCCAAAGCTTTAATAGCGATAGGTAAACGATGAGATATGAAAAACCAATCCACATTAACAATGAATAATATTTTTTTTTCCATTATATTGCTCTAAATATAGTTCTACAAAGGACTAACTGTTATTAAGTATGTTTTCCCAAAACTTACTTACGTCCAAATTTTTTGCATACTCAGTATAATTGATAGAAAAATCTTTAGGTTCATTTATAGACTTTTCTATCAAGGATGTTAGCTCTTCAATGCTAAAACCATCCATAACTTTAACATTAGGTAGTGTTATTAAATCACCTGCGCAAGGTGTGGTAATTATATTTTTAGTACCTGATGCCATCATTTCAATTAATACATTCGGAAACCCTTCCTTAATTGAGGTAATTAAACCAAGATCAGCTTTTGACATAAGCTTATAAGGGTTCCCTATATTTCCATGAAACTCAACAAGGTTAGAGAGCTCTAATTTATTAACTAACTCCTTCATCTCCTCCATCAAATCTCCATCACCAACTACATCGAGTTTGATATTTGATATACCTTTATCTAAACAGTTCTTTATGGAGTAAATCAAAAGAGGTAAGTTTTTCACTTTAACAACGCGGCCAACAAACAATAATCTAAAATTAGAGTTAGAGTTAGAGTTAGAGTTAGGAATATTTTGAAAAAAAACATTTAATGAATTTGATATATTTTTAAGGTCGAGGGGGTTTTTGATAACTTTAAAATTTTGATTTCGAATGGATGGAACCTCATTTATAAGGCTTTCTTTCATATGATTAGTTTGAAAAATAAGGAGATCAATATTACCATAAAACTTATAAATAAATTTAAATAAAACTCTTTTATAACCATGAAAGCGTTCAAAAATAACAGTAGATTCGCGAGCAATATGCTTATCTAACAAAATAATACTTAAGCGCCTCAAAATGCAGATAAAAAAATTAATGTGAACATGTGTAGAATAAACATAATCATATAGAAATCTATTTTTAGTTAACCAAAAAACAAAGGGGAAAACCCCTTTAAATTCAGAACTAGAATTACCATAAATAATTCTCACATTTTTATTGCATTCCAAATCTTGCCAAGTACCAGTTCTACCTTTAGCTAAGAAATAAATAGTAACCTTTATATTTATAGAAGCTAAATAATTAATAAGATTTTTAGAAACCCTTTCAGCACCACCAATTAAATCTGTTGGTAGAACTATTAAAATATTATTTTTTCTCATTTTGAATCTCTATTATCCTAAGCACTCTTTCTTGGTATGAAGTACTTCCTTGGATAACTTCACTGCCATTAACACAGCTATTTCTTATTTTATAACAATACTCACTATAACTCATAATAAACATAGCAGGTGACCCTGCATAAACAGAGTTATCAGGTATATCTTTGGTAACAACACTTCCTGTACCAATTATAACATTGCTACCAATTTTAACACCTGGCATTAAAACAGAATTAACCCCAACAAACACATTGGAACCGATCTCTATACTTCCATACTTGTAATATCTGCCTTTGCCATCTTCAACTAAACATGTTGCTCCATCATGGGTTAATAAATTAACACCCTTGGTTAGAGTAACATTATTTCCGATATTAATTAAAAAAGGTTCGGTACCAAAATCATTTATATATATTCTACAACCTTCTCCGACTTTTACTCCCAAAAACCTTGCAGAAGCAGTACCGCCGAAAAGATAAAACAAGAAAAAACTGTATAATTTTTTTATAACTCTAATTATTTTTTTCATTTTACCTACCTACACTTTTAACAAATCTAATTAATTCAGAAAAAAAGTAAACAATTAATGCAGTATATATAACTCGCTTAAATATACCTAGAAGCAAAAATAAATCTTTCCTATTTGCATAAAAACACATATATGCAATGAGAATAAATATAACAGACTTTAGAAGTGGAGAATTAATATTCCCCAAAATCAGTGCTGTTAGTAACACGATAAAAAAATAAAAAATAGTCATTGAATATAAACTCAAGAAACCAGAGAGAGAATAAAACTCTGCCCATAAGTTACTACCGACACCATAATCAACGCTAGTATATAGAAAATTTTGTAATTGAGTGTTATATTTGCAAGAACTATAATCAATAAGCATTTCTGTTCCAGGTATTACTAGAAAAGGAGAGAAGATCATGTTGGTGCATTCTGTTATAAAGTTCTCTCTTAACACACCATTAAAGATACCTTGAGTAACAAATGGTTCTGAGTACATAAAAACCTGACTAAAAAAACCTTCCGAGGTCAACTTAGAAAAAACCAAGTCCCAATCGCCTAGTTTTATTGCAATATATAAATATTTATAAACAAAAAAGAACAAACCCAAAAATAAAAATGCAATCAGTCTATATCTGTATAATTTTAAAATACTTTTAATACTTTTATTATCAAGATACATATAACTTACGGCCAAGAAAAGAATTGCAGAATTCGATCTGTGTCCTATGTAAATATTGAAAATTAAGCTAATTAATGAAGCTACAAGTAAGATATTTATTAGCTTATTATTTTTATCAGTTTTAACTTGCAGAGAATAACAAATTGCTAGCATTGATGAAATTACAGAAAGGATTGTCCAACGACTAGAAGCTTCAAGCACATCAGCCTTGACTGCTGAAAACAAAGCGCTTCCACCATCAATTAATTGCATTGCAAAAGAAAAGCAAACTATAAAAGTAAAAACACATAAATTATTGTGATTTTCTGTTACGTTCTTATGGGTAGTTACCTTGCTTCTTCTTTCAAAATTAGATTTAATAACTTTTAGTAACAAATCAAAGATTACGCATAAAATAAAAAGAAATATGGCAAAAATGTAAAGTGGTTCTACTATTGCTCGTTGCTCAACAAACCTTCCTATTGGCTCATTAACAAAGCCGAAAAATAGAGGCATGAAATAAATAGCTAAACACAAAAAAAAGAATAAAAAAATTGTTACTCTATTCATGTAAAGGAAGTAGGCAATGCCCAAGAGAAAGCTAGTAATAAAAATATATTCCATATCACTCTCTTTTGAAAATATAATTAAATTTATTGATATAAGCTTGTTCAGAGAAATTCTCAGCTGAAGAGTTAAGACATTCAACTCTAATTTTTTTATCTTCACTTACATGCACTAATAATCTTCTAAATTTATTCTTTAAATCATCATAATCATCTTGTCTATATGTATAACCTGTTTTTTCTGGAGTTAAATAACTAGAAGTTCCGCATTCAAGAGGACATATAACTGGTATACCTACTGAAAGTGACTCAAGTACAGAAATCGATGCTGGCTCATTTCTCGCGGTTAGGAGAAAAAAGTTACTACAACTTAACTCTTTTAAAGTTCTTGAGTGGCTCAAATTACACATAAACTCAACATTATCACCTAAGTTATGTTCTTCTACATATTCAAGTAATTCCTGATAAACTGTTGCGTGTTCCTTCGTTGTGTTCTCCCCTATAATTTTTATCTTACAATCAAACTCTTGTGCCAGCTTTAATGCCCAAATAAGCCTTTTTCTTGCCGTAAATTTACCTATAACAGCCACAGCCTTCTCACTTGAGTATCCCTCAATTGCAGAAGTTTCATTTAGGTAATCAAATCTTGATTCAACTACGAAAGGTAGGAATTTTTTTATTCGAGTATCTGTCCCTCCAATTGGTGTTATCCATTCCGCATGAAAAATTGTTTTATAAAATTTTTGAAAAAAATATCGAAATGTATTCTTTGCCTCTATTTCCAAAGTCTCCTGAGTATAGAAACAAATTTTTATCCCTAATAACTTAGCAATAATTGTAGAAACAATTGAAAAAAATCGCCCAGGATCACGAATTATGATTAAATCAGCATTAAAATTCTTTATTGTATTAAAATATTCAAAAAAACTTGGAAAAGCATAGTATTTATTAACTTTTTGGGTTTTTAAAAACTTAGATAGAAATCGAGAAAACTTCCCTTCTTCTATTTTTATAGGCGTAAGTACTGCGTAATCTTCAGTAGGACCTTTTATAAGAACATGAAATTCAACTTCAACACCTTCATTCAATAAGGCTTTTACTATTCCTATTTGATTTGTATGAAATCGCGGAGCTATGAATAAAACCTTATTAATTGCACTCATATTTTCTCACTTTAAGTATTATAAATAAAAATAAGAAGGCATTAAAAAACATACCAACAAGCGAAAAACACATAACAGCTAAATTTAAATCATTATATATATGAATTGGAATAATAATAGAAGAAAACCTAAAGGCCATTAGTGCTAGCTCATAAATAAAAAACTCTTTTTGTAACTTTAAGGGAGCTATTGCTGCTGTAGCAGGTTTATTGATTAATGCAAAATATAACCAGAATGAAAGTAAGGCTGCATAGTCACCTGCTTTTTCCCACTCTTTTCCTAAAATAAAAGAAAATATATCTGAACCATAAAAAATTATAATGATAAAAACAGGTAATGTAACTACAGCTATAGCCGCTGAGCTCTTCAACAAACTTCTTCTGATTTTCTTTTTCTTGTTAATTGAGTCGGATAACTCTTTAAAATATACCCTAGTTAATGCTTTGCCAATAAGTTGTGATGGCATTCCTACAAGCTTTCTTGCCATACCATATTTACCACTAGCTTCAATAAAGCCTAGTTTATTGAATATAAGTACAGGAAGACCCTGACTAACGCTTGCAAAGAAAGTTTGCGGAGTCTTAAATAGTGGGAAATCCTTATATTTGATAAATGTTTTGTACAAAACTGGTAAACTATAAAAACGAAAAAAAGGATTGCTATCAACTTTAATTACACAGTAATAAAAAAGCATGATTTGTATCAAATACATCGCTAAGTGCCCTGCTATAAGGCCATTGAATGTTATTTGAGAATACATTTTCGAAGAAATTGCCACAAGAACATTAATTAATGCACTAAAGGCTAAGATTAAAGCTATAGCTTTAAAATTTCCATGCTTAGTGAGCCAGCTAAGCAACACTTCATGAAACATCAAAAGTAAAGGTAAGAGAATAAAATAATAATTTAACTCAATATCCTGAAAAGATATTACCTTTAGAAAAAGTATTGATATAGCTAATAGGAAAGTAAGAAATATAGCTATGTAACTTGCGATAACAGAGATTTTATACTGTTCATCTTTCCTGTCAGTCAGGATGATTGCACCACCTAATGAAAGGCAAGAGAGTGGCGCCAAAATTAAAAAAATAGCGAGGTAAAAAGAATACTCACCCCAGTAATGAGGTGAGTAAAGTCTTGATAAAATAGGAATAGTTAGAACATTGATCAATTGTACTATCAGATTAGAAGATACTAAATGTTTAACTCCTTTAAAAACTTCTTTTAAGTTCATCTAGCGTTACTTGCTTTGCAATACCAATCTACAGCTATTTCAATTCCATCCTTAATTTTGAAGTCTGGTGAATATCCAAGCTTCTCTTTAGCTTTTGTAATATTTGCTTGGGAATGACGAACATCCCCAACGCGGAAGTCTAAATACTTAGCTTTATTAGAAGTATTGTAATTTAATTTCTGTAACGTATCATTTATAGCTGCATAGAGCTCATTTAAAGTTGTTCTATCACCTACTGCCACATTATAAACTTCATCTTTGGCACCTTCTGAAGCTGTTGCAGCCAAAATATTCATTTGAACAGTATTTTCAATAAAACAAAAATCACGGCTTGTTTCACCATCACCATTTATGTAAACATCTTCGCATTTAATCATTGCCGCAGTCCACTTAGGGATTACCGCGGCATAAGCGCCATTTGGATCTTGTCGCTGACCAAAAACATTAAAATAACGTAAGCCTATTGTTTTAAACCCATAAGTCCGTGCATAAACCCCTGCATAAAGCTCATTTACATATTTAGTTACTGCATACGGCGAAAGTGGATTACCTATGTTTTCTTCAACCTTTGGTAATGCAGGATGATCGCCATATGTCGAGCTACTCGCGGCATAGGTAAAGCTTTTTACGTTTGCCTCTTTTGCTGCTTGTAGCATATTTAAAAATCCTGTGATATTAGCCGCATTTGTTGTTAGGGGATCGGCGATAGACCGTGGTACAGAACCAAGTGCCGCTTGGTGTAACACATAGTCAACGTTACCTGTTAATGCTGTTTCACAATCTTGGTAATTACGAATATCACCTTCAATAAATGTAAACTTAGCCCACTGTTCGGCAGTAACTAAACCTTGTACTTCATCAAGATTATATTGATGACCCGTTGCAAAGTTATCTAAACCTATTACTGTTTGATTTAACTTTAATAAATGCTCTAATAAGTTAGAGCCTATAAAGCCAGCCACACCTGTTACTAACCAAGTTTTAGGTTCTGCTTGTAAGTTTATTTTAGTTTGTTCGTAACGAGTCATGAAGAATCCTATGAATATACTTTTAAAAGACGCAGGGCTTGTGCCCCATGGGTTGCAACTTAGATGGTGACTTTTATAAACGCATATCTACGCTATCTTTAGGGAGAACATATTTTAAGTCATAAAGTACATGTTCTGCTTTACCTAATGCTCTAATATGCTCTGCACCCATCGTTTTGAACTCGTTATGGCCTACTGCTAGTACAATTGCATCATAATTATTTTGCTTGTGTTCAGTAGTCAGTTTTAAGCCGTATTCATGCTCGGCTTCTTCAATTGAACACCAAGGGTCAACTACATCTACATTAATATTGTATTCTTTAAGCTCTGTTATAATATCAACTACTTTCGTATTACGTAAATCAGGGCAGTTTTCTTTAAAGGTTAAACCCATAACAAGTACATTTGCGCCTTCAACATGAATTCGCTTTTTAAGCATTTTTTTAACAAGCTCTGATACTACATGTTTACCCATACCATCGTTTAGACGACGACCAGCCAAAATCATCTCTGGGTGGTAACCTACGCTTTGCGCTTTATGTGTTAAGTAATATGGATCTACACCAATACAGTGCCCGCCAACTAAACCAGGGCGGAATGGTAAAAAGTTCCACTTAGTACCCGCTGCCTCTAATACTTCAAGCGTATCAATTCCTAATTTGTTAAAAATAATTGATAATTCATTAATTAAAGCAATATTTACATCTCGTTGAGTGTTTTCAATAACTTTAGCCGCTTCTGCCACTTTAATTGAGCTTGCTTTATGCGTGCCCGCGGTGATAATTGATTTATAGAGCTGGTCAACTAGCTCAGAAATTTCTACTGTTGAGCCACTAGTTACTTTTAAGATATTAGTAACGCGGTGTTCTTTATCACCAGGGTTAATTCGCTCTGGTGAATAGCCAGCAAAAAAATCTTGATTAAATTTAAGCCCCGATACTTGTTCTACTACAGGTAAGCAAGCTTCTTCTGTCGCACCTGGGTATACAGTTGACTCATAAATTATAATATCACCTTTTTTCACTACCTTACCAAGCATTTCGCTTGCTTTAACGAGCGGAGTTAAATCAGGCTGTTTATGCTCATCTATTGGTGTTGGTACTGTTACTATGTATGTATTACAGCTTTCAAGGTCACTTACTGTATGTGAATAACTTAAATTCGGTGATTGTTTTAGCTCATCATCGCTAACTTCTAATGTAGCATCATGGCCGTTTTGTAGTTGTGAAATACGACCTTGATTTATATCGAAACCTAACGTTTGATATTTTTTACCAAATTCGACTGCTAATGGTAGCCCCACATAACCAAGGCCGATTATGCCAATCTTTAAGTCCGTTAATGAATGATGCATTTTAATACTCTTCTAAATTTAAAAATACTTTAATTAGCATGCTACAAGTTACATGCCCTCTACCGCTTGTTAAAGCACGCTTTTCAATTATTTTAATTACCCGATTTATACTCGTAGTTATAATAGCCATAATAGCCGTATGCATTACTGGCTTTCTTTATAACACCGTTAAATACCACGCCTTTTACATCTATACCGTTTTGTTCAAAGCGGTTACGAGTAAGCTCTATTTCGCGTGCATGATTTTGTCCAAAACGAGTTACTAGTAATGTAGTACCTGTGTGGGCACTCACAATCGCAGGGTCTGTTACCGCTAAAATAGGTGGCGTATCTATAATTACAATGTCGTATTTGTCTTTTACCTGCTCAACCAACTTAGTAAAGTTGCTATGCATTAGTAACTCAGACGGATTTGGTGGTATTTGGCCACGAGTGATAACATCTAAATCTTGTACTTGTGATGTTTTAGTTACCTGCTCTAAGCTTAAGCGACCAGATAATATATCACTTAAGCCATCATCCCATTTCATACCAAACTGGGTTTGTAAGTAACCTTTGCGCATATCAGCATCGATGATAAGTACTCTTTTACCACTTTGTGCCAGTACTGTTGCTAAGTTAACCGATATAAACGATTTACCTACACCTGGGCTTGGGCCAGATATTGCAATAATGTTGTTTTTAGCCTCCATCATCGCAAAGTGCAAGCTTGTACGCAGGCTACGTAGCGCTTCTATCGATAAATCAGCTGGGTTATCAACGGCGAGTATTGATTTAGGTTTATCTTTACTTTTACGGGCACGACTAAAGCCGGTGAGTTTATCTTGGTAATCTGAGTAAGGTACACTTGCATATACTGGTAAGCCTAAAGCTTCAATCTCGTTAGGGTCTTCTACCCCTTTATGAATTGCTTTTTGAATAAGCACTATAGCAACTGCCAGCATACCGCCCAGCATAGTTGCCATTACTACTATTAATGCTTTTTTAGGCTTAACTGGTTTAGAGGTATTTACTTCAGCATGGTCAATTATGCGTACATTACCAACAGTGCCTGCGCGTACAATGTCTAGCTCTTGTGTTTTACTTAAAAGTAGCGTGTAAATTTGATTGCTAACTTCTACATCGCGTTTTAAACGTAATAGCTCTTGTTGTGTTTCTGGCAGGTTACCCACTTCACCCACTAAGTTTTGCTTTTGTTTTTGGACTGCTTCTATTTGCTCAAGTACGCCTTGGTAAGTAGGGTGACTTTCTTTGAATTTACGGCTTAGCTCAAGGCGTTTTAGCTCTAGCTCTTGTAATTTAGTTTCCAGCTCTACTACCTGCTCAAGCACACCTTGAGTTTCAAGAGTTATGTTGATTGATTGGCGTTTAATTTGGTAGTCATTGAAACGCTGCTCAGCATACTCTAGCTGCTTTTTAACTTCGGGTAATTGTACTTCTAAAAATTCTAGTGATTTTTGTGCCTCTGCGCTATTACGCTCTACATTTCGGCGCACATAAATTGCCGCTACTTTATCAAGTACTTTTTCGGCAAACTGTGTGCTTTCACTTTGTAAGCTTAAATTAATAATACCTGAGTCTTTACCTTTTTCGCTTGCACCTATAGCAGCTTGTAAGTCTAAAATCGTATTTAAGCGATCTTTACGTACTAATGTAAATTCAGCTCCAGATCGAGCAACTAAACTGCGAATAGTTAAGTTAAATTTGCCATTACTTAGCTCTTCGCCCACTTTACCTTGTAAGATAACTTCGTCTTCACCATTTAACAAAGTAAAGCTTTTATTTTTATCAGTGCCCTCACCTGCAACGAGTGTAAAACCAGCACCAATCGCTGAGCGAGGTACATCAAACCTAAATACGTCAATGCTCTCGCCACCCCAAGCGTAACTTGATGCACCTACACTAGGTTCTGCTAAATCACCACTTTCCATCGGGGTAAATTTTCGAAACGCTCTATTACCAATCACCGGGAATAGTTTAGGTTCAGCTACTATATCAAGCTTTAAGGTATCAACAGCCTCACCTATCACAGAGCGTGACTTTAGTAGCTCTATTTCGGTTACAGCAGCAGATGTACTTTCGAACATACCGGCCATATCATCAAAGCCAGGGACTGATGCGCCGCCGTCTTCAACTTGGATCATGGCTGTTGCTTGGTAAACAGGTGTTGCAAACACCGCATAAAACACACCTACAGCCATAAATACAGCTGTAACGGCTGCAATAAAATACTTGCGGTCGATTAATGCACCTAATAAAGCCATTAAATCGATTTCTTGACTGGTTTGGTCTTGCGCTGTTCTATTTTGTTTATTGTTTGCTGCTAATGCAGTGGGCTGAGCATTCATGTACTAGCCTTTCCTTATAAATACTTTTGCCAAGCGCTACATGCGCTATCGATTAATGCGTAAACATGCTCAAAGGCTTCTTGACTTTGGCGGTAAGGATCGGGGATTTCTTTATCGCCAATCCACTTGCCTAGCAAAAATGTTTTGCCGCGTGCTTGAGGGTAACGTGCGCACAAATCGTTAACATGGCGCTGCTCCATCACTAAAATAACGCTATTATTTGCCACCAAATTTGAGGTTATTTGCCTACCTTGGTGCTCGCTCATATCAATATTATGAGCAGTGGCTATTTGCTTTGCTTGTGCATCGGCAGGTTTACCCTCTAGGGCTGTGAGCCCAGCTGATGAAACGGCTACGTTTTTACCTTGTAGTTTACTTTTTAATACATATTCGGCAGTTGGGCTTCGGCATATATTACCTGCACAAACTACTAATACAGAATCAAACATACAGCCTACCTTTAGTTTGTGTTTGCAACGTCGTTTACACGATCAATCGTAGAAACTGATGGTAACAGCAAGCTAATTACACGATTCCAACGTGCAAGCGGCGCTGACGTTACATATACAATGTCGTGCGGTTCAAGTTCAAACTGTTCAGCAAGCACTAATGCAGCAACATTCTTAGCATGAAGTTGGTATACATCAGCAATTACGCCATCAGTGTTTAAGTTACGTTTGCGAAGAACAAATACACCATTAGCGTCGGCTGTATTTTCGTTTAAGCCACCAGCATCGCTTAATGCTTCTGCTAAATTTAAACCATAGCGATTAACACCCACTGTACCAGCGCGTTTTACATCACCAAGTACAAACACTTTTTGCATATCATTACGACTTACGTGCACAATATCGCCATGCTGCAATAAGCGGTTTTGCGAAATATCGCCATAGGCATAAAAATCATCTAACTTAATAATTTCCGTTTTATCACCGCGAGTAAATGTCACGGTGCGCCAGTCAGCACTTTCTGTTAGGCCGCCGGCTTGGTTTAGAGCATCAATTAAAGTTAATGGGATCTCTGTAACTGGTAATACACCTGGTTTGTTTACTTCGCCTGTTACATAAGCTTTTTGACTTCTAAAGCCAACAACTTTTACATCAACCTGTGGCTCTTCAATTACTCGGCTTAGGCGCTTTACAAGCTCTTTATGAACTTGTTGTACTGTTTTACCAGCGGCTTGAATATTAGGCGCGTATGCATAGGTAATTGTGCCATCGGCTTGTACACGAAAGCCATCAAACTCAGCTGTACGTTGCACTGCCGCGGGAATGGTTAACTCTGGATGATCCCAAACACCGATTGTAAGTACATCACCTACACCTAATTTGTACTGATAATTAGATGTATCTATGCCATCTAAACTGGAAGGCGTGAAGTTTTTAACTTGAGATTGCTTTTGTTGATTTATTAAAGAAGAGTCAATGATTTGAATATTAACCTTTTCGAGTTCCTTCTCTACATTATCTACTTGTTCGCCCGACTCGATTCCTTCGAAATGGCTGCCGGGGATGATTGTACAGCCTGTCATTGCTAGTAACGCAAATGACGTCACAATTGTTTTACAGCTAAGCGCCATTGTTATTTCCCAAATAATTTTTCTTAAAACGTCCAGTTTAAATAAAACCATATCTGTTTATTTTTTTGCTGCCTAATTAAAGCATGGCAACTAGATGTTCGCAAGACTGAGTGTTTAGTAAACGCTCACTTGTGACAGTTTTTTGCAAAATAGTTAATAAGTACTTCTTGGCTCATTCACTTAGTACTAGTCTAGAAGTCCTATTTGGATAAACGAGAATCTAAGAAGCTTTAACTTAACAATTTGTATGTTGACTTCTAAGCTGCCTACTAATTAAGGCTTTATCACTAGTTTTCATTAACACAAAGAGAAGTAAACGAGATTAAATGAGTAAGACAAAACGTCTTTGTTTACTCTTCAGCGCAGCGTCTCATAGCCTCTTCGTGAATACCCGTTACTAGTCTTATTGCACAAAGAGAACTAAACGAGATTAAATGAGTAAAGCAAAACGTCTTTGTTTACTCTTCAGCGCAGCGTCTCATAGCCTCTTTGTGAATATCCTTTACTAGTTCTTTTTAGCACAAAGAGAAGGAAACGAGAGTAAATGAGTAAGACAAAACTTCTTTGTTTACTCTTTAGCGCAGCAGCTCATAGTCTCTTTGTGAATATCCTTTACTAATCCCTATTGGCATAAAGAGAAATAAACGAGATTAAATGAGTAAGACAAAACTTCTTTATTTACTC
This sequence comes from Pseudoalteromonas simplex, assembly GCF_015278155.1. Lineage (NCBI taxonomy): Bacteria > Pseudomonadati > Pseudomonadota > Gammaproteobacteria > Alteromonadales > Pseudoalteromonadaceae > Pseudoalteromonas > Pseudoalteromonas simplex. The sequence continues at coordinate 321,774 of NZ_JADILN010000004.1, forward strand.
TTCAGTGAAGCAGCTCATAGCCTCTTTGTGAATATCCTTTACTAGTTCTTTTTAGCACAAAGAGAAGTGAATAAGAGTAAATGAGAAAACCAAATATTTCTTTGTTTACTCTTCAGCGCAGCGCCTCATAGTCTCTTTGTGAATATCCTTTACTAGTTCCTATTGGCATAAAGAGAAGTAAACGAGATTAAATCAGTAAAGCAAAACTTCTTTGTTTACTCTTCAGCGCAGCGTCTCATAGCCTCTTTGTGAATATCCTTTACTAATTCCTATTGGCACATAGAGAAGTGAATAAGGCTTATTAATTCATTATTGTTTTTTTATAAACTTAAATTAAACCTTTTTATTCCATCAACAAGCTTAAGCGCGTTAAAGTTTATAAGTAGCCCCGCGTTGACTTTAGAGAGCTTCATATATGTTAGAATCTGTGCAGAGTGAATTGGCAATAATTTATCAACAGATTTCAGTTCAATAACTAATTTATTAGGTATAAACAAGTCCAATCTATAGCCAGCTTCTATCTCTAAATTCTTATAACGAATTGGTAAAGTTAATTGACGTTCAACTTTTATACCTGCTTGCTGAAGTTCGTACATCAAGCAAGCCTCGTAACTTGACTCTAACAAGCCAGAGCCTAATTGTTTATGCACTTCAATTGCATACCCGATAACTGTTTGCGTTAGATGATCAATATCCATATTTATCATAAAACATCCCGCTTCATTTTAATGAATGACTTTTAAGCCTTCTGTTAGTAAATCATTAAAACCTAATTTGCACAAAGAGAAGTGAATAAGAGTAAATGAGAAAACCAAATATTTCTTTGTTTACTCTTCAGCGCAGCGCCTCATAGTCTCTTTGTGAATATTCATCACTAGCTTCTAGTTGCACAAAGAGAAGTGAATAAGAGTAAATGAGTAAGGCAAAACTTCTTTATTTACTCTTTAGCGCAGTGTCTCATAGCCTCTTTGTGAATATCCTTTACTAGTTCTTTTTAGCACAAAGAGAAGTGAATAAGAGTAATGAGAAAACCAAATATTTCTTTGTTTACTCTTCAGCGCAGCGCCTCTTAACCTCTTTGTGAATACTCATCACTAGTTTCTAGTTGCACTAAGAGAAATGAATGAGGGTAAATGAGAAAACCAAATATTTCTTTGTTTACTCTTCAGCGCAGCGTCTTATAGTCTCTTTGTGAATATCCTTTACTAGTTTCTAGTTGCACTAAGAGAAATGAATGAGGGTAAATGAGAAAACCTAAATAACTCCTCTTTAGCGCAGTGTCTCATAGCCTCTTTGTGCGATTAGATGTCTTTGATGTAGGCGTGAAATTTGTTTCGCGCGACATGTTCGCAGCAGTGCCGTGTTTGAGACGCGCCAAGCAAGCGTGACGCCTACGCCTTGTCTAGCCCTTCGGCATTCACCATTTTGTAGGCGTGAAATTTATTTCGCGCGACATGTTCGCAGCAGTGCCGTGTTTGAGACGCGCCAAGCAAACGTGTCGCCTACGCCTTGTCTAGCCCTTCGGGCACGCTTCCGTTCCAGTTCGTCGCAGAGCTCCTCTCGCTCCAGCTTGAAAGCAAAACTATTTGCTTGTCTAGCCCTTCGGGCACGCTTCCGTTCCAGTTCGTCGCAGAGCTCCTCTCGCTTCAGCTTGAAAGCAAAACTATTTGCTTGTCTAGCCCTTCGGGCACGCTTCCGTTCCAGTTCGTCGCAGAGCTCCTCTCGCTCCAGCTTGAAAGCAAAACTATTTGCTTGTCTAGCCCTTCGGGCACGCTTCCGCCCCTAGGTTGCAGTTCCTACGTACTGATTTTATTGTTATTTTTTTAATGTTAAAACATAAAGCCTACACTGTAGGAGGTGTTTTAACGCCGAACATTTTGAGTATGTTCACGGCTAAAGCCGTTCCTACGTATTACCCGTTCTGTAGGAGGTGTTTTAACGCCGAACATTTTGAATATGTTCACGGCTAAAGCCGTTCCTACGTATTACCCGTTCTATAAGAGGTGGTTTAACACCGAACATTTAAAGCATGTTCACGGCTAAAGCCGTTCCTACATAAACATCGCGCTGGAGCACGACTTATAAACTGATTTCTTTATTTTCTACACTTACGCTTATTTGTTTATTCAGCAAATTAATGAGAAGTATGCTGCGCATATCGCCATCTGGCTCTTGGTAAATAGCCTGTACGTTTTTAAATGACTCTGTATTCAAATAAACAACATCCCCCGCTTTTGGTAACGCAGAAGTTATCTCACACATATCATTCATAGATTTGAGTTGCGCAATCAACTGTTCTGAAACAAGCTGAAATTGCTGGCCGTATGTTACAAAGCCACTTACGCCTCGAGTATTTTTTACCGCAGAAAAGTTACAGTTTTTCGTACATAACTTTATGAATATATAATTAGGGAAGAGAGGTGATATTCGAATAGAACGGCGCCCTTTAGCAATGCGCTCTATTTGGTGTTCAGGAATGAAGACTTCAAAACCTTGGTTTTGAAGGTTAATTTTAGCTCTTTGTTCTTGTTTTGATTTACAAAAAAGTAAGTACCAACTTTCCATAGCCACACCTAAAATACTCATGTTCCTTAAAACCAATCCAAAAGGACTGGTTTTTATGAGCCAGCGATTATACGCAGAGAAGTTAGGTGTGTCTATTAGAAACGGATTAAATGTATGATTTATTAATTTGCTGTGCAATTCTGGTATTCTTATCACAGCTGAAGATAAACTTTCTTTTTGGAAGAAAACCCTTGATGCCTAGAAAGGAAATAGCTTTACAATTGTAAACCTCGACCCATAGACTCACTTAGCGTGTTTTCTAAAGCCTTTCATCGCATATACGCCAAAAGTGTAAGTAGCTCTTAATAAGCCAAGCTTTTCTACATCTCTATAAAATCGCCATTGATATGATAAAATTTTAAGTTTATTAGCACTCATACCAACTCCAACACGGTAGCGAGCAAGAGGCTCTCTCAAACAATATGCTGCGGGAACTTCTTTTAAAATATCTAACCATAGCCCCATATCTTGTCGCTTACGAATTAATGGCATATATTTTTTTCCAAGTTGCTCGGCATCGTACATAGCGGTTAAACAACCTATAACATTGCTATACATTAATTTGCTATAAGTTGTACTCTTTGGAGGAGTTACGATCCCAGCTAGTTTATTACCTGAAAATTTTTGGTAACTTGTATAAGTCAAAGCATGATTATTTTTTTGAGCAAACAAAACCTGCTTTTCTAACTTTTTAGGTAGCCAAAGATCATCAGCATCCAGAAAAGCAATATACTTACCCTTTGCATTCTTTATAGAGTTGTTTCTAGCAGCTCCAGCTCCTTGGTTCTGTGGTTGAATAAATAATTTAACCCTAGAGTCAGAATCAGCATATTTTTTAGCAATAGCAACTGTATCATCTGTTGAGCAATCATCTGTTATTAACAGCTCCCAGTTATTATAAGTCTGGGCTAGAACCGAGTTTATGCTTTCAGCTAAATACTTCTCTGCATTGAAGGTCGGCATAACAACCGAAACTAAAGGCTTCATTTATTATCTACCTAAACCAAACAAGACCACTTTGATAGTTTTCAAAAAGATCTTCATATCTAAAAAAGTGCTATGATGTTTTATGTAGTGAATATCGTATTTATGCTTCCAGATAGCATCATTTAGCGAAGCGCCATAAGGGTAGCTAACTTGTGCAAGACCTGTTAGACCTGGTTTTACGGCATGACGAAAACGGTAATATTGAATCTCTTGTTCAAGCTCTTTGATAAAAACTTCCCGCTCAGGCCTAGGTCCTACCATCGACATATCCCCTCTTATAACATTAAATAGCTGTGGCAATTCATCGATTCTGGTTTTTCGTATAAAAGCCCCAACCTTTGTTACTCGAGAGTCATTTTCGCTTGCCCATTGTGCTCCGTTTGCTTCAGCATCAACTCGCATAGAGCGAAATTTGACTACATTAAACTCAATATTGTATTGCCCAGTACGAGACTGTCTATATAAAACAGGTCCTTTGGACTCGAGCTTTATTAAAATAGCTGTAATCAAAATTATTGGAGACGTCAAAAAAAGCAGCAGTAAAGCCGACGATAAATCAATAAACCTTTTTGCTCTTTGAGTGCGTTTTGTTGATAAAATTGAAAAAGCTTTTTGGTGTAAAAAGTAACTACTTTTTAATAATGAAACCTCTGTATAGCCAAACCTTTCATCAAGATAACTTACCAATGGCTCAACCCACGCACCTAGCTCAGTTGCTGTTACCAAAAACTCTCTTTGATGGTCAGAAAGGTGAATATTTTCATAATGAGTTATGATTTTTTCATCAAGATTAACTAAAGAGTAATCATTGAAGTGCACTTTAATTTCATAATTTGATAAAACACTTCTAATCGCTTCGACTTGCGCTTCTGGGCAATAAACGTATATTTCACTTGTATTATAAGCATACTTAGGCGCCTTAAAGGGCTTTCCATTTTTTAAATTTTTAATCATTAATAATATTCTATAGAACAAGCTAGAAGAGAAAAGTGTCAAAGTCATTAAGTAAGTAACTCCATGTGCTATATCTATGCTTAGTAGCCTCATTGGCAGTTATGGTTTATTCAACACTAGATGACTACATCAGCATTGCCACAGCAGTTGTGACACGAGATTACCTATTTAATAAAATTGAAACAAAATACATTTAGTATTCAGTTTAACTATTTATTACGCATAAAAGAAAACCACCCCAAAGCATAAAAACATATCCTTGTAAAAAAAACTGTTACCTAATGTAAAAACTTTTTAAAAAGTGCGACTGCATTCAGCAAAAATTTAAAGAGCGGTATTATACACTAAATTAATATGTTTTAAAGAAAGGGAAAGCTCTACATTTTTTATTTTCTGATGTAAATTCAGGTGAATTGATTAATTAACAACCCAAACATGAAATGAATGGATTAGGCCTATTTCTATAACCGAAAAAAGCCTTTGAGAGATGTAAAAACACAGGTCAATGACTGATAAGCTTTGATTTCTTTATTAATAAGTTTTCGGCCATAAAAAGCAAATAAAATAGGTAGGCCCCACCAGCCAAAGACTCTTTTGAAAATTGCTCCTTTTGAGATATTTGTTAGTGGGTTACTAAAGTCACCTCCAGATGTCACTTCTCTATGAATAGAAGTTACAATAGGTAGATACTGTCCTTTCCCCCCTCTTGATAAAATATCAGCTAAAAAAACATTCTCCTCTCCAGACTTGTATTTTGCCCCAAGCCCAAATCGAGAATCAAAACCGACTCCTAAGTTTAAAACATTTTGCTTATTGATGATTATTTCTATCGAGCTTACTTTCATAATGCTCAGATTAGAGTGATTAAAAACTTGACCCGAATAGCTCTTTCGCTCCTGAGTTTCATTTATTGCATATTTCGTAGTTATAAAGTCATTACCTGCACTTTCTAGTGCAGAGAAAGCTTCAATTGCGCCTTCAGGCACGACTTCAATATCGTCATCAGCAATCCAAATTAGGTCAGCATTTGAAGATAAAATTCCTAGCATCCTACTTTTAGCCAACCCCCTGTCATTTGAATAAACAATATCGTACGCCTCTGTGTACTCATTCTGTTTTGAGCATTCAGCTATTTCAAATAACTGGCAAACTATAGTTGACCTGATACTTGTAGACTCAAAACATTGCTCGGCAAGCATTTTTGTTTTTTCTAAATTACTAAAAACAGTAGAAATAACTAATTCTCTTTTCATAATACTCTTCATGACTAATTGTTCTATATTAAGCGATTTAGGAGTTAATTAGGTTGAGGGTTGTGGGTTAATTTTCAAGTCTTTAAAAAGTAAATACGCAAGAGCCATAAAGAACCACATTACAACGATAAACAATGCACTGGTAGTGAAAAAGACCAAGGTCATAGTTATAAGTGATAGCCAATATTTCTTCACACATAAAAAATAGACAAAAGGGACCATAAAGATTGCCCCACCTATCAACCCTGTTGATACAAATGCTTCAATAAAGCCGTTTTGAGTAGAGATAACTGTAAAGCTGTTTGTAACATCATAATGGTAAATACCCTCTATGCTGTTACCTATTCCCGTGCCAGTCATATTGTTTTCGAGTACTAATTTTAGCTTTGTGAAGGAATCAAAAATCCGCGTATTTGATGAGCCATCTGTGCCACTAAACACCCCCATTAATCGCTTCAATAAAGCAGAATCCGGATTCAGCAGTATAAGAGCAGGAAGAGCAATAGAAATAAATACTACACTTCTAATTTTAGCCCGAATACTCCCACTCAATATTTTATAAGCTATTAGAATAACGATTGAAGCTATCCCTGCAATAGAATACGTAAAAAACAAAGCGGATAATATTAGTAACCACTTTCTCTTAGTAATTATCGAAACTCTATTCACTATTTCAAAAGAAATAATCAAGCCTATACATGCCACCATAAACCAGGAGTACCATGAAGGCTCTTCAAACACTCCACCAAACCTAGTGTAAAACGTATAGTCATAAACATTGAGCCATTCTTGTCTAGATGATTGATCGCCATGTGGTACCAAATTCAAAAATGGAGCTTTATTGAGATAAAATAGAGCAACAAATACAAGCTGGACAATGCTGTGAAAAATAACGATAGATAGCAAAGCGCCAATAGCTTGGAACTGCTCCTCCTTACTTTTCAGCCATAGTGGCAGGCATAATAGTAAAGCCATTGACACCAATATCCGCAAACCAGTCCCTAGAAAACCTGTTACTGTAAAGTAGTCTTCATAAATTAGACCTAAAGAAGAAATTAGCGATACCAGTACCCAAACTAAAAAAACTACATTAAAGTCATTAATGACCACACTTCTGAACTTTAATAGCGATATAAATATAAATAGCATAGCCCCAAAGTCAGCAACTGATAAAGGCCCTACAAGTCTTAGTGTATACAGTGACAAAAGTAGCGTTAGGATGAAAAATATTGGTTTAGTATTAATGGGCATATCTAGCCTTCACAGAGCTTCATCTAAAACTTTTAACTGTATTATGTAGTAATCTAAAAAATGGCAAACAATGTTGAAAAGCAATTAATACCTGTTTTCTTTTAGAGCTATGAGGGAGCTCTTTTGATTTATTAATAAAGTACTTAGCAAGCCCATATCTTTGTTGTGAAATAGCTTTTAATGCGTTCGCAATATATAGATTTAATTTAGCAATTTGATAATCATCATAATTATCGTTATCTTCAGCTAGCAAATTATAGCAAGAAGCTAACTTTGCAACCTGCGACTTAACTTTTTCCTCAGGTACATGCTTTTGCGATACACTCCATGAACCAACAGCATCTACTCGATAAACAACTGTTACATCAGGAAGATATAAAGCTCCTTGGGGCTTAGAACCATTTATTTGGATAAAAATATCACCAACAGGAGCGCTTTCAAACCAACTTGGTAAGCTCTCCATCACGCTTCTTCGCATGAAAATACTGGCAGTAGGAATCAAAGCTCCACCACCTATAATAATGTCACTAAACGAAAAAACTTTTACTTTTTCGTTATAATTAGCGGTTTTATTTACTTGTCCATTAGGAGCTAATGTATAAGCTGATGTAAAACACAGTTTTAAGTCAGGGCATGCAAGTAAACCCTCTAATTGCTTTTGTAACTTTAGTTCATCAACCCAAAAATCATCTCCTTCACATAAAGCAATGTATTCACCACGACTTTTTCTCAATGCAATATTTTCTACTTTAACATTACCCTTAGAGTATTGGTTTTCTGTTTGGTAGATAACTTTGACGATACTTGGATAGCTCTGCTCATACGCTTTTAATATATCGCTTGTTTTATCAGTAGATGCATCATCATGAATTATTATTTCAAAAGCGTATTCTGTCTTTTGAGCAAGAAATGAGTTTATAGCGTCGGCGATGTAATCTTGTTGATTGAAACAAGTACAAATTATACTGATATATGTTTTATCAACATGCTTCCAAAATGATTTTATCTCTTGCTCTGTTGGCAGGGGGGTTAGTTCTTTAAACATGTCAGACCTTGAACCATATCCACTGAAAAGCAAGGAATGTTACATACACCCATTACATCTAACCTTTCTGCAAATGAATCATCAATAAAGATTGCGTTTTTTTCTGTTATAAATTGAGACTTAGGTGCACCATCTGTTATATGAATAACTTGATCAAAAAGCTGGGAAAGCCTCATATTTTTTAAGGTTTGATGGATATCGTCCGCATGACGTGTGATTAAAACCACTTTAATATTTTTATTTATACACTGAAAAATGAATTGCACTAATTTGTCGTTGACTTTATCACCGAAAATTAAACAATCATCAAAGTCAGTATAAAGGACATTAAAATTTAAGTTTATATCAAACTGATATGCTAAATTTCTAAAAAGCTTAATTTCCAAATTATTTTTTAAAGCTTTTACTGGAATACCATTTGAGATAAAAAGCGACATTTCGGCAAAATTAATACCGTTCATTCTGCTCGTGATCATTGATCCAGCAATTCGAGTTGCAACTTCTAGTAAACAAAGTTCACCGAGCGAATCTTTTTTCACTTGAAAAAACCAAGCTCCTTGGAGTTTTAAAGATTTGTTTATTTTCTCAGCGAATGAATAAAATAAACTATTGTCATTTACTAATTCTGTCTCCGTTGCAATACCGTTTCTCATAGCATTGCGCTTTCTGGCTTGAGCATATTGAAGCTGGTTATCTGCATCACTGATACAGTCAACAGTGAACTCTTCTCCTGGTAAATATTCACAAAGAATATCATCCTCGGTAACATCTAGAAGTTCACTCGCTTTCGTTATAAGTTTTGTTCCAACACTTCCTTGCCCAATATTAGGTTTTACGAAAACAGGAAATGACTCTACTTCATTCTTTGAAAGATATGTTTTTGGGACTTTGACGACCTTTTCTAGCGCTTTGTAAGTTAGAGACTTTGATCTGCATACTTTATTTGTTTCGTAGCTTGAACTGATCACTTGTGCACCTAATGAGTCAGCAAACTCACTTAATTTTAAAGATGCTGAATCATGCGCTGGAAAAATATGAGTAATCCCATTTTCTTTAATTAAGCTAGTAATTACATCTATAAAATCAGGCTCATCAATAAATGGAATACCTACAATGTGACGAGCACGAGGGATCTCAGTAAAGCAATCAATACCATTAGCACCGTAAAGCTCTACACCTTTTACAACAGATAATGATCTGACAATTTCTTGCGCAACTTCAGTACCACTAGGTACAACTAACACCCTATTCATCGCCAAAAAGTTTCCTCATAATGTATTGCTTTATCTATTTCTTCTTGAGTAGGTAATTTCTGCCAGTCACCGTAGCGGCTTTCTAAAAACTTTTCAGGCTCTGTAGGGGCGCGAAATTTAAATTCTTCAAAATCGATATATTCTGTTTGTGTGAACAAAGTTGGTTGATAATAAATTCGACCAGCATCGGTGTAATACTTACCTTCACTAGCGTTCGCACGTAAACTTAGCATTGCGAAGCCAAGCTTCTTGATAAAATTAGATTTTTTTGCAAAAGATTTACGAATTAGCCAGCTTGATACTTTAGTGAAAAGCTTATGGGTTTTAAACTTAAAAGCATTATCAGGCAAACAGTAAAATGGATAAATATCCACACATAGGCCAATATCTTCTCTACTCATGGTGTGGTTATAAACATCCCATTCAGTCTCTTTTGAAGTCGTTTTTGTTGATTTGTCAGTTACCCTTAAAACCCAGTCAAAGTAATCATCTGATGCAAGTGAAAGAAAATGGTATTTAGATATTTTGCTTAAAACCTGAATTGCCTTTTTCTGGTAAGTTGCGGGAATAGCTATATCGAAATCATCATCCCAAGGGATAAAACCTGAATGACGAACAGCACCAAGCAATGTTCCATATGTAAGGATGTAAGGTATCTTGTGCTCATCTAGAGTTTTTGTAATATCAACAGCCATAGTAAGTAACTGCTTACGGATATCTTCACTGCTTAATTTAGAGTCCATATGTTACTCGCTATAGTTCAGTTGTTTAATAATTTCAATTGCATCATTTAGACTTTTTTGAACTTTATCCAAGTCATTTTTCTTTAATTCAGCTATTAAAGTTTTGATTTCAGAGGTTGAGATACTTTTAGTTCTTGGTAAATATACAACTTCGCATAATGATTTAAGAGAATCAAAACGTCCCTCCCAATCGTCTCCCATTGCAAAAACATCTACATTATACTTTTTAATATCAGTCTCTTTTTGTTCCCACGAATGCTCTGGAATTACTAAATCTACAAATTTACATGACGAAAGTATTTCAGCTCTTTCTTGATATGAGAAAAACGAACTTTTGCCTTTACCTTTGTTAAATTCATCAGATGAAAGACCAACAATAAGCTTATCCCCCAACTTTGAAAGCCTTTCAAGAAGTCTTACATGTCCAACATGGAACAGATCGAATGTTCCGTAAGTTAATATGACTTTCACTTTTTCCCCCCACGACTATTCAAAATCGTATCAATAACTCTTTGCTGTTGTTCCAAAGTAAGATCAGCATGAATTGGTAAACATAAAACTCTATTAGAAATATCTTTAGCTATTGGCGTATCTGAATATTCACTTTTGAACACTTCAAATTCACTTACAATCGGATAAAAATAGCGTCTAGCAAAGATATTATTTTCTTCTAACTTTAGGGCTAGTGTATCTCGGTCAATTCCAAATTTATCCACATCAATAATTATTGGGAAATATGAATGATTAAGGCTGACCTCATGATTGATTCGCAATGTCGATAGGCCAGAAACATTTACGAGACTTTGTTGATATAGAGCTGCAATTTCAGAGCGTCTTTCAATTGCGCCATCAACTTTTTTCAATGATGCCAACCCAAATGCTGCTTGAATCTCATTTAATTTTGCATTCATACCACATGCTTTAATTACAGTCTCCGATTCAAAGCCAAAGTTTTTCAATTGGTCTAATTTATCTTTTTCTTCTTGGCTTTTACAAATCACAGCACCACCTTCTATTGTTGAATATGTTTTCGTAGCGTGAAAACTCAAAATAGATAGATCTCCATAATTTAAAATTGATTGCTCTCTTTCTTTTACGCCAAACGCATGTGCTGCATCATAAATAACTTTAAGATCATATTTTTTCGCGATAGCAGCAATCGTCTGATTATCACAGGGGGTACCATAAACATGCACCGGTAAAATTGCACATGTATTATCTGTTATTGCTGCTTCAATACAACTAGGATCCAAGTTCATGGTTACTGGATCAATATCGACAAATACTGGTTTTAAGTCATTCCACATAATTGCATGTGCGGTGGCTGCAAAAGTGTATGGTGTTGTTATTACCTCACCTTTTAATTCTAACGATTGAAGAGCTGTTATTAGTGCAAGTGTCCCATTTGAAAATAAACTGATATAAGGCACACCTAAATACTCACAAAGCTTTTTCTCTAACTGTTGATGATATATGCCGTTATTAGTCAACCATTTACGATCCCAGATATCTTCTAAGTAAGGAATCACTTCTTTCAATGGTGGAAGCAATGGTGAAGTTACCGTAATTTTATCCATTTAAGTTAAACCTTTCTTCGTAAGATAATATTTAGAATTTGCGTGTACAAATCTCGTTGAAAGACCCTTGCTGAGGCAATATATATTAGCGGCATAGTTATTAATAAAAGAAACAACTGCATGTAGCTATTTAAGAGGAGTACAGAAACGATACTTGTGACAATAAAATATGAGCATAAAGCACTCAACGCAACCATCAACCAAATAGGCGCCAGTGCATTTAGTTGATCACGTATTTTAAGCTTACTAAATTGACCTGTATAATATGAATTAATAAAAAAAGCTAAATATGTATGGATAAGCATCCCTATACAAATAGCCTTAATACCAAAAGGTATTGTTATAAATAATATTAAAACAATGAATGCTTTTTTTATAACTTCAAGCTTTAAAAAAATATCTGAACGACCTTTGACCTGTAATAAGTTTAAATTAATAGCATGGATAGGATACAACATAAAAGTGAAACTCAAGATCGTAAGTAAATCTGCGGCTTGTAACCAGTCATCTCCTAGTACAACTTTAATAAACGGCTTTGCAATGATACCTAACCCAGCCATAAGCGGAAAAATAACAAAAGCAGCCATTCGTAGCGTTAACTTGTAGCTGTATTCAAACTTGTCAGTTTCACTTTGTATATTACTTAACATAGGATAAGTAACTCTTTGGACTATCGTGGTGAAAGTCATTGCAGGAACACTAGCAAGTTGATTCGCTTGAGTAAAAATACCCACTTGAGTTGGGTTAAATTGTTTACCTATGATTAACTGATATATATTTTTAAACAAAGTATCGAGCATTGCCGCAAGCAATAATTTGTAACCGAAACCAAATAAATAACTGAATGACTGTATATTAAATGAACTTTTAGGTAACCAGGGATGAAATATATTTAATAACACCATTGTTAAGAATGAGTTTATTAGTATTTGATAAACTAAAGCCCAAACTCCATAGTCAAAGTAAGCTAAAGTAATAGATACTACACTACTAATAAATACAGCTGACAAAGAAGCTTTTGCTTGAGTTTTAAAGTCCATTTTAATCGTCAATTTAGCTTTTTGAACCAGCGTAAAACTATTGATAATTATAGATAAACCTAAAACTTTAATTAGAGCTTCAAGCTCTGGCTGCTCAAAGAAAACAGCTATCTGATTTGCGCCTATAAATAAAGCTAAATAACAAAGTAAAGCAACTAAAATGTTAAATTGGAAAGCAGTTGAAAAATCAATTTCTGTGCGTTCTTTTAGCCTAATTAAAGCCGAACTGAAGCCACTATCAGATATCACCTGGCTTATGGCAATAAAAACGGTGAGAATACCAATTAAACCAAAAGCATCGGGCCCTAAAAGACGGGCAAGTAACAACATTACGATTAGTTGAATAGCTTGAACACCCAACCTTTCTAGAGCACTCCACTTCAACCCATTTACTGCTGTTTTCATATATCTTTTAGTAAGCCTGAAAGATATTGCCCGTAGCCGTTCTTAGAAAATAGTTTTGCACGCTCTTTAATACAATCAGCAGAAAGCCAACCATTATTAAAAGCTATCTCCTCTAAACAGGCTATTTTATAACCTTGTCGTTTTTCAATTGTTTCAACAAAGCTTGCTGCCTCTAATAGGCTTTCATGAGTACCAGTATCTAACCAAGCAAAACCACGCCCAAGGATTTCAACGTTAAGTTTATTTTTTTGAAGATACATTTCATTAAGTGTTGTTATTTCTAGCTCACCACGATGAGAAGGCTCAACTTTTTTTGCTGCTTCAACCACTGAGTTGTCATAAAAATATAACCCTGTTACCGCATAGTGAGACTTCGGCTTTGCTGGTTTTTCTTCAATTGAAATTGCCTTTTGCTCATCATCAAACTCTACAACGCCAAAGCGTTCAGGATCTTTAACTTGATAACCAAAAACAGTTGCACCATTACCATTTTGAGCATTCTCAACAGCATGCTTAAGTTTAGGGGAAAAACCTTGCCCATAAAAAATATTATCCCCTAATACCAAGCATACATCATCATTTCCAATAAACTGCTCACCTAAGATAAATGCTTGAGCTAGCCCGTCAGGAGTGGGTTGGACAGAATAGCTAAGTTTGATACCAAACTGCTCACCAGTCCCAAGTAAACGATGAAATGAGTCTCTATCTTCAGGTGTAGTGATTAAGAGAATTTCACGTATCCCTGCTAACATTAAAACTGATAAAGGGTAATAGACCATTGGTTTATCGTAGATTGGTAGTAACTGCTTTGATACCCCCATAGTAATAGGGTAAAGTCGAGTACCTGAGCCACCCGCTAAGATTATGCCTTTCATTATTAACTATTCCCTTTTAATTGACCAAGGCGCTCACGCTTATAAGAGCCATCTTGAACACTCTTACACCAAGACTGATTATTTAGGTACCACTTAACCGTTTTTAACAGGCCTGTTTCGAATGTTTCTTCTGGTTTCCATCCCAGATCCGAGTGAATTTTTGAGGCATCAATAGCATAGCGTTTATCATGCCCCGGTCTGTCTGCAACAAAAACAATCTGTTCCGAATATTTCTTTTCTTTTGGAACAAGGTTATCCAGTATTCCACAAATACTCTGGACAACTTCTAAGTTTTTCTTTTCATTATGACCACCAATATTGTATGTTTCACCAACTTGCCCTTTTGTTACAACTTCATATAGAGCCCGAGCGTGATCTTCAACATACAACCAATCTCGAATTTGGTTCCCTTCCCCATATACAGGTAAAGGCTTACCTTCTAAAGCGTTTAAAATAACTAATGGGATTAATTTTTCAGGAAAATGGTATGGTCCATAGTTATTTGAACAGTTAGTTATTACAACAGGTAAACCGTATGTTCTTAACCAAGCCCTAACAAGGTGATCGCTTGATGCCTTTGATGCAGAATACGGGCTACTTGGAGCGTACGAAGTCTTTTCAGTAAAAAGAGGAAGTACATCTTCACAATTAGGCTCCTCAAAATCGTCTGGGTGTGGCAAATCTCCATATACTTCGTCTGTTGATATGTGATGAAATTTAAAAGAATCTCTCTTATCTTTATCAAGGGTCGATGTGTATTCTCTTGCTACTTCTAGCAATGTATACGTGCCTAATATATTGGTTTGAATGAACTCTGACGGACCAGTAATTGATCTATCAACATGGCTCTCTGCGGCCAAGTGCATTACAACATCAGGCTGATAAGCTTTGAAAATACGCTGCATCTCTTTATGATTACATATATCATGACATTCAAAAGAATAGCGCTCACTTTCTTCGATATCTTTCAAAGATTCCAAGTTGCCTGCATAGGTTAATTTATCAACATTGATAACTGAATCAGTTGTATTATTTATAATATGACGGACTAGTGCAGAGCCAATAAACCCAGCACCACCTGTTACTAATATGTTCACAAAAACCTCTAAGCTAAGACTTTATCTTTTATCATTAAGATTTACGGCGATTATTTGATATATAAAAGCGTATTAAAACTATAAAAACACCGATTACGCCGGCAAAAAATGTGCTTACAATAACTATTAAAGCTCGTTTAGGTTTTAATTTCTCTTCGGGAACAAGAGCTGGATCGATAGTCTTGAAAACATACTCATCTCTGACGTTAGCAAACATTATCGTTTTCGCCTGCTCCTCTACTAATTTATATAAAACGACTCGAATATCAGCTACATTAGTTTTTTCAATTTGTGCCATTAAAAACTCAGTGCTCTTCGTTGCTTCAATTACATCACGCTTTTTCATGGTAAGATTAATATCTTCTATTAACCAATTTACCCATTGTTGAGCAATGAACGGAGAAAAATGCTCCACAGCAATAATTATCATGCCTGAGTCTGGATCTTTTGTAGCACTGACTATTTTTATAAATTCTTTATAAGCTTCCTGAGTTGATGGTTTTGGTTTAAATGGGAACTCTACTTTTCTGACCCATTTTTGATCCACTTCATCATAAATATTTTTATCATAGATAACTGTATTATCGATGGAGTTCCATGATTCGATCGCCATTAAATCAGGCATAATACTGTGCTTTTCAATAAACTCAGAAATGAACTTTCGTGACTTGAGTATAGCCAAAGCAAGATCAGTATTATTGGAACCTGAATCCCCCAAGTTAACGCCAGCCAAACTAGCTAGACCACCAAACTGACCTGCTAAAGCACTTAAGCCGTTTGACTGCTGTTGCTCAGCTGGCGCCAGCAATGCCTCAGAGCGATATATATTTGGTTGGTAAATAGCATAAACCACTGATAATAAAGACAAAACAAAAGTTACCGTTATAATCAGCCACTTCCCATTCATTATTACCAAGAACAAGTCATATAAATCTATCTCACCATCTATTCGACTATGATTATCAGACGCAAAATTTTCTTTCATATTTATCTCAATTGAAGCTGCTGAATTAAACTAAGCTACTAAACATGCAGAGCTTATATACTACTAATTGCAGCTAAAGCTACACCTAACTGATAAACAATCTGCGTTGCTGTGCTCCACAGTGTTAGGTTATCCATATAGTCAGAGTTCATAGGTACAACTATCGTATCGCCAGCCTCTAATAACTTAGAGTCATTCACAGCGAACCAAGTGCCAGTATTTGGTATAGTCACAGAACCATTTGCTTTGATTATATAAATACGATCCTCAGCAGCGCGCTCCTTTAAACCACCACTAAGATCAATATATTGATCAACACTGACTCCAGGCTTAAATAAATGAGAAGTAGTATAGTTCACTTCGCCTATTACACTGATTGAATCACGCTGACTTGGGACATAAAGCGTATCACCATTTTGTAACACTAGATTTTGTTTATTCTCTGCAATGAGAGGTAAGTCAATGACAAGCCTTCCTACTGCTTCAACATTAGCTAAATCAAGCAAGAGCTTATTCATTTCATCATAAGATAAGCGGATACTGCTAACTGACTTTTCGAAGCTTTTTGTAGCAATATCTCTTCGTAAGTCTTCAGCTAGTTTAGCTAATTGCATTTGCTCTTGTTGACGAATCGATTCACGAGTAAAAATAGCAGCATCGGGCTCAGCAAATTCAGAAAAGCCACCCGCACGTTCAAGTAAGTTGGTTAATGTTTCTCCACGACGAATGGTATAAACACCAGGAAATTTAACTTCACCTTTTAGCTCAACTTTTACGTTTTCTTGCCAGTTAGGAATAGAGAAAATATTTATACTATCTTTACTTCTAAGAGTTTTATTTTCAACTTTGGTACCCAACATAGCCTGAGCTAGATTAAATTTGATGTGTTCAACTTTAGAGCCTTCTCCCGCAACAACACGAGTTATTTCAGCTTGCTCAGTGTAAGCAGACTCCAACAAACCTCCAGCTGCAGAAATTAGTTCATTAACTTCACTACCTACAGTTAAAGGGTAAATACCCGGATAGGTTACATGACCATTGATTTCAACTAGCTGCATTGCATTATGCACTGAAGCCTGCTGCTTTAGCTTTGCAATAATAGGCTTTAATAAAGTGTATCGACTAAAAGCAGCATAATCCTCTGGCTTTAGCTCTACCTCTTCTTCTTTTGCTTTTCTTTTTGAAATTTCCGCAATGCTTAGCTCTTCTTCTTCCTCTTTTTTAAAAGGATCATCAGCTTTTAAAACACCTACATACCTTTCAAACTCTTTTCTCTGATATTCGTGCCACTGCTTTACTTTGACTTGCTGCTGCTGTTGTTCAACAGTTAGGGCCATGTTGGCAAGCGCGGCTTCTTCAGCTTGTTTTTCTTGGAAACGACTAAAAACAAAAAGTTTATCATTTGCTTTTAGTTCTAAATCATGTTGTTTTGCTTTAACTATTGCTTGGGCAATATCGAATTGATAAACCTCAATATCGCCAGAAATGTTAATTTCTCGAACAAGTAAGCCGTAGCCTAAATCAGCTTGAGGAAGCAGGTCACCACGTACGGAAGTTAGAACATCAGAAATGTGCTTACCTTCATACCATTGATAATGACCAGGTCGAGCAACTGCACCAATTAGGCTAATACTGTTTTGGTATTGTAAACTGACAGGGTTAAAACGAATGCGGTCGCCATCGCGAGGAATATAATTAATTTGATTTCCGCTAAAGTCCACTGATAACACTTCTTTCATGTTATTGTTATTGAAGCGTTCAACAATTGCTTTTTTAGCGTAAGCTTGCGGTTTTAAACCACCCGCCATTTTTAATAACTGTGCTGCTGTTTCACCTTTTTTTAGCTCAAAAATAGCAGGACGTTTTACTAAGCCCTCAACAGCGACTTGAGAACCAACTGATGGGATGAACACGACATCACCCGGCTTTAAAATAATATCGTTACTGCTATCACCATTAATCAATAAATCATATAAATCAAAATTAGCAACAACTTTTCCGGCACGCTTTACTTGAATATTTCGTAAAGACGCTATATCTGACACACCACCGCTTACAAAAAGGGCGTGCGAAACTGTCGCAAGAGAGGAAACACTATAGCTACCTGGTTTATATGCTTCACCCAAAACAAGGATGCGAATACTGCGTAATCGACCAACAGAGATAAACGCTTTAACGCCAATCACTTCTTGCTCAACTTTAGCTTTGATGAGTTCTTTAACCTCAATAAAGGTTAATCCTGCGACCTGTACAGGGCTTAAGTTTGGAATATTAATTCGGCCCTCTCGATCAACAACCAGATCGTAACTTTCACTTTCTTTGCCGTAAAAGTTAACTGTTAGCTCATCTCCACGACCAATTAAGTAGGTATCAGGAACGGCCGCATTTTCTGTTGGCATGAATGAAGTTGGTTCGCCTGCAAAAATATCATAGCCAAAAGGCTCTACTTCACTTTCTTTGGGAGCGAAACGTTCTTCATCGGTTAGCGGCTCTTTTTCTTTATCTAAACGAGGTTGAATGGTTGATTCAGTTTCTATTGGCTCTTCGTCAGAAGATTTACCTGTAATCGTAGATAAATCGACTCCATACTGTCTTGCAAGCGCTTCTTGTTGAGCCTTTGGGAGCTTTTTGAATTGCTCAATTTGAGCTGCAGTAGGAGTAAATGCCAATACCGATGAAGTGGTTAGAAACAAAAAAGTAAGGAATAATCTTTTAAATAACATCACAAGTAGGGATATCCATAGTTCTACAGTCAAAAAGATTGTGTATTCTACCTGAAACTCAAGGAAATAAAAAAGGGACTTTCGTCCCTTTTTGTCATTAAATTGTCAACAAAACGATTTATTTAGTTAAAAACTGTAAACTAGTGTTAGTGACGTTTCTGTATCTGTGTTTTCTTTATCATCAGCAACGTCTGAGTTGTGAGTGATGTTGTAAGCTACTTTCATTTGTAGTGAGCCGTTGATTTTAGCAAGGATTGCAGACTCTGAACGCGTTTTAGTGTTGGTATCACCATATTCAACTGATACTAACTGAGTAAAACGTGCGCTGTCTGAAATCTGCCAGTTATAATCAACTTTACCTAAGGCGATTACTTCACCGTCGCGCTCACCAGCAAGTAAGTCACCGTTTTCATCAACTTCAGTGCTGTCGTCTGGGTATTGGAAGTACTTATAACCCGGACCGATTTCAGCGTTTAGCCACATATCAGAACGGTCGATTAGGCGTAAACCATAACCTGCTGAGATTACTGATTCGTTGCGATATGCACCAAAGTAATCAGATACGTGCGAGCCGTAGATGAATAAGTGTGAGTGCTTTTCGTTTAACTTGTAGTTACCTTGTGCAGAGATTGAGTACTTTTCGTTAGTACGTTGTGTTTCTTTAACACCGTCGTCGTTTTCGATCTCATCTTCTTTATAAAGACCGTCTAACTTGTACTCGTTATTCCAGTTTTCTAGGTTATGTAAAACCTTAACACCACCTTTTAGTGTTGTTGTTTCAGTGTTACCACTTGTAATAATGGCACCTAGTTCACTGGTTACATCCCAAGTTTTAGTTTCATCTGCTGCGAATGCGCTAGTTGCAGCACTTGCTGCAACTAGAATTGATAAAGCTTTTAATTTCATTAAAAAATAACCTTTACTACTTGTGATTAATCTTCTTTATGCAAATGAACATCCATTTGCGGGAATGGGATCGTGATATTTGCGTCATCTAATGCGATCTTAATGTTTTCCATTAGATCGAAGTACGTTGGCCAATAATCTGATGAATTAACCCACGGGCGAACTACAAAGTTCACACTTGAATCTGCAAGCTCAGACACAGCGACTGTGTATGCTGGATCTTTTAATAAACGAGTTTCTTTATCTAATACTGATTTAAGAACTGCTTTTGCTTCTTTAAGGTCTGCATCGTAACCCACACCAATTACTAAATCGATACGACGAGTTGATTCACGAGAGAAGTTTGTAATTGGGCTGCCCATGATTGATGAGTTAGGCATGATAATTACTTTATTATCTGGTGTACGTAATTCTGTAGAGAAAATTTCGATTTTCTTAACAGTACCCGCTTTACCACCGGCTTCTACATAGTCACCTGATTTGAAAGGGCGAAGTAGGATGATTAAAACACCTGATGCAAAGTTGGACAGTGAACCTTGAAGTGCTAGACCTACAGCTAAACCAGCCGCACCTAAAATAGCAATGAATGATGTTGTCTCAATACCAAGTTGAGATAGTGCCATTAAGATAGTTGCTGCAAAAACAATAGCATATACAATGCTTGCTACAAATGAACCTACGGCTTTGTCTACTTTCTTTTTATCAAATGCTTTTTCAGTCATCCCTTCGCAAAATTTTGCGATACGACCACCGATGAAGAAAATGATTAGCGCAAGAACAGCCTGAACGGCGTAATGTATGATTAAACCTGAATTCTCATTGATCCAGTTCATTATAGTATCCATATTCTCTCCTGAAGTTCATTTTTAGCATAACGCTGTTCAAATTATATATGATCTTTGGTTAAAAAATCATTAAATTACAGCCAAACTAAAAAATGAGTAATTGCTCAATTGCAAAAGTCGCAAGTCTAAATACCGAAACTGAACACTAACTGACTAAACTTGCTTTTCTGAATTTTCTGAAGCAAGTAAGTTTTTTTTACTTTTTTTAATTTAGGGGGTTCACAAGCCTAAGTTAATTATGTAATATGCGCGCCACACCAAACGAGGTGTATCTCAGTGGCGGCTGTAGCTCAGTTGGTAGAGCCCCGGATTGTGATTCCGGTTGTCGTGGGTTCAAGCCCCATCAGTCGCCCCACTTCTCCCCCTTAGTAAATCCCTATATTTTCCTAAATATTTTTTATTTTGAATTTCAAGATTTATCTTTAAAACCTGTTTTCAGATCTAAAAGCCGTCAGCTTTGGCTGTTCGGGTTTGTTTGTGGTTCAATATTTCTTTTGCACAAAGAGAAGTGAATGAGGAAACCACAATATTACTTTCTCTTAAGCGAAGCGCTCTCTTATCCTCTTTGTGAATAAAAGTGGTTTACTCTGTGTAACGAGAACCTTAAATTTCAAACAAAAAAATGCCACCTTTCGGTGGCATTACACACGGGATTATTTCTATTTACTAGAAATGCTTTTCAAAGTTCAAGGCGGTGCATTTTACGCCCAACCTCAAACTCATAATTACTTCCAACTTTTCATCTTGTGGCCTTTAACAGCATAGAAAAGTATGAATAAATAACAAGGCAACATCACAATATAAGCCATTTGTTGTGCTTCTGCGCTTTTTACGCCGCCACTTGCTAGGCCCCAAAATAATGGGCCGAATGCGCCACCAGCTATACCCATAACGAGCAGACCAGAGCCTACACTAGTTAGCTTACCTAAACCAGATAATGCTAACGGCCAAACTGCAGGCCAAACAATCGCATTAGCAAAGCCTAGCACAGCAATGAGCAATAAGGTATCAGGTAGTACCGATTTTAGGCCAAACAATGTTGATATAAATACAGTTTCATTACTACCTGTAACTATCGCTAGCGTTAACACACAGCCCAATACCGCTGAAATAGTTAGTGCTGTTTGCTGCGATAACACTCGTGGGATAAGTAAAATCCCTAAAAAGTAACCTAGTACCATACACCCCATGGTGTACGATGTCATAACACTGTATTTTTCAATACCTAACGACAACGCAAAGCTACCAATGGTATCGCCGGCAATTACTTCAACAGCTACATAGACAAAAAGTGCCACTATCCCTAAGGCAAGACTCGGATGGCTTAATGCTTCTTTTACCTGCCCCGGTTTCTGTTCATCAACGTCGTCATCAATTAACTCTGGCAATGGCATTTTAGTTACCGCAAAGCCGAGTATACCAATAAAAATAGACATCCCTAAATACGGTAAGATTAAGCCATTAGCCATGGCATCAATATCAGTTTGGCTAAGCTCTTTACCTACAAAGCCTTTAAAGTCGCTGAGTATCAATGCGGTAAACACGATTGGTGCAACAACACCCGCACCTTTATTTAATATACCCATAATACTAACGCGAGCCGCAGCTGATTCTTCAGGGCCAATTCTTACTACGTATGGGTTAACCGCTGTTTGTAATAACGTTTGCCCAGCTCCCATAACAAGCTGTGCAAACAAAAACAGTGCAAACACTTGTGTTTTTGCCGCAGGTATAAACAGTAAACCTGCCACCATCATGGTCACCATACCCAGCGCCATACCGTTTTTATAACCTACCTTTCTGATGATCATCGCCGAAGGTAGGGCCGTAAAAGTCACGGCGATATAAAACGAGAAAATAATCAGCGATGCCTGAAAAGGTGATAGCTGCAAAATTTGCTGTAAAAATGGCATCAGTGAGCCATTTAACCATGTAGCAAAACCCAGTATAAAAAACAGCGTGGCAACAATCGCCATAGGCACAACACTGCATTGTTTATTTATTTCAGACATAACATTTCCTATAACAGCACAGTTCGACTCTACAGCGCTGCTCATTCAGATGATTATATAAAAGAGATATTAAATATTTATAACACTATAGCAACAAAAATGACAGCGCTGACATATTTCTTTTAAATACCTTAGGTGTGAAATGTATTTCGGCCGATGTTTTAAGATTAGCCGTCAGCTTTCAGCTGTCAGTTTTGAGCCGAATGGTGTTGAATGTAAAACGCGCCAAGCAAGCGTGACGCCTACGAGGTGCAGGGTATTGTAGGCGTGAAATTTATTTCGCGCGAAAATATATTCACAAAGAGAAGTAAATGAGAAGAGAATGAGGGAACCTCAATATTACTTCTCTTAAGCGAAGCGCCCTCTTATCCTCTTTGTGAATAGAAGTAGTTTTAATGCAAAACATGACGCCTACATTCTTCTATAGGCGTCACATTTATTTATCGCAAAAACATTACTCACCCACAACTGTCACGCGGCTGGTTTGCTGTGCGTTTAAACGGGTGCGTAGCGCAACTTTTGTATTGTTATCAACCTTCACAGGCTCGGCATAAGTTTGCCAGCTTTGGCCGTTGTCTAGGCTGTATTCAATGCTCAAATAAGCAAATGCGCTGTTGGCATACAACTTTCCATTTTCAATCACACCGCCAGGTACTGGTAAATGCAGATTGATGCCATCTTTAGCTAACTTTTCAAGCTCTTTTAAACCTACAGCACTTGAGAACTCCGCCCAGTCTTTTGCTTGTTTTTTACTATCAACGTTTTCGCCTTCCCAATCAGCTTTGTGCCATGCGCGCTCTGCCACTGACAGAATACGCGGGAAGATCATTGCTAATACTTGCTCTTCAGTACGGATTGTCTCTGACCATACCTGACCTTGCATACCCAGAATGTTCTCTGGCTTTTCAAGTTTAGGTAACGGGCGGCCCACCAACGCTTCTAAATTAACGATTGGCTCACGAGTGCGGGTGTAATCGGCATTGGCATACACGTCATCTGGCATGTAATTAAAGGCTTTTTTAGTATCTGTGTAACGAGTGGCCCAGTAATAACCACGCTCTTCAGGGCTTGCTTCGTATGGGTGATCAAAATACAAATGCGTACCGTGTGATAACACCACTTGGTAACCGGCATTTGCTAGGCGGTATGCTCTATCGGCAACGCCCCATTCCCAAATGTTATCCCAAGTATTAACGGTAAAGGTTTTATTAGGGAACTCATCACGTTTAAACGAATTTTCGCGGTCATACATGATGCCATCTTCCCAAATACCCGGAGAAATACCGCGTTTTTCAAGTAAGGTAGCAACACGTTGTGTGAAATAAGGTTTTAAATCAGCCGGGCCAGCTACACCGTTATTAGGATCAGCAAATAACGCCTGACAGATTGGCGAGCCTATCCACGAACCAGCACCAACTTCATCACCACCAATATGCAAGTTCTTTAACTGCACACCTGCTTCGCGGTACATCTGCTGAAGTTCATAAGTTACTTTATCTAAAAATGCGTAGGTAGAGTCCATACACACATTCATTGAGTTATCTTTGTAGTTTTGTACCGTCATGTACACAGAGGTATCTTTAGGATCGGTAAGCAAGTATTGCGTTGCTGGCCCCATATCTATGTGTTGAATTTCTTTGTTTGCAGAGCGCGTTTTAATATTGTTTTTAGCGGCTTTCTCAGCTTCTTCTAACATGTTGTGATAACGTGCTTCCATCGCTTTGATTGAAGCACGCGCATGACCTGGCCCTTCAACTTCAGGGATGATTTGAATGTGGCGGTCTTTCGCAAACTTTAATAGCTCAACAAACTCATCACGTTTCAAATAACCATTACCTGAGCCTGATTTAAACGGCCCAGTGCCAAGTTGAGTTAATAAACACTCGCGCTCTTCTAAATCAAAGCAGCGATAGCCGCCAACGTCGGTAAGCTCTGGTAGACCTGGGATCTCAAGTCGCCAGCCTTCATCTTCTGAAAAGTGCCAGTGTAGCTTATTCATTTTATAGCGAGCCATTTGCTCAACCAGCTTGAACATTGCCTCTTTGCCATGATAGTTACGACCATTATCGTAATGCATACCACGCCAACCATAACGCGGTGAGTCTTCAAGTTCTAACTGCGGTAAGCTGGCACTGCCTTGGCTATTTGCTGGAATGAGGTTTAATAAGCTTTGCATCGCATAAAACACACCGGCGTTATCGCTACCTACAATGGTGATCACTTCATCATCAATCTCTAGAGTGTAGCTTTCTGCTTTTGCATTATTGAGTTTAGGGTCAACTTTTAAGCGTATTACTTTGTCTTTGCCGACATTGATATGATCAGGCTGTGCTTTAAGGCTAATGCCATAGTCATCTTGTAAGTCTTGCATAAACACCATAACTTCGTGTTTCAGCTGACCTTGATAACTGATTTGCCAATTATTGTTTAGCGTCGCACTGCCACGGTTAAAATCGACTTTACGAGGCTTCGGAATAATACGCTTTAAGGCATCGTCTTTACTAACCGACACCTTATCAGCGTTATTTCGTTCGTACCGTACTTTTGCCGTTGCTAAAACCGATAAATCTTTTGGCTCATTGTAACGGCGTAACTGATTCTCACGGGTAAATGGTGTCACAAACTGTTTAAAGTCTTCAGTGTCGGTGTTGGCAAATACGGCAGGTTTATTCTTACCTGACACAAAAAATGCCCGTGGCATAAAGTCACTGTAAGCAACAATCCACACTTGCGCATCAAACGGTAGCTCTAAGCTTTCACCTGCAGCTAAACCTTTAAATGAGCTCGTTGGTACGATGCGGTGCAAGTCACCATTAACGTGTTCAATGTTTAAGCCCGCAACATGCTCAGTTGAGATTTTACGAACTGAGTGGATATAAAGCTGCCAATCGCTCTCGCCTGCAGGTAACGTCACATTAGAGCCATTGTTGAGGGTAATTTTTCCTAAAAAGCCCGCATCTTTATTACGAAAGTTATCTTCTACCGAAAATAGCAGTTCAGTACCTTTCGCAAACTGATCAACTTGCGATTGAGTTAATGCTGCACTTGCCATTAAAGGCGCAGTCGCTAGCATTACCGCGAATAGTGACTTTTTAAAACCCATTACTTTCTCCTCGTTTAAGCCCTGAGTGTACGGTATTTCTGCGTACTATTTTTCATTTTTGTTAATAATTCGTTCCTATCATATAAAAACTAAAATGACAGCGCTATCATTTTGTGAAAAATATAGGTGAGGAGTTAGCTATCAGCTATCAGCTATCAGCTATCAGCTATCAGCTATCAGCTATCAGCTATCAGCTATCAGCTATCAGCTATCAGCTATCAGCTATCAGCTATCAGCTATCAGCTATCAGCTATCAGCTATCAGCTATCAGTCTGACGGCTGACGGCTGACGGCTGACGGCTGACGGCTCAAACCTTAATACAAAGATACTTCTCTTCTAGGTACTCATCTAACCCTTGGTGGCCGCCTTCTCGGCCTAAACCAGACTGTTTAACGCCGCCAAATGGCGCTACTGGGTTTGAGATAAGGCCTTCGTTAATACCTATCATACCGTATTCGAGTGCTTCGCTTACACGATAAACTTGCTTGATGTTTTCACTATAAAAATATGCAGCTAAACCATAAGGTACGTCGTTCGCAAGCTTAAGTACTTCTTCTTCATCATCAAAAGCGATGATGCTGACTACAGGACCAAACACTTCATCATGATAGATATCCATCTCTGGTGTCACATCAGTTAAAATTAATGGCGCTTGAAAACTGCCTTCAAGCTCACTGTTATCACCGATTAACGACGCCCCTTTATCAACTGCATCTTGCACAAGCGTTTGAACTTTATCTTTTGCTTTAGGATAAATTAATGGGCCGATATCTACCCCGTCATCAAGTCCATTACCTACCTTTAACTCAGCTACTTTGTCTGTGAGTTTTTCGAGCACCGTTTCAAGTACTGAACGCTGAACAAATATGCGGTTTGCGGCGACACAGGTTTGCCCTGCGTTTCTAAATTTAGCCCCCATAAGGCCTGCAACTGCTTCATCTAAATCGGCATTATCGAAAATAATAAATGGGGCATTGCCGCCAAGCTCCATTGACGTTTGTTTAATTGTTGAGGCACACTGCGAAAGTAACTGCTTACCTACACCGGTTGAGCCAGTGAATGTGAACTTACGCACACGCTCCGACTCGGTCATGATCTCACCCACCATTTTGGCGTTTTCAGAGACCACCACATTCAGCGCTCCTTTTACAAAACCTGCTTTATCAGCAAGGTAGGCTAAGGCAATAGCGCATAATGGCGTATGTTCCGAAGGTTTAATTACAAAACTACAACCCGCGGCATAAGCTGGTGCCACTTTACGGGTGATCATGGCAATCGGGAAATTCCAAGGGGTAATACCAGCCACCACACCAATGGGCTGCTTGATCGTTGTTAAACGATGCTTGCTGTCAGTGGCAGGGATGGTGTCGCCATAACTGCGCTTTGCTTCTTCGCTAAACCACTTAATAAAGCCTGCACCGTATTCCACTTCGCCTAAGGCTTCTTTTAAAGGTTTACCCTGCTCTTTAGTCATTAACTCAGCAAGCTGTTGCTTGTGCTCAATCACCAACTCATACCAACGGCGCAGCGTTTCACTACGTTCGGTTGCAGTTGTTTGCTTTAGTTTGCTAAATGCCTCGTCAGCACTTTTTATAGCCAGCTCAACCCCAGCTGCATCAATATCAGAGACCTGAGTAATTACCTCTGCGGTTGCGGGGTTATCTACACTAAAACGCTGGCTCGTAGAGTAAAAGTCACCGTCGATAAACGAATCAGAAAAAACCAAATCAGACATAGAACCTCCAAGTAAAAGCTATCAGCTATCAGCTATCAGCTATCAGCTATCAGCTATCAGCTATCAGCTATCAGCTATCAGCTATCAGCTATCAGCTATCAGCTATCAAAAACATAAAACCTGAGAGATCAATGTAAAGCTATTTCAGTTCATTAACACAAAGAACTAAACCTCTATCTCGATCTGCTAAAAACTGACGGCTGAAAGCTGACAGCTCTAAAATAAAAAAACCGCTGTAGAGACCAAGCAACTACAGCGGTTTTTACGAAATCAAAGCCGTTAAAAATTAATGCTCTTCATTAACGATATTGAGATTATACTTTGGAATTTCAACCACTAAATCTTCATCTTTGATCACCGCTTGGCAACCTAGGCGTGATTCAGGCTCAAGACCCCATGCTTTATCTAGCATATCGTCTTCAAGCTCATCACTCTCATCTAAAGAGTCAAAGCCTTCGCGAATGATTAAGTGGCATGTTGTACATGCACATGATTTTTCACAAGCATGTGGAATGCTAATACCATTTTTTAGTGCAACATCTAATACAGTTTCACCTGTAGGAGCTTCAATAGCAGCGCCTTCTGGGCATAACTCTTCGTGTGGAAGAAAAATAATTTGTGGCATACCTTACCTCGTTAAACTTCGTCTACTGACTGCCCTTGCAGCGCTTTTTTGATTGATGCATCCATTCTGCGAGCAGCAAATTCGCTACTTGCATTGTCTACAGCTTCAATCGCTGCTTTAATTTCTGCAGGTGTTGTTGCGCTTTCGCGTACGGCAACAAGTTTAGCAATTTCTGCTTTTAACGCACCTAATTCTTGTTCATCAAGTAATGCACTGTCGGTTGCCAGTGATGCTTCAAGCGCTTCAACAACACGTAACGCTTCAACTTGCTGCTCTTTAAGCATACGCGCTTGCATGTCGTCTTTCGCGTTAGTCATTGACTCTTTAAGCATGTTTGCAACTTGATCATCCGATAAACCAAATGATGGTTTGACCTGAATTTCAGCTTGCACACCCGTTGATTTTTCCATTGCCGATACACTTAATAGGCCATCAGCATCTACTTTAAAGGTTACGCGAATATGCGCAGCACCGGCTGCCATGGCCGGAATACCTTTTAAGCTGAATTTAGCCAACGAACGACAATCGTCAACTAGCTCACGCTCACCTTGTAATACATGCAGTGACATAGCCGTTTGACCATCTTTGAAAGTGGTAAACTCTTGTGCACGTGCTACGGGGATCGTGGTGTTACGTGGAATAATTTTTTCAACCAAGCCACCCATGGTTTCAAGACCTAGCGACAGTGGTAATACGTCTAATAGCAACATGTCTGAATCTGGCTTATTGCCAACCAGAACATCTGCTTGTAATGCCGCACCGAGTGCAACTACGCGATCTGGGTCGATAGAAGTCAGTGGCTCTTTATCAAAAAATGCAGCAACTTGAGAGCGTACAATTGGCATACGAGTCGAGCCGCCAACCATAACAACTTGCAGTACTTCTTCGTTCTCGATACCCGCATCTTTTACGGCACGGCGACAAGAACGTAGTGTTTTCTTCACAAGGCTAAGAGCAAGCTCATCAAACGTTTCGCGGGTTACTTCAACTTTGTGGCTTTGACCATCAAACTCTAAACCAACATTTACAGTTTGGTATTGGCTTAGTGCTTCTTTACATGCTTTTGCTTTATTGATGAATAAACGCAATACCGATGCAGAAAGCTCGCTCACACCGGTTTGTGTTTTAAAGTATTCAACTAATAGCGAGTCAAAATCGTCACCACCAAGGCTTGAGTCACCGCCTGTAGCAAGCACTTCGAATACGCCTTGGTGTAAACGTAAAATAGAAATATCAAAGGTACCGCCACCTAAATCGTATACGGCGATAATACCTTCTTGGCCTGAATCAAGACCATAAGCAACAGCCGCAGCTGTTGGCTCGTTTAATAAACGTAATACCTTAATACCAGCAAGCTCGGCAGCATCTTTGGTGCTTTGACGCTGAGCATCATCAAAATAAGCTGGCACAGTAATAACTGCACCTAAGATATCTTGACCTGCAAAGCTGTCTTCTGCACGTAATTTTAATGCTTTTAAAATTTCAGTCGATGCAGTAACAGGGCTAATTGCACCCGCAACCGTGCTGATTGCTAATGAGCCATCATGCTCACAAAATTCGTACGGCAGTTGACCATAGCTTTTTTCGATTTCAGCCTGAGTTTTACCTAAAAAACGCTTAACCGAGATTAGTGTGTTTGCAGGGTCTTGAGTAGCAGCTGCAGCCGCTCGCTCACCAACCACAATACTATCTGCTTGGTATTGAACAACCGATGGTAGCATCGCATTGCCTGCTAAATCAGTCAGTGTGCGCGCTTCGCCGCTTTGCACTGTTGCAACTAACGAGTTAGTTGTACCAAGGTCAATACCGACTGCTAATTTGTGCTCATGTGGTGCCGCGCTCTGCCCCGGCTCAGCAATTTGCAATAATGCCATAATGCTCTTTTTAAACTCTTAAATAGCTGTTGTGTAACAACTAACGATTAATCATCAAATAAACTGTCTTCAATACGCTCTAGTTCATCGCGTAACTTATAAACAAACTTCAATTTACGAATATTGTCAGCGGCAGCTTGCCATTGTTGCTCATCATTACTCGCCAGCTGAGCGGCTAATTCACTGCTGTATTGTTTATCGAGCTGTTTAATTTGCGCTTCAAACTGGGCAATTGCTGCATCAGGATCTGCGGCATTTTCAAGTTCTTCTAATTCTTCACGCAGCTCCATTTGCTGCATTAAGAATAGCGGGTCTTGCAATGTTTGTTGCTCGGCGCGAATATCTACACCAAGCTCGCTTAGCATGTACTCAGCACGTTTTACCGGGTGTTTTAAAGTTTGTAATGCATCATTGATTTCTGCTGCATTTTGCACAGCAAGTAATTTGTCACGGCTGCTAGAGCTTGCGTGGCGATCTGGGTGAACTGCACGTTGCAGCTCAAGGTAGTGTTTATTAATAGTCGCTAAATCAATGTTGTAATCTACTGGAATTGCAAATAACTCAAAGTAACGCATTACATAATCCAACTCGGTAAACAGGAAAGAACAAAGCCCTACATAGGCAGGGCTTCAAGCAAAGAAAGTTTTTTAAGCTTAAACGGTGAAGCTTTCGCCGCAACCACACTCATCGGCTTGGTTCGGGTTGTTAAATTTAAACCCTTCGTTCAAACCTTCTTTGGTGTAATCAAGCTCAGTACCATCAATGTAGACTAAGCTTTTGGCGTCAACGATCACTTTCACACCACGGCTTTCAAAAATTTCGTCGCCGTCTGCTAACTCATCAACAAACTCAAGAACATAAGCAAGACCTGAACAGCCCGTCGTTTTAATGCCAACGCGTAGGCCAATGCCTTTGCCGCGATTTGCTAAAAATGATTCTACGCGGTTTGCTGCCGCATCTGTCAATGTCACTGCCATGAATTTATCTCTTACTTCGCTTGTTTGCTTTTGTAGTCAGCAATTGCTGCTTGAATCGCGTCTTCTGCTAAAATTGAACAGTGAATTTTCACTGGCGGTAATTCAAGCTCAGCACTGATATCAGTGTTTTTGATTGTTGCAGCTTCATCTAATGTTTTGCCTTTGACCCACTCAGTTACAAGTGAAGAAGAAGCGATTGCGCTACCACAACCATATGTTTTGAATTTTGCATCTTCAATTACACCTTCTGGTGATACTTTGATTTGCAATTTCATTACGTCACCACATGCTGGTGCACCCACCATACCTGTTGCAACTGACGGATCATTTTTGTCTAAAGCACCCACGTTACGTGGATTTTCAACATGATCGATTACTTTATCACTATAAGCCATAATACTATCCTCACTACCTGCTAGCGGCGGCGATCACTGATTAGTGATGCGCCCACTCAACTGAATCTAAATCAATACCTTCTTGATGCATTTCCCATAGAGGAGACATCTCACGTAAACGGCCGATCGAGTTTTTGATTAGTTCGACGGTGTAATCAATCTCTTCTTCAGTCGTAAAGCGGCCAATGCTGAAACGAATTGAGCTGTGTGCTAACTCGTCATTACGGCCTAACGCACGTAGTACATAAGAAGGCTCTAAGCTTGCTGAGGTACAGGCAGAACCTGATGAAACAGCAATGTCTTTAACAGCCATTAATAACGACTCACCTTCAACAAAGTTGAAGCTGATATTTACAATACCTGGAACTGAGTGACTTGGTTCACCATTGAAGTAAACTTCGTCCATATCAGCCATGATGCCATCAATCAGACGCTTACGAAGTGCGCTGATGTGTGCATGGTCTTTTTCGAAATCTTCTTTAGCGATTCTAAATGCCGCACCCATACCAACTAATTGGTGAGTAGCTAGTGTGCCTGAACGCATACCACGCTCATGACCACCACCGTGCATTTGCGCTTCTAAACGTGCGCGAGGCTTACGACGAACATAAAGTGCGCCTACACCTTTCGGGCCATATACTTTGTGGCCAGAGAACGACATGAAATCTACTTTTAACTGTTGCACGTCGATAAGTACTTTACCTGCGCTTTGTGCAGCATCTACGTGGAACATAATTTTGCGCTCACGGCACATTTCGCCGATTGTCGCGATATCTTGGATAACACCTAGCTCGTTATTTACGTGCATTACGCTCACAAGTACTGTGTCGTCACGCATTGCAGCTTCAAGCTTTTTAAGGTCAAGTAAACCGTTTTCTTCAACGTCCATATAGGTTACTTCGAAACCTTGACGCTCTAGTTCACGACACGTATCAAGCACTGCTTTGTGCTCTGTTTTAACAGTGATAACGTGCTTGCCTTTCTTCTTATAGAACTGCGCAGCACCTTTAATTGCTAGGTTGTTTGATTCTGTAGCACCTGAAGTGAAAACAATTTCACGCGGGTCAGCGTTGATCAGATCAGCAATGTCTGTACGTGCTTGATCAACGGCTTCTTCTGCTTGCCAACCAAAACGGTGTGAGCGTGATGCAGGGTTACCAAAATTACCGTCCATAGTCAGGCATTGCATCATTTCTTTTGCCACACGTTCATCAACAGGCGTGGTTGCTGCGTAATCTAAATAAATCGGTAACTTCATTTCTCTCTCCGCTTTCGTCAAGCTACAGTTGACAGCTTACTTGAATGTTTTCCAGTTGCTTAATTGCATTGTTGATGCTGTTATCTTGGCGCGATGCGACTTCTTTCACATCTGACTTTTCCACCAATTCAGCAAGGGTAATACTATTTAAAAACTCTTCGATACGTGCGCTTAAGTCCGACCATAAGGTATGAGTCAAACAACGCATGCCGCTTTGGCAGCCACCCGTTGCATTATGGCAACGTGTTGCATCAACAGACTCATCAACGGCGTTAATCACATCGCCGACAGAAATTTCGTTCGCTTCTCGACCTAGTAAATATCCGCCACCTGGGCCACGCACAGAGGTCACAAGGCCGTTTTTACGTAAACGGGCGAATAGTTGTTCAAGGTAAGATAACGAAATCTCTTGGCGTTCAGAAATATCGGCAAGAGGCACTGCACCCACATTTGTATGTAGTGCAACATCCAACATGGCGGTTACTGCGTATCTGCCTTTTGATGTTAACTTCATGGAGCCCCCGATGTTACTGCACGCTAAGGTGTGCAAATTTTAATTACCAGACCAAAATAGTC
Organism: Pseudoalteromonas simplex; assembly: GCF_015278155.1. Lineage (NCBI taxonomy): Bacteria > Pseudomonadati > Pseudomonadota > Gammaproteobacteria > Alteromonadales > Pseudoalteromonadaceae > Pseudoalteromonas > Pseudoalteromonas simplex. Next base: position 354,834 of record NZ_JADILN010000004.1, read on the forward strand.
AAGTATTATCACTTGATAAAAATTGATACTTACCATTGATAAAACCGAATACTTGACAAAAACAGTCAAGTACTGGGTACATTGTAATTACCTGAGTAATTTAGTCAAGTATTATACTTATAACCTGTGATTATTTAATAGACTTATTGATAGAGGTAAGAATACCGCGTAAAATGTTCATCTCAGCTTCTTCTGGACGTGCGCGGTTAAATAAGCGACGTAGTTTAGTCATCACCATGCCAGGGTGTTGCTTGATGATAAAACCTGTGTCGTTTAGCGTTTGCTCTAAATGCTCGTAGAACAGCTCAGTTTGCTTTGCATTTGGATAGGTTGCTTCGTCTTCTTCTTGTACTTTTGGCTGTTTGTTTAAATACGCCATACGTGTTTCGTAACACAGCGTTTGCACGGCCATTGCTAAATTTAGTGAGCTGTATTCAGGGTTTGCAGGAATACATACGTGGTAGTTACATTGTTGTAGTTCTTCGTTCGTTAAACCACTATTTTCACGACCAAACACGAGTGCAACAGGGCCATGTTCAGCCTCAGCCACTAACTTTTCACCACATTCACGCGGCTCAACCATAGGCCAAGATAAAGTACGTGAGCGTGCGCTGGTACCAATTGTTAAGCCACAATCAGCAATCGCGTCTGCCAGTGTATCAACAACCACTGTTTTACCTAAAACATCTGTTGCACCGGCTGCAAGCGCACTCGCATGACTGTCAATTTCACATGCAGGATCAACAAGATATAAATTTGATAAGCCCATCGTTTTCATAGCACGTGCCGCTGAGCCAATATTACCAGAATGTGATGTGTTAACTAATACGATACGAATATCATCAAGTGTCATTGCGTTGTTACTTACTGAAAGTCAAAAATTGCGGGGATTATAACATAGCTATCAGCTATCAGCTATCAGCTATCAGCTATCAGCTATCAGCTATCAGCTATCAGCTATCAGCTATCAGCTATCAGCTATCAGCTATCAGCTATCAGCTATCAGCTATCAGCTATCAGCTATCAGCTATCAGCTATCAGCTATCAACTCACCCAAGCTCTACCTATGGCGGCATCGATATATTTAATCTCAATTCCGATATAAATTTGCGTTCGTGTTTCTGCTATTGACGATCTTGATATATCTAAAAAACGTACCCGCTCTTTTTTGCTGACTCTCACCATACCTTCTGCGATGTTACTCGGTATTGATAAACCAGAACGTGTGAGCTGATTGCGAAAGCCAAAATCATTCAGATCAGTCGTTTCTTTGTAGATGTCAGCACTTAATCTTGCTGAACGCTTCCATACCTCTAATTTTTCAAAATTCATACTTGCATCCTTTTAAGTATAAAAACTTTATATAGGCACGAATTTTTCAGAATGCAAATTTCAAACTGACGGCTGACGGCTGACGGCTGACGGCTGACGGCTGACGGCTCAACGATATCTAACTTCTGACGACTAACCACTTCTTCTGACCACCCCCCCTTCTTCTGAAATTAAATCAATAACAAAATCAGAATTGTACAAAAAACAAGCTAATTTATTCGAGTTTATTGTTTACTTTACGCTAGAAATCGCTAGAATACGCCGGCTTAAATATATTCGTTCTTTTACAACCCAAAGGTAATGCTATGCATCCAATGTTAAACATTGCGGTTCGCGCTGCGCGTAACGCAGGCAAAATTTTACTTCGCGCAAGTGAAGACTTATCAAAAGTTGATGTACAACAAAAAGGCACTAACGACTTAGTGACTAACATCGACAAAGAAGCTGAAGCCGCAATTCGTGACACTATTTTAAAATCTTACCCAGATCACACTATCGTAGGTGAAGAGCTAGGTGAGCATAAAGGTAAAGATGCAGATTACCAATGGATTGTAGACCCTCTTGATGGCACAACTAACTTCATCAAGGGTATCCCTCATTTCGCAGTATCTATTGCACTTAAAGTTAAAGGTCGTTTAGATCAAGCTGTTATCTATGATCCAATCCGCGGTGAATTATTCACTGCTTCTCGTGGTCAAGGCGCACAGCTTAACAGCAAGCGTTTACGCGTAACTAAAACTAACGAATTAGCTGGTTCTGTACTCGCAACTGGTTTCCCATTCAAACAAAAGCACCACTTAGACGCATACTCTGAAGCGTTTAAAGCACTTTTCGTGCACACTGCTGATATCCGCCGTGCAGGTTCTGCTGCATTAGATATGGCTTATGTTGCAGCGGGTCGTGTTGATGGTTTCTTTGAAATTGGCCTTAAGCCATGGGACACAGCAGCAGGCGAGCTTTTAGTTAAAGAAGCTGGCGGTATGGTTGTTGATTTCGCAGGTGGTATTAACTATAACCAAAGCGGCAACATCATTTGTGGTGCACCTAAGTTAACTCAAGCGATCATTCGTGAAATTCGCCCAGTGTTAACTGAGTCACTACTTCGCTAATAGCGGTTGTAATGAAAAAATGCAAAAAAGGAGCTAAGGCTCCTTTTTTTGTGGCTGAAAATAATCGTTGTCGAGTTTTATCTCTATGACTTCACCTTCTTTAAATGGCAACTTAGCTAAGTCTTCAGCAAAGTAACTGGCAAATAATTGCTCAAATTCGCCCGAGCTTTTCATCATGTTGAGCCCTTTTAATAATACCTCAGCTAGTTCAGGCTTGTGGTTACTGACAAAAAAGTAAAATGCTGTTGGATAACTAATATAAAGGTTAGGCACTATAACCAGCTCGTCACTTTTGATTTGTTCCATTTCAGACATGACTTCAATAAACGAACGTGGAAAATAATCTACTCGCCCTCTAATCACTAAGTTAAACATCGCTTGATAATTTGCCAGTGGCCTGACTGTTAAGCCGTTTTGCGCAAGGATTTTTGTATCAGGCCAATCATGGCCTTGAATGGCACTAAACTGCGCTAAATCTTGTTTCGTTTTTACATCTTTAAAACGCGGTAGAAACGCTCGTTTAGTGAGTAATGCGCGTTTACCAATGTAGCCTTTAAAAAGAGGTACTTTGACTGCTATTGCAAGGTGTTCTCGCTCGGGGCTTGTCATACTCCAAAACACATCGGCCTGCTTTTCATCGAGCATCAGCAAAGTGCGCTGTTGATGAGGGTGAACCAGAACTTCGTTGATTTCTGCTTGATAATTACTGGCGCGTAAAGCCGCTGCCAGCAATTCATGAAGGTAATAATCGCGTTTATAAAGTGGGCGTTGTTCAATCGCTAAATTGACCACATTTTTAGCTTCTGTGGTAAGGCTGTATCCTAGGCTTAGCAATACTAGGATTGCACTACATAGTCGCTTCATTGTTATTTTGTTTATTGTGTTTTTTTTAAGCTACACCCAGTTAAACAGGGACACAAGTAAAATTAAGCAAACTTAAAATTTCTTCATGAGCGGGCAGATATCGCTTCATCTTTATGGCTGCTTAAACGTACCACTGCGGGGGCTGGTCGGCTACGTTTACATACAAACAAGTGGCTACTCTGATAACGTTTGGCCTCTTTTTTCGCATCAGTTGCCAGCGCTGCGACTTGGTGGCTGTTAATACATAGCTCTAAATCAGGCTTAACTAAACCAATTGATAATGTAAGCAGTGGCACAAACTGCTTTTTACCTTCTCGATTGCTTGCCCAATAACCCCCTTGCTCAATATGTTCTGGTGTGAAAAAGGCCCGAGACTGCAGCTCAAACTTACTAATAATGTTATGGCAAACTTGCTCTGCATCATTTTTATCAAACACCACCATAAAGTCATCACCGCCAATGTGCCCGACAAACCCTTTGCTAGTACTACAGGCCTCGACGATGACTTCAGCAAGTAATTTTATAACGCTGTCACCACTGGCATAACCGTACAGGTCATTGAATTGTTTGAAGTGGTTTAAATCAACGTATGCGAGTGAGAACGGATAGTTATTACGAAGTCTCAGCTCAATTGCTTCGTTAATCGCGACATTACCCGGCAGCATAGTCAGCGGGTTGGCATGTTGTGCATGGCGGATTTTTTCTTCGGTAATGTGTTTTAAGATATTACGCAATGGCGCCAAACCTAAGTATTCACCATTTCGAGTGATCACAATATGGCGTCGAATATCAAACTCAAACTCGGTAATTTGCTGACTCACCGTATCGAGTAACTCGTTTTCGTCAACGATTAACGGCTGTTTATCCATTAAAGAAGTAACTGGCTGCTTATCATAAAGTGCATGGCCATAGGGAGCAGCAAACACTTCAGTGAGTTGATCTCGGTGTAATAAACCAACAGGAATATTGTGCTCTAATACGGCAAGACTAGTTAGCGTTTTATCTTGCTCAAAGATACTGTGGGCATCTTTACAGCGGGTTGTTGCTTCTATGCTGGCGTGCTCGACTGCCAACCAACCAATCGCCATAGACTGCTCAAAAGTATTGCTATTATCTGATGACTCTAAGTGCTTTAAGCAGTGAATATTTATTTCGTAACTTGGCTGTAAGCTCGGCCTTTCAAGTAAAAAGCCTTGTGCATGTTGCACACCTAAGCTTTCGAGTAAACGAAGCTCCTCTGCCCGTTCTATGCCTTCTGCTATCACTTGTGTATTGGTTGCTTTTGCAAGCTCTATAATTGACTTTAAAAACTCTTTTTTAACCACACTCTGATCGCAGTGGTCGATAAAGTAGCGGTCTATTTTTACAAACTCAGGGCATAGCTCAGACCACTGCTTTAAGCCCGAATAGCCAGCCCCTAAGTCATCAATGGCAATCGAAAAACCTAACTCACGATAATGAGCAATGGTTTTTAACAATAAAAAGCCATCATCGACTTTTTCTTGCTCTGTAACTTCAATTACTACCCGGTTAGTTGCAAGGCCAAAGTGTTCAACTAGGTGTAATGTTTCACCTTTAGGATGGCAAGGGTCGAGTAAGGTTTTAGGGCTTACATTTAAGAATAACTTGCCTTGTAAATTGAGTTTCACAAAGTTCTCAATTGCTCTACTGCGGCAAAGTAGCTCCAATTCAGAGATCTTATGGCAAGCAATTGCTGCGCTGAATAATGCACTCGGCATTTCTAATTCAGACCCTTTTGGGCCGCGGCTTAATGCCTCATAGCCCAAAATATGTTGATTAGAAATATCAAAGATAGGTTGAAACAAGGTCTCAATTGCACTGTTATCTAAGATCTGCTGTAGTTGTGCGTTCACCTTACACCTAGCGTTAGTAATACAAATAGGTGGGTAAATTATCAACCTTGTATGACAATTTTATGGCAAGGCTATGACGAGTGCAGACTACTCAATAGCGGTGATGAGCTCAAGTTGCTTAATGCGGGCAAAACTATCAGTCATTTTTAATTTAGCATTTTGGTAATCACTCGTAGCTAAATCAGCTTGTTGCGCTAATTTATAAACTGCAAGTGGATTAAGTAATAACTGCTGTGCGTGATAACAACTTGGCGCCGCAAACTCAGGTAGTTCTGGCTCTACATTAATTGTCATTTCATTCTGCAATGCATCTGCGTCATCACTTTGTTGTTGAAACTCGGTTGCGTCTGCCAGCGCATGCAAACTTGCCTCACACTCTGGCAATTGTGCTTTTAGGTTTAAAAACAAACCTGTTGATGAAGTAATTAACTTGAACGTCAGGTCTTGTAATTGCTGAGCAGCTGATTGGTTTTGTAGTGCCTCTACAACTTGCCAAGCTAAACCTTGGTAGCTGTCGAACTGCTGCTGAAGTGTTACCTCAGGTGTTTGCTGTACTTCTGTCTGTTTTGGCTCTGGCTTATCTTCACAAGCACTGAGCATTAAAAGTATAAACACGCTAAACATCAGGTGTTTCATAATGTCTCCGAGAGTATAGTTAGACTCGTTTTTAAAAATCATAAACAGCTGTAAAACTGTCACTTGTTACCAATTTAGTCAGTTTAGTCATACCAAGACTTACCTCAGCAACAGTGCTTCTGCTGTTAGTTCATTTGTAATGAGACTATTGATCATTCCTGATTCGATCGCTCCTGCAATGGCTGGCACTTTACTGTCACCCGCAGCAATCCCAATAACACGTTTATCATTTGATGGAGAAAGTACCGCACTCGTCACGCGATTATTTATTTCTGATTCGACGAGATGACCTTCACTATCGAAAATCCAGCTAATTACTTCACCTGTTGCACCAATAGCGTCAAGCGCAGCTAGTTCATGCCGAGTAACAAAGCCGTCTAAATGAAGGGGAGAATTTATTCCTAAATCTCCAACACCAACAAATGAAACATCCGCTTGTGATGCCAGTTGATGTACATTTTTAACATGCGTTAATTGCTGCCAACCTGCTTTATCAGCTTCAGATTCTGCTATAACTGGAACTGGCATAGGGAAATGTTGCGCACCAACCCTTTCTGCAACATGAATAGCTACTTCATAGCGACTTGCTGAGCCATCCTGAGCAATATTTCCAACTAAAGATACAATACGATGGTGTGGGCATTGCATCGTAGGTAGCTCTTCTGCGCATGCGCGCAACACTCTTCCAGTACCAAACGCAATGATTTTTGCATGGCGCTGCTTTAGTTGTCTTTCAATTTCTGCGGCACCCGCTTGAGCCAAGCCAATGGTAGAATTAATATCGTTACTCTCGCTAGGCACCACTTCACAACTAAGCAAACCGTATCGATTTTGTAGCGCATCAGCAAGTTCCATACAGCGTCGAATTGGATGTTCTAATCGTACTTTTATTAACCCTTGAGATACTGCTAAAGCAACAAGCCTTTGCGCAGATTGGCGAGACGTATTAAGTTGCTTAGCTATTTCATCTTGTGTTTTACCAGCAACATAGTAGAGCCAGCCAGCCCTCGCTGCTTCCTCTAATTTTTGATTATCATTGCTAGGAATTGAAGCCATTTTATACGCCTGTTTGAACAATAAATGAGGTAAATGATTAGCAAAATCAGCTATTCAGCGGCTATTCTATACATAATCTGTCATGAATAACAATTTTAGGGCTCACACTCTAAACTAACAAGACACCTTACTAAATTTTGTTAAATATTAGTGAGGTGCCTATGTATTTCACAAAGAGACAATAACCGCAAGCCCTTCTCAGCGGCACAACAAAAGTCGTGCACTCGCTGCCAAATAACGTCGGTTTAAGCTTTAACTAAAAATTTAAACTTAGCTGCAAACCTGCAATCATTGCATTCTCAGCATCATTATCACCATTAGGGTCGATGATATACTGAATACTAGGCATTAACTGTATTGCTGGGGTAACAACATAGTTATAATTTAACTCAATCGGGTACTCATGGTCTCTTACGATTACTTCATCATCTGAAAAATTCGCGTTATAAAAGCGCTGAGCGTCACTAAGCTCATTACTGACACTGTTTCGGCCCACTGCAAAACCAATACGGTCGTGTGGTCTACTAACTAAAGGTGCATCAATATATCCGCCAAAAGCCAAAACTTCGCCTATAGCGCTGACACTTTGATCTGCGTGAATCATACTCGCAAAGATACGTAAGCCACCTCCAGAACTATTTCGAGTTAACTGTTGTTCAATATTAAAATAAAATGCATTATCAGTATCTTCTATAGCGACCATATCACTTGTCGTGCCAGCAGGGTAACCCGCATTATTGACTAATTTAGTTTTATCTAAACTGCTGCGGACAACGCCAAATCGATAATCTCCATCTAACCCATTCTTGTATTGGCGTTTATATTCCAACTCACCTACCAAGGTCGTGCCGTTAACCTCCCCTGATGTTGTTAATTTTAACCCTTGATTTAATGACATGGTTGCAGGGTTTGCATCATAACTGCCTAGTTTAAAAAGCAAATTATCAGTGACTTTGTATGTTAGTTGCACGCCTAGTGCACTAAGGGGGTCACCATACCAACTACTACTCAAATAATTGGATGAGCCACCACTGCAAAATGTTAGGTGCTGAAAGGCACAACTCATGGCAAAAAAATCAGCACTTGGGTAAATTCGACCCACTTTAATGCTAAGTTGATCTTCAAATAAATGCTGAGTTAGAGAGAATTGAGTTAAACGCGTTACATTGCCACGACCATAAATTTGTTGCGACTGCAGCAAAACTGGCAGGTTTGCTTTTTCATTAATAAGCTCGCCATTACGGTTGGTAAGCTCCACCTTAAATTCGGCACCCGACCAATTAAGCAATTTTTCTAAATTAAAGTAGCCACCGGCAAAAAACTGATCGGCATAAGCCGTTTCTGTACTTTCTCCCCCTTTTAAGTTGTGAGCTGTTTGACTGAAGTAGCCTAAGCGAACATCCACACCTTGCTCTGCTAGCTTACCTCTTGCCCCTAACCAACCGCCACTTAGATGGCTGTGAACATCAAAACTTTCATCTGCATAACCTGACTGAGAATACAGCAACATAATGGCTGCGATAGATTTAAGCCGAGCGACGTTTAAATAGCGTTCACTTTCCCCTTTCCATGTACGACAAAACTTTGGTTGTTGATTTGTGTTCATATGCGTGTTCTCCATTTTAATTTGCCCTAGCTGATCAACATCTTAGTATTCAACGCCCAGGAAAGGGCAAATGACATAAACATGAGCATATTCCTAATACAGAATATATTTGTCAACATCAAAAAATAGAGCTCAAATTCTAATTAAAAGAAATTAGAATCTGTGAAAGAGAAATTAAAATGGATAAAACTAATCCTCTTTCATATGAACACCATTTCAGGAAAAATTAAACACCCGCATAACCAACTAAAAAATAACAACTTTATCAAGATTGATTTGATGAAGCTTTAATTCCAGAACAAGAGCAATTACTTCGACTTATTAATGACAATCAGCCGATTAAATAGACTGATTCATTAACATTGACAAACAGCAATCAAAATAGGATTATGCCCACGTGCAACCCATTTGCCCAAACAGGAAGATTTACTTTATGTAAATACTCAATGACAACAATCATGGGCGTGTTGATTTTTGAAATTTTCTATTTATCTAATAAAAAGTTTTAGTGTTAAACAATGAACACATAAATAAAGATGCAGTTAAGCTATTTGCTTACAAATCAGCATGCCTAAAAAGTACTGGGATCGTTACTTATGAATACTAATCATAAAGACCTAAACCATATAGAAGAAGAGCAATTACCTATTGCAAAACATAAGCTCAAAGGATGGAGACATTTTTTAGGTTTATACGCAGGAGAGCATGTTGCTGCTACTGAATTTGTATTTGGCGCAACCTTTGTCGCACTTGGCGCAACCATGACGGATATTCTGCTTGGCTTGCTAATTGGTAATATTCTCGCCGTGCTAAGCTGGACACTAATCACCACCCCAATTGCTGTTGAAACACGCCTGAGTCTATATACTTACCTTCAAAAAATAGCAGGAAACTCAATGACCCGGTTATATAACTGGGCGAACGTCATAATCTTTACGGTTATTTCTGCTGCTATGATCACCGTTTCTGCAACGGCTGTTCGCTTTGCACTTGATATTCCCGCGCAATTAAATTGGTACCCAACAAACGCATGGTTTGTCATGGTCGTTCTTGCCGTAGGCATTATCGTTGTATTGGTTGCTATGTATGGTTTTAACGCTGTATCGCAATTCTCAGGTATTTGTGCTCCGTGGTTATTTGTTATGTTCATCAGCGGTCCATTAGTACTCATGCCTGAACTTGCCAATTCGGTCATTGGTGAAACCTCTGTCTCGAGTTGGGGAGACTTCATGCACATTGGCAGTGTCTCTGTATGGACTGGGTTAGATGCCAATGGTGAGCCAGGCATAGGACTATTAGAAGTCATTGGTTTCTCTTGGGCAGCAAACACCATCACTCACTTTGGTTTAATAGACATGGCTCTGCTGCGTTACGCGAAGAAAAAAAGCTATGGCTTATGCACATCTGCCGGTATGTTATTTGGTCACTATATCGCTTGGATCTCTGCAGGCATTATGGGTGCGGGTACAGCAGTTTTGGTGAAAAAGTCGATTACTGAGCTAGATCCTGGCGATGTTGCGTTCCATGCACTTGGGTTATCTGGGTTAGTTATTGTTATTGTTGCAGGTTGGACTACAGCAAATGCAAACTTATACCGAGCTGGTCTTGCTGCACAAGCTATATTTAGTAACCTTTCGCGTACCAGAACGACATTTTTAGTGGGCATTGTTACTGTTTTAATTGCTTGCTTTCCATTTGTATTTACTAAGCTACTGCCACTTCTTACATACGCAGGACTTTTAGTCGTACCTGTTGGCGCTATCGTTTTTGCTGAACATTTTTTATTTCCAAAGATAGGTCTAACTCGTTATTGGGTCACCTACAAAAAGCTTGAGCATAGCTCTGCGGCTGTTATTGCGTGGGCACTTGGCCTAGTGTTCGGATTTACACTAAACGCGATCAATATAATCCCATTCTACTACCTTTTCTTACCAACTTGGGTATTCAGTATTGTCGTATATATTTTATTAGCAAAACGAAATGGCGCTGCGCAGAAGTATCCTGAAGAAGAAGCAGAGCTAGCTAATTTTGATAAAAAAGTAGAAAGATTTCACGCCGAACAAGCAGCCAATGAGCCAGCATTTATTCTTGATCAGCGCCTGTTAACCAAAGTACTCACTGCGGTTGCTTGGTTAAGTCTAGGTGTTACTGTGGTGCTAGCAGCAAATGCCATGTTCAACTCACCAGATGTTGCTTCCTATGAACACAATAGAACGTTATTTTTCAATAGTGGATTCGCTTGTACCATCATTTACTTCGCGAGTGCGTATTGGGCTATGCAGCGTAAAAAACAATTTTCAGCCGTTTAACTGCTCGGGGGCAAAACATGAGCGCACTTTCTTTAAATAACTCAACACTGAGCTCTTTTCCTACATCTATATCAGTGCCGCGTTATAACCGACAATCACTAAAAGCTGGGATTGTCCATGTTGGTGTGGGCGGGTTTCACCGCTCTCATCAAGCTTTCTATACTGATAACTACATCAACCATACGGGTGATTTAGGTTGGGGCATATGCGGTATAGGCTTACGCGAGGCTGATCGGGCTATTAAGCAATCTTTAGAAGCACAAGATTATCTGTACTCCCTATTGGTAAAGCACCCAAATGGCAAAACTGATACGCAAATAATTGGCTGTTTAACCGATTTTCTCTTAGCGCCAGATGATCCAGAAGCTGTTATAAATAAAATGGCCACTGAGGAAACCCAGATTGTTTCATTAACAATAACCGAAGGGGGTTATAACTATGATCCATCAACCGGCGAGTTCGATTTTTCAAACCCTGATATACAACATGACTTAGCAAACCCAAACAAGCCAAAGCTGATTTTTGGCTACCTTGCTGCTGCTTTAGATCGCCGCAGAAAGAGTGGTCAAAAACCGTTTACAGTTCAGTCTTGTGATAATGTTCAACACAACGGTGATGTCATACGAAAAATGTTAGTTACTTACATTAGTTCATATGACTCAGAGCTTGCTGATTGGGTCGCAAATCAAGTTAGCTTCCCTAATGCAATGGTCGACCGTATTACGCCTGCAACCACAGATAAAGATATTGCTCTAGCAGAACAGCTGGGAGTGATTGATTCATGGCCTGTCACGTGTGAGCCTTTTCACCAATGGGTCATCGAGGATAAATTTTGTCAACAACGCCCAGCTTGGGAGAAAGTAGGTGCGCAAATAGTCAATGATGTAACGCCTTATGAAACCATGAAAATTCGCTTATTAAATGCAAGCCATACTGTTATGGGAATACTCGGATCTTTGCGTGGCTATCAAACCATAGAGCAAACAATTTCAGATCCCTTATTTGCTACAGTGGTAAGCAACTTCATGGATAACGAAGTAACACCGATTTTAGATGACGTACCTGGTATTGATCTAAGTGATTATAAGCGAACACTGATAGCTCGATTTGCAAACCCTAACATCAAGGATAGCCTTGCACGAATTTGCTCTCAAAGCGCAAGTAAAGTCTCCACCTTTTTAGTACCTACGATAGTAGAGAACCTTAAAATTGGTGGGAATGGTGCGATTGCTAATTTAGTAATTGCAGCTTGGTGCTTATACAGCGACACGCATTCGTCTCAACAAGGTCAGTCTTTAGAGGTTATCGATGATATGGCTGAAACATTACAGCAAGCTGCTCATGCATCACGCATTTCACCACTTGCTTTTCTTGAGCAACTGAGCATTTTCGGCTCAATTATTGAGAACGAGTCATTTTGTAATGAATATAAATATTACATCAGCCAACTCTATGCGGGAGTGGCAATTGAGCAGATTATGGAGGCGGTGTTAAGTAGTTATAAGGCCAAGTAGTATCAGGCAGAGTAAGTTTAAAAATAAAAAACCGCCCTAGGGCGGTTTCTTTTTGTATCACTGATTAAGGCATAGGATCGAGATCCGCGCCTTCTTTTTCAATTACTTCAGGAATTAAGTCTTCTTTACTTACACCCATTGCAATTGCTACAGCTGAAGCAACATAAACAGATGAATAAGTACCGATGAACACACCAAATAGTAATGCGGTTGCGAAACCGTGGATCGTTTGACCACCCCAGCCAAATAACGCAATCAATACTAGGATAGTGGTGATTGATGTTACTAGGGTACGGTTTAACGTTTGCGTTAATGAAATATCGATAATTTCAATCGTGTCATCAATGCGCACTTTACGGAAGTTTTCACGGATACGGTCAGATACAACGATGGTATCGTTGAGTGAGTAACCTATTACCGCCAAAATCGCCGCAAGAATCGTTAAGTCAAACTCTAGGCCAAGTACAGAGAATAAGCCTAGTGTGATGATAACGTCGTGTAATAGTGCTGATACAGCACCTACCGCAAAACGCCATTCAAAACGAAACGCAACGTAAATTAAGATACAGATAAGCGCAGTTAACATGGCAAGGCCACCCTGCTCTTTTAGATCTTCACCAACACTTGGGCCAACAAATTCGATACGACGCATTTCTACTGTCGACTCAACTTTTTGTAATGCCGTAATGATTTGGTTGCCAATTACTTCTGCTTTTACGCCAGCACCTTGCGGAGCAAGACGCACTAGAATTTCTTTACTTGAGCCAAACAGTTGCACTGAGAAATCTTCAAAGCCACTTTCAGTGATTGCATCACGTACTTCTTTAAGATCAGGTGCTTGTGTAAAGCCTACCTCAACAGCGGTACCGCCAGTGAAGTCGAGACCAAAATTTAAGCCTTTAGTAAAAAACGACACGAAAGAAGCCAAAATCAACAAAGTTGATAATGTCATGGCAAACTTTCTTAACTTCATAAACGGGAGTGTTTTACCACCGAGTTTTAAAATTTGCATGCTGACTCCTAAATCGACAACTTATCAATACGCTTACCGCCAATGAACAAGTTGATTACCGCACGGGTACCAACAATGGCTGTAAACATAGAGGTGATAATACCAATCGCTAGCGTTACTGCGAAACCAGCAATAGGACCTGTACCCACTGCAAATAGAATCACTGCTGCGATAAGCGTTGTGATGTTAGCATCTAAAATGGTGCTAAACGCGCTGTCGTAACCAAAATGAACAGCTTGTTGTGGACTACGGCCATCAGCAAGTTCTTCACGAATACGTTCGAAGATAAGTACATTGGCATCAACGGCCATACCGACGGTTAATACGATACCTGCAATACCCGGTAACGTTAACGCAGCACCCGGAATAAGTGACATCACACCAACAATTAATACTAGGTTGGCACCCAGAGCGATATTCGCCACCATGCCGAAACCTTTGTAGTAAATAAGCATAAATACCAGTACAAACACGAAACCAAGCACAACGGCAGTCATACCCGCTTCGATGTTCTCTTGACCTAGGCTTGGACCTACCGTACGTTCTTCAACGATTTGAATTGGCGCAACCAGTGCACCAGCACGAAGTAATAGGCTAAGGTTGTGTGCTTCAGCTGGGTTATCGATACCTGTAATACGGAATGAACGGTCAAGACGCGCTTGAATGGTCGCCACGTTAATCACTTCTTCAACTTTAATTGGCGGAAGTGCTTTACCGTTTTCATCTGTTTTACCTGATGGCTTGTATTCGATAAATACTGTAGCCATGCGTTTACCGATAGCACGCTTAGTGAACGCATTCATTTTTGCGCCACCTTTGCTATCTAGCGTAATACTAACTTGTGGACGTTGATACTCATCCATACCTGATTGCGCGCCAGTGATGTGGCTACCTTCAAGAATGATGCGCTGCTTAAGAACCACTGGGTAACCTTCACGCGCCATGATCATTTCTGTACCAGGCGGTAAACGGCCTTGCAGGGCTGCACTTGCATCTGCGTTTTCGTCAACTTCACGGAACTCTAGAGTTGCAGTTGCACCTAGAATCTCTTTAGCACGCGCTGTATCTTGTACACCCGGAAGTTGCACGATGATACGCTCAGCACCTTGGCGCTGTACGTTAGGCTCTGCAACACCGATTTGGTTAATACGGTTACGGATAATCGTTTCGTTTTGCTTGATAGCGTAGTCACGAATTTCTTTTAACTTTTGCTCGCTCATGCTCACGTAAAAAGCATTGTCGCTGCTGCTATCATCAACGTAAACGTTTAATGGGTAACGAGTTGATAAGAAACGCTCTGCTGCGTCTTTATCTTCTTCGTTACGCATTTCAACACGTAATCGCTCGCTGTTCGCTACACGGCGAATAGTGCGATAACGTAGTTTTTCTTCACGTAAGTCACTTTTGAAATCTTGTTCCATTTGCTCAAGCTGAGTATCAACCGCCGTCGCCATGTCGATTTCCATAGTAAAGTGAACACCACCGCTTAAATCTAGGCCTAGTTTCATTGGGTTACCACCCAGTGACTTTAACCACTCTGGTTGAGCAGGTGCCATATTGATTGCAGAGATATAATCTTCACTAAGGGAATCACGCAGTAGATCTTGCGCTTTTAGTTGGTCTTCAACATTCTTAAAACGAACGAGGATTTGTCCATCTTCAAGTTTGCTTGATTTAACAGTAACGTTATGTTCTTTGAGAGTCGCATTTACTTTATCGAGTACGCTGAGGTCAGCATCAGTACCTTTAGTGCCCGATACTTGTATGGCCGGGTCTCGGCCATACAAGTTAGGAGAGGCATATAAAATACCAACGACTAACACTACAAGAACAAGTAAATACTTCCATAATGGAAACTTGTTTAACACGTGTGAGTCCTTATTTTTATTGTTATAGCGACTTCATAGTGCCTTTTGGCAATACTGCAGAAACAGCTGATTTTTGTACTGTTACTTCTGCTTGGTCGTTTAATGAAATCACGATAAAGTCTTTGTCATCAGCGATTTTAGCAATCTTACCTACTAAACCACCTTGCGTTAGTACTTCGTCGCCTTTCGCCATTGCGCTCATTAGGGCTTTATGCTCTTTTACACGCTTAGCTTGTGGACGGTAGATTAAGAAATAAAATACCAGACCGAAAATACCCAACATGATTAGCATTTCCATGCCACCACCTGCTGGTGCTGCACCTGCCGCACTTGCGTGGGCGTTTGAGATGAATAAACTCATTTCACTTCCTCTTTAATTTTTCTAAAAATTTAATCTGATGTATCTGCAAGCTCTGGCACTTCTTGGCCGCGGCGTGCATAAAAATCTGCAACAAATTCGTCTAGTTTGCCATTACTGATGGCATTACGTAAGCCTTCCATCACGCGTTGATAATAACGTAAGTTGTGAATCGTGTTTAGACGTGCGCCTAAGATTTCATTACATTTATCAAGATGATGCAAGTATGCACGTGAATAGTTTTTACACGTATGACAATCACACTCAGGATCCAATGGACCGGTGTCTGTTTTATGTACTGCATTACGAATTTTAACAATGCCGCCAGTTACGAATAAATGACCATTACGTGCGTTACGCGTAGGCATCACACAGTCAAACATATCGATACCACGGCGAACCGCTTCAACTAAGTCTTCAGGTTTACCAACGCCCATTAAGTAACGAGGCTTGTCTTCAGGCATTTTGTAAGCACAGTGGTCAAGAATGTTGATCATCTCGTTTTTCGGCTCACCAACCGATAAACCACCTAATGCATAACCATCAAAGCCGATTTCTTCTAGGCCTTTTTGCGATTGTGCACGAAGCTCAGGGTACATACCACCTTGGATAATACCAAACAGCGCAGCTGGGTTATCACCATGACCTTCTTTTGAGCGTTTAGCCCAACGAAGTGACAACTCCATAGAATCTTTCGCTTCTTTTTCAGTCGCAGGGTATGGCGTACATTCGTCAAAGATCATCACGATGTCAGAGCCTAGATCACGCTGAACTTGCATCGCTTTTTCTGGCGAAAGCATGATTTTTTCACCATTAACGGGTGAGCTGAACATCACGCCTTCTTCTGTGATTTTGCGCATTGCGCCTAAGCTGAATACTTGGAAACCGCCTGAATCAGTTAGGATTGGACGATCCCAATTCATAAAGTCGTGTAAATCACCGTGCTGCTTAATGATTTCTGTACCAGGACGCAGCATTAAGTGGAAAGTGTTACCTAGGCAAATTTGTGCACCAGTATCTTTCACTTCGTCAGGCGTCATACCTTTTACAGTACCGTAAGTACCTACCGGCATAAATGCTGGCGTTTCTACAACACCACGTTCAAAAATCAAGCGGCCGCGGCGCGCTTTACCGTCAGTGCGGTCTAATTCAAATTTCATATTATCCTCAGTGTCGGAAAAACAGTCCAACAAGCTATAATTTAACCGCTCGATTCTACCCTGTTTGCAGGTTTATTACTATTAATTGAGCTAAATTCGAAAATAAAAAGCCCAGTTCAAAAACTGGGCTTTTTAACGTTATTTGCGCGTTAAGAACATCGCATCACCATAACTAAAGAAGCGATACTTCTGCTCAATAGCCGTATGGTAAGCACCCATTATGTTCTCTTGGCCTGCAAAGGCACTGACTAACATGATTAACGTTGATTCAGGTAAATGGAAGTTTGTCACCATGGCATCAACCACATTGAACTGATAACCCGGATAAATAAAGATATCGGTATCGCCAAAGTAAGTATCTAGTTTGCCGCCGTGCACTTTAGCTGCTGACTCTAATGAGCGGACTGATGTAGTCCCTACAGCGATTACACGACCACCTTTTGCTTTCGTTTCGGCTACCGCTTTAACCACTTCATCTGGTACTTCGATGTACTCTGAGTGCATAACATGCTCATCAACTGAGTCAACGCGCACAGGCTGGAATGTACCAGCGCCCACGTGCAAGGTCACAAAGGCCATGTTAATGCCCTTGTCTTTTAAGGCTGCCATTAATTTATCATCAAAATGCAGGCCAGCTGTTGGCGCGGCTACGGCACCTGGCTTTTCACCATAAACAGTTTGATAACGCTCACGATCTGACTCATTATCAGGGCGGTCAATATAAGGTGGTAATGGCATATGACCGATCTCGTTTAGGATATCGAGTACATTTTCGTCTTTGGCAAATTCAAGCTCAAAAAGCTCGCCATGACGCGTAACCATGGTTGCTTCTGCTTTACCTTCTAGAATGATTTTTGAGCCTGGTTTTGGCGATTTACTAGCTCGTACATGCGCAAGCACACGGTGTTCGTCAAGTACACGCTCTACTAACACCTCAAGCTTACCGCCTGATTCTTTTTGCCCAAACATGCGAGCAGGGATCACTTTGGTGTTATTGAAAACTAATAAGTCATTTTCATTAACGAGCGATAAAATATCACTAAATACTTTATGCTCAACTTGCCCTGATGGGCCATCAAGCGTCAGTAAACGACTGCTAGTTCGATCTGCTTTCGGAAAACGAGCAATTAATTCATCAGGAAGGTCAAAGCTAAAATCAGCTACGCGCATAGAGCATATCTCTCATTAATAAAAACGCGCCAAGTTTACTCTGATACGCCTACTACCTCAAGCAAAGCCCTAGACCAAGTGAATGGCCGTTTACAGGTTTACACACTTAAGTGCTTATTAACCGCTTTTAGGTAAAGTTTGCTTGTAGATTAGGCAAAATGTCATTATTCTAGCCTATTCAATAAACATGGGTTAGGTAAGAGGTAGTAGCGCCATGGCAAAGCAGTTGAAACTGCTAATTTTAAACGCAAGCGTTGCTGAGCGTGAAACAATTAAGACCACATTAAACAAACTTAATGTCTTCACGTTTATCGAAGCCAGTGACTCTCAAGATGCGCTAAAAATTCTTAAAAGCCACCCAGTGGATATTATCATTACCGGTCTTGAGGTTGGTAAGATTGATGGTTGGCGTTTTTCGCGCATGATCCGTTCAGGGTTATTAAAAACACCAAAAAACACACCTATTTTACTTACTCCACCAATTTATTGTGAACGTATAGCCGAAACCACGGCTCGCAGCTATGGCATTGATGCCGTATTGCCATTTGAACGCCAAGATATGCTGCCGCAAATGTTAGCCAACGTGTTATCAACCCATCTTGAGAAAAGTAGTCGCCTTAATTTATTGCTACTTGAAACCGATAGTCGCAAAGCAAAAGATATTAGCGAGCAGCTTAAACTCAGTTTTGCTATTACTCACACCACGTCTACAAAAGCGACGCTAGCTACTTTTTTACAACAAAAATTTGCCATTGTATTGATTGACGCCACCGAGTCTCATTCTGATACCGCAGCTGGGTTAATTAGCGAAATATTACAACACAACCCAAAACAAGCGATTGTAACCATCATTGATAACAATGATGCAGATTACGCGGAGCAGTTGTTACTTTCTGGCGTTACTGATTTTATTCGCGCCCCTTACGATCACTCGTTATTAAGCAAAGTGTGTGACCACGCTGCTCGTCGTGAAGATTTCATGGTGAGCTACGCAGAGTTTGCACAAAAAGTAGAACAACTAAGCCAAAGTCAAAGCCGTTATAAAGAGCTGTTTTCTGCCCACCAACGTATTTTATTACACCTAAATACGGTGGTACTTGAGTTTAACCAAGAGGGTAATATTCGCTTTATTAACCCAGCTTGGGAGCATTTAACGGGCTATGGCATAAAATCTAGTTTAGCAAAGTCACTAACAGACTTTTGCTTACCGGAGTGCAAAACAAAGCTACAAGATACCATTCAGCGTATTTTGCTTGGTGGTGAGCAACAGCAACAGGTCGAGATCCAGCTAAAACATAAAAATGGTAATGCCATTTGGGTTGAATGTCGCTTACAACTAATAAAAAATAGCCAAAACTCAGCGACTATTACCGCCACTATCGATAACATTCATGAGCGTAAACAGGCAGAGCTACAACTTCGTCATTTAGCCTTGCACGATACGCTCACAGAGCTGCATAACCGTTATTACTTTGACCAACAATTACAACGTATTTGTAAGGCCAAGTACACCAGTAACGATACCGAGCATGCGCTAATTTATATCGACTTAGATCACTTTAAAATCATCAACGACAGTAAAGGTCACCAACAAGGCGACATCGTTCTAAAAGAAGTTGCTCAGTTATTTACAGCGAATATCAGTGATGAGCACTTAGTGTGCCGCATCGGTGGTGATGAATTCGCCGTGATCTTAAAAAATACGAACCTACTCGATGCACACTTGGTTGCAGAAAGCATTTGCATGGCGATTGAAAAACACCGTTTTCATTCAGAAGGCCAAGAGTACTCAATTAGCTGTTCAATTGGTTTAACACAAATCACTGAGCAAAATAACGATCCAAGTGAATGCTTAAAACAAGCTGATATCGCTCTTTATGTAGCAAAAAGCTTAGGACGTAACCTCGTTCATTGCTACTCTAAAGAAGACTCCAGCCACAATAGCTTACAAGCGGGGTTAGAGTGGGGGCACAGTATTCGTCAGGCATTACAGCACGATGCTATCGAGCTTCACTATCAGCCTATTTGGGACTTTAAGCGCGGCCATGTTGCCTATTTTGAAGCGCTATTACGCTTAAAATTAAACGATGAAATTGTTTACCCAAATCAATTTATCCCAGCTCTTGAACTTCTAAATGATACATTTTTAATGGATCAATGTGTTATTCGTAATGCAATTAAGAGTGTTGCCGAGTACCCGGAACTCAATCAAATAGCAATTAACTTATCAGCACAGTCGTTTTTAGATGAACGCTTACTGCCTCATATAGAGTCGAGCTTAAAAGAATATGCTGTTGAACCAACACGTATCATTTTTGAGATCACAGAGTCTGCGAGTATTAATAACCTCGTTGCAACCCGTGCCATGATCGAGCGTTTGAACGGCTTAGGGTGTCACTTCTCAATTGATGACTTTGGTACAGGCTTTAGTACCTTCAACTACCTTAAACAATTACCGGCTCAACATGTAAAAATTGATGGTTCATTTGTTCGCGACATGCTGAACGACCCAATCGATTTAGCGCTGGTAAAGGCAATTAATGATATTAGCCGTTCCCTTGATAAGCGCTCTGTTGCTGAATATGTTGAAAATCAAGAGATATTTTTAGCGCTAAAAGATATCGGCGTAGATTATGGGCAAGGTTACTTCATTGCTCGCCCGATGCCTGTTGAAAAAATAACGGCTGAACTAAAAAAAATATCTGAAAATAATCTGTTTAACTAACAATTATCTAGCCTATTTAGAGCAAAGCTTGATACATTTTTAAACATTTTTTCTAAGTAATTTTGCTTCCATACTGACAATACTCATCTATACTTAAATCCACAGCAAGGTTAAATGTCGTGTTTTTATAGTGATTATCTATAATAAACATGACATTACTTATTATATTAAACATACTAAGCATAACTTAACATCGTTAAGTCCATGTATTGGCGGTATAATGGAGAAAAGTGATGACACAACTTATCGTTTTGTTGCTGATTGTAAATTTAGGGATAGCGTATCAATGTTACCGTAATGCGAGCTTAAAAGGGTATCCGGTAAAAACCTTTACAGGGTTAGGTTTAGTACCTTACTTTAACTTAGTCGTGTGGGTTTACTTGTTGTTTTTACCCGACTTAAAACCATTTTCAATGAATGAAAAGCAGCCACTTTAGGCTGCTTTTTTAGTTGGGAGAATTTAAAAACTATAACTTGATGCTTTTTCGAGTAATTGCGCGGCTTTTATATCGCCAACCACACACTTTTTAATGTCAGACTTTTTAAACACTTTTACTTGTTCAGTTTTACCTTCGCTAACACCACGGATGATAAAGCTCACATGTTCATCGTTAGGCAGGCTTCTTAAACCGCTACCATAATCACATAGAGTCAGAGATAAGCTTTTATCTACTTGCTGTGCTAGGGCTGCTAGCTGTTGCTTTTGCTCTTTTAAGCGGGCTTGTTTTTTCTCAGCTAACTCTTTGCGCATTTGCTGCTGCTTTTGTGATAACTTTAGCTGTTGCTTTTCAAGCTCTTTAATCGATGCTTGTAATGCTTGTTTACGTTTTTCGAGCTCTTGCTCTTTGGCATCTTTATCGTGGCGACGATCAAATTCAAGGTCGCGCTTTTCACGTTCAAGATCACGAAT
The DNA here is from genome assembly GCF_015278155.1 of Pseudoalteromonas simplex. NCBI lineage: Bacteria > Pseudomonadati > Pseudomonadota > Gammaproteobacteria > Alteromonadales > Pseudoalteromonadaceae > Pseudoalteromonas > Pseudoalteromonas simplex. The sequence goes on from NZ_JADILN010000004.1 coordinate 376,337, forward strand.
TTCACGGCTTACATCGCGCTCTTGCTCAGCCACTTCACGTACTCGCTCTGCACTTTCGCGCATCACTTCCATAGCTTGTTGGTAGGCTTCTTGCGTTTTCACTACCACCGCATCGCTGATCACTTGCACATGCTCGCCTAGTACTTCTATTTCAGTGAGTTCTTCAAAATCAATATCAGGCATTGGTGGCAACGGCGCATCGGGCACAGAGGCAAACACTGTAGACCAGCGTGAACTGCCTCGTACATCAAAACTAAACACCACGCCTTGATGCTGCAAATAACTCGAAGAGACATTCCTTACCTTGTTATCAGTATCTTGTTTTAACGCCGCTGAGAGAATCTTTTCCATAATCCCGACTTCACGCTGAATTTTATCCAATTCATCATTTGCTTGTGCTTGCACACTTACTGCTGCGAAAAGCAATAATGCAGCCGTAGTTGATTTGTATTTTGACATCTTAATACTCCAAATTGTTGGCAACGGTTGGCAATGGTCCGCCTTCCACTTGCTCTGCTAAATCATTTAACTGCATACGTAAGTACGCTTGGTCTTGGGCACGCTGTGTTTTGATATAAGCCAGCACGCTGGCAATATCTTCTTGGCGCTCTACTCGCCCGGTTCTAATCGCTTCTTTGGCCAGTTGGTACATCTGCTGTTGCTGCACTTCGTTTTGCGCAGTAATGATATTTTGTAACTGATCAATTTGCTTTTGTTGTGACTCTAATAAATTGGTTTGCTTGGCCACTTGCTCTAGTAACTGCTGGTTTCCTTGCTGTGGATTACTAACAAAAACCCACGCGCAAAATACTATTGACGCAGCCACTGCCCACACCCCAGCACCAAAAAACAGACTTTGTTTTTGTACTTTGGGCATCGTAGACTCTCTATCCCAATTTGGTACGGGTACCGTTTCATAATGTTGACTTTGTTGTTGCCACTGCATTGCATTGTTCATCATTGATGCATACTCAGCATTGGCTTGTAGCAACGCAATTTGCTCTTCAGTGAGGCTTTCGCCTTCTAACCATGCGGTAAATAATGAATCTAAATTAGCCATCTACGGCCTCCAAATGCACTTTTAACTTGCCTAGAGCACTGTATAGTCTTGATTTAGCTGTATTGGTCGAAATACCTAATTGCTCAGCGATTTCTTCAAATGTACAGTGCTGAAAAAACTTTAACTCCACCACCAGGCGTTGCTCCCAGGGTAAATTGTTCATCATTACTTTGAGTTCATGATGCTGCTCAGATTGCAGTTGATTGGTTTCTAACTCACTATGCTCGCAGGTTTCTTCTGGTATATCGTCTAAACCTTGATGCAGCTTACGGCGGCGGTAATATTCAACACTACGCCTATGCACAATTTGATAGAGCCAAGTATTGAAACTCGATTCACCACGAAAGCTCGGTAAGCTTTTATAAACAGAAATAAACACTTCTTGCATTAAATCCATTGCATCATCAGGGTGACTTAACATCCTTAGGCAATAGTTATATACCTGTGTTTCGTGCTGCTTGACTAATTTCAACCACGCCCGTTTATTACCCTGTTGCGCTTTAGTAATTAGTGTTTCAAGTGATTGAAAAAACAAACTAGCCTCGTCATCTGATCTGCCTTTAATGGTTTTGTTATTATGTTAGTCGAGGGAAGGAAAAAAATAGTTTGCTTAAATAATAAAAAACCCCAAATATTTTTTATTTGGGGTTTTTTGTTCATTGACCGTCTAAGCTACATTGCTTATTGAGAAACAGCTCTAGCTGCTGGCTAAATAGCCTAAAGTCTCTGATCCGGCCCGTGGTTTTACGCCACACGATACCAATATCTCGGTATGCATCATTTTGCGATGGTGTTGCGACCATCTCTTTTTTATCTAAAATGCCTGCATTGATAGCCATTTGTGGTAAAAAAGTAACACCAAGCTGGTGTTCAACCATACTTAATAGCGTATGTAAGCTTGCCGCTTCAAATGGGTTAATACAACTTGAGCGATTCAAATGGCAAGCACTTAGTGCATGGCCAGTCATGCAGTGCTCACGTTCTAGTAAGAACACACTCGCATCCGGTAAAAGATTAAAATCTTCCACACCATCTGCTGGAGTATAATCTTTATGATGCACTAGACTGAAGTGGTCTTTAGCAAGTACTTGTGTATGAAACTTTTCAGTGTCATACGGTAAAGCCAGCAATGCCATATCAATTTGCCCATGTTCAAGTTTGTCGAGCAGTTTGTCACTGGTGTCTTCAACTAGCACTAGCTCTAACTCGGTAAAGGTCTGTTTGCAGAAATGATATAAAGGTGCAGCAATAAAGCTGGCAATCGTCGGGATCACACCAAGCGTGAGAGTGCCACTCAAAGGCGTTAAAAAACTCTTTGTCAGCTCTTTAAGGCTAAGGGTGTCGTCAATAATCTTACGTGCTTTTTCGACAACCTCTTCACCAATTGCGGTAAACATTAGGCTGCGGTTTTCACGCTCTATAAGTTGGCAACCTAAGGTTTCTTCTAAGTTTTGAATTGCACTACTTAAGGTTGATTGACCGATAAAACAGGCGCTTGCTGCGCGGCCAAAGTGTTGATGTTGGTGGACTGCTAATAAATACTGTAGTTGTTTAATACTTGGTAAGTTATTCATTCTCTACCTGCAAATAAAAAGACCCCAATACCTAAGGCATTGAGATCTTTTCAAGCTAAAAGTCTTTTAGTACTTTTTATACCCCGAAGGCAGTTCTCAGTACATAGAAAATAACAATAGCAAGGGCTGCGCCAACTGGCAATGTAATTACCCAAGAAACTACAATGTTTCTTACAACACCCATGTTAAGAGCCGCAATACCGCGTGCCATACCAACACCTAGTACCGCACCTACAAGTGTTTGCGTAGTAGAAATAGGTAAACCAGTACCTGATGCGATAACAACTGTTGAAGCAGCAGCAAGTTCAGCAGCAAAACCACGGCTTGGTGTTAAGTGCGTGATGCCTTCACCGATGGTCTTAATTACCTTCTTACCTAAGATAGCAAGACCAGCAACAATACCTAAACCACCTAATGGTAAAATCCACCATGCGATAGCCGCTTTCTTAGCGATTTCACCGTTGTGCTCAACAATGTTTACAACAGCAGCTAATGGACCAATCGCGTTAGCAACGTCATTTGAACCGTGTGCGAATGCCATACAACATGCTGTTAGTACCATAAGTACTGCGAACACTTTCTCAACGTTGTTGAACTGCATTTTCTTATCAGCTTTAGGATCGATTTTAAGGCGAGCAATCGCAATCTTACCGATGATAGCAACTACAACAGCAATCGCGATAGAAAGCGCATAACCTTCAACAGCACCTAAGTTAATACCGATATGCTTCAAGCCTTTCTTGATTGTTACAAGTGACATGATGAAGCCCGCTAGACCCATATAGATAGGCACGTAACGCTTAGCATTTTTAAGTGGTGCATCAGTGTCAAAAATTAGCTTTTGCGCACTCATGAAAATCAAATAAGCAATAAAACCAGAGATAGCAGGGGTAACAATCCAGCTACCTACGATACCCATTACCTTGTTCCATTGGATTGCTTCACTACCTACTGCAACCAATGCGAAACCAATGATGGCACCAATGATTGAGTGAGTCGTAGATACTGGCCAGCCTAAGAAAGAGGCAATTAATAACCAGCTACCTGCAGCGAATAAAGCGGCAATCATACCGAGTATCATTAACTCAGGTATGTCCATAAATGGCGTGGCATCGATAATCCCTTTACGGATTGTAGATGTAACCTCACCACCGGCAAGGTATGCGCCAGCGAATTCAAACACCATCGCGATGATGATTGCTTGTTTAATTGTAAGTGCTTTTGAGCCTACTGATGTACCCATTGCATTGGCAACGTCATTTGCACCAATACCATAAGCCATAAAGAAACCGACTGCGGCGGCAGTTAAAACCAATAACGTGCCGTAATTTGCAATGATATCCATTGTGTGAACCTTTAATTTTTTCGTGTTTGAACTGATTTTTAATTAACGAGCTAACATCAGCTCAAGACGAGAACCTACGCGCTCTGCAATATCTGCAAGCTCGCCCACCCACTCAATGATCTTGTATAAGAACATCACGTCGACTGGGTTAAGTTCATTTTCGATGGCGCGCAATTGACGGCGAATTTTGATCTGCATGTCATCCGTGTCTTGTTCAATAGCGTCCAATTCAACGAGCATTTTTTCAACTAAAGTCACTTCGCGACCTTTGAAGCCCGTTTCAAGCAGCTCATCTAGCTCATTGATTGCTTTTGACGCTTGTTTAGTCGCATCAACACAACGAGTTACATAAGCAAGGAAATCTGTTTGGATTTCGGTAGGTATGATCATCTCACGACCAACTACACGACCTGCGATATCTTTTGCTTTGTTAGCAATTTTGTCTTGTTGAGTAACAAGCTCTAGCAAATCGGTACGCTCAACTGGCATAAATAAGCCACGAGGTAGTTGAAGGCGGATGTTACGTTTCATTTCATCAGCTTCACGCTCTAAATTACGAATGTTTAAACGGATTTCTTCCGCTTCTTGCCATTCTTCTTTAAACACGTGATTAAAGAAAGGGATCAATGCTTTACTTGCTTGATGTACTTTCTTAATGTGATCTTCCATAGGCTTAATAGGTGATTTAGCAAAAACCCCTAAAAATGCATTTGTAGGCATAACTGACCCTTTATAAATTAGTATGCTTTGGCAGCTGCGAATTTTACAGCATTGTGTTCGATTGTGAACGCTTTTTCTGCCTTACATCAGCAATAAAACACAAAGCGGCCCTAGGGCCGCTCGATTTAGTAATGAAAAGTAGCGGCTTAATTACAGCGACTTTTCTATATCTGCTTGAGATGTATGACGAATATCTTTACCGTTAACAAAATAGATGATGTATTCAGCAATATTCTGGCAGCGATCGCCAATACGCTCTAATGAACGTACTGACCACACTAAATCCATAATTTTCGGGATTGAGCGTGGATCTTCCATCATATATGTCATAATTTGACGGGTAATTGCTTCGTATTCACGGTCAACTTTAGCGTCTTCTTTATGTACTTCAAACGCACATTGCACATCCATACGTGCAAATGCATCAAGTACATCATGAAGCATTTTCGATACTTGGCGACCCATGTTTTCAATGTTTACCAATAAGTCTTGCTGATCTTTAGTAAATGAGTCTAGTGCGACTTTAGCAATACGCTCAGCTTCATCGCCAATACGCTCTAAGTCGGCAATTGTTTTTGCAATGGCAATGACAAGACGTAAGTCACTCGCTGCCGGCTGACGACGAGCAATAATGCGTGTACATTCTTCGTCAATATTCACTTCCATTGCATTTACTTTATAGTCGTTTTCACGAACTTTCTGTGCAAGATCTGCATCACCATTGCTAACAGCATCCAGTGCACTGTTTAGTTGTTGTTCAACTAAACCACCCATGTTTAATACATGGTTACGCACATTTTCAAGCTCTTCATTAAAGCGGCCCGAAATGTGTTTATTGATATTATGTTCCATTGTCTACCTCTATAAATTTCGTTTACGGTACCAAGTAACTTTATTAACTAACCGTAACGGCCTGTAATGTAGTCTTCTGTTTTCTTCTTGCTTGGTGTTGTAAATAACGTATTGGTATCTGAATACTCAATCAACTCACCCATGTACATAAACGCAGTTTGGTCTGATACACGAGCAGCCTGTTGCATGTTGTGAGTAACGATTACCACGGTAAACTTATTCTTTAAGTCGTTAATTAGCTCTTCGATAACTAAAGTAGAAATTGGATCTAGTGCCGATGTAGGCTCATCCAGAAGTAGTACTTCAGGCTCGATAGCAATTGAGCGAGCAATTACAAGACGCTGTTGCTGACCACCCGATAAGCCAAATGCACTATCGTGTAAACGGTCTTTAACTTCATCCCATAACGCCGCGCCACGTAAAGATTGTTCAACCACTTCGTCTAGTTTACGCTTTTCTTTAATACCTTGTAAGCGTAGGCCATAAACGACATTTTCGTAGATTGATTTTGGAAATGGATTAGGACGTTGGAATACCATCCCGACATTTCTTCGTAGTGCAGCAACATCTACATTCTTATCATAGATATTGTGACCATGTAGTAAGATCTCACCATCAATACGACAGCTATCAACAAGGTCGTTCATACGGTTGATACAACGTAAAAGTGTTGATTTACCACAACCCGATGGACCGATAAATGCTGTTACCTGACCTTTCGGGATGTTCATATTTACGCCGCTAAGCGCTTGTTTATCACCGTAGTATAGATCTAAGTTTTTAATCTCTAACGCTGTTTGCTCTGCAGTTAGGTTATCTAAATCTAGCTTTGCCGCGCTTTTCGCTTGGTTTACTTGTGGTGCAACTGTAATCATCTCTGTCTACCTATAAAAATTCTGTATTAATGCTCAAGAGCTCTAAACTTTTCGCGTAAGTGGTTACGAATACCAATCGCGGTGATATTCAGGGCGATAATTACTGATACCAGTAAGAATGCCGTGGCATATACCAGCGGACGAGCCGCTTCTACGTTAGGGCTTTGGAAACCAACATCGTAAATATGGAAACCTAAGTGCATAAATTTTCTATCTAAATGTATGTATGGGAAGTTACCGTCAAGAGGCAGTGTTGGTGCCATCTTAACAACACCAACAAGCATGAGTGGTGCTACTTCACCGGCTGCACGTGCAACCGCTAGGATTAAACCTGTCATAATCGCAGGGCTTGCCATCGGAATGATGATGCGCCATAGCGTTTCTGCTTTTGTTGCGCCAAGTGCTAATGAACCATGACGAACCGTACTTGGTATACGTGATAAACCTTCTTCTGTCGAAACAATAACAACAGGCAGCGTTAAAATTGCGAGCGTTAATGCAGACCAAATCACACCTGGCGTACCAAATACTGGGCTTGGCGACGACTCAGGGTAGAATAATTGGTCAATGCTGCCACCGAGCATGTATACAAAGAAACCTAGACCAAATACACCGTATACAATCGAAGGTACACCCGCAAGGTTGATTACCGCGATACGGATCATCTTAGTCACGGCATTTTTTGCTGCGTATTCATGCAAGTAAATCGCTGCAACCACACCAAATGGCGTCACAATCACTGCCATTAGTAATACCATGAATACAGTACCGAAAATTGCCGGGAATACACCACCTTCAGTGTTTGCTTCACGTGGGTCATCCGCTACAAACTTACCAAGTTGTACAAAATAGTGACCAAGCTTAGCAAAGAAGCCCATGTCATTAGGGAACCACACATCAAGAACTTGATACAGAGGTAAAGTAACCACTTCACCGCGCATGTCTCTCACAGTTACTTGGTCACGCTTTGCCTCTTTACGAAGTGCAAACAACTGTTTTTCTAACACTGTGTATTCAGCACGTAACTCAGCACGAGTTTGTGCAAGCTCAGCAACACGCTCATCGGTTAGTTCGTTATCAAGCTGGTATGCTTTTTCTTTTAAGCGTAAACGCTCAAGTTCATAGTTAATATGACCAATATCACCGTTTTGTAAATCGAGTGCTTGGTCATTTAGGTCAACTGCACGCTCTACAAGATCATAAAGCACGTCTATTTTGTTATCTGTGATAACTTCACCGTCTTTAATAACCTGCTCAACATAACCGTAAAAGTTACCGTTTTTGCTACGTTCGAATACTGCAAGCTCTGCTGGCGCAGTACGCGATGTAATGTCTGTCTCTAGTACCCAACGGAAATCGAGATCAACATACTCACGGTTACCGGTTTTGATCAGTAAGCGCTCTAGCTGCTCTTTGTCGTAATGAGATAAATCAACGCCCGTCGCCTCAATACGTGATTTTGCAACTAGTTCACGGTCATAAATTTCACCGATCACTGTTTGTTTTGCAACAGAGCCTTGCAGCTCAAATTGCACTACTTCTGATGGCCAGAAAAAGCTTAAACCTTTCCAAGCAATCATGGCTAGTAAGCCAAGAACCGAGATTAAACTGATGCTTACCGCACCGCCGGTCATCCAAATCCAAGGAGAACCAGACTTAAACCACTGCTTTACCATGTCGTGTCTCTCCACCTACATTGAACTGTATTTTTCACGCAGTTGCTGACGAACAAACTCAGCCACTGTGTTGAAAACGAATGTGAATATGAATAATACAAATGCTGCTAAGAATAGGATGCGATAATGCGAGCTACCTACCTCAGACTCTGGCATTTCTACCGCGATATTCGCTGCAAGTGTTCTCATACCCTGGAAGATACTCCAGTCCATAATAGGTGTATTACCTGTTGCCATTAGTACAATCATTGTTTCACCTACCGCACGGCCTAGGCCCATCATTACTGCTGAGAAGATACCCGGGCTTGCTGTTAGTAGTACTACGCGAACCAATGTTTGCCATTGCGTTGCACCAAGTGCTAATGAACCGTTTGATAAGTGCTTAGGAACACTGAATACCGCATCTTCAGCAATTGAGAAAATAGTTGGGATAACAGCAAAGCCCATCGCAATACCAACAACTAGTGAGTTACGTTGGTCGAATGTCATACCTAATTCATTGGTTAGGTACTGACGCACATTACCGTCAAACATCCAAAGCTCAATTGAGTTACTCATCGCAAACGATAACCAGCCAATAAAGATAACCACTGGGATAAGTAAAATTGAATGCGAACCTTCAGGAATACGGTGACGAATTGACGCCGGTAGTTTGTTCCAGCCGAATGCAGTTAATAAGATACCAATTGGCAGCAACACCAATAATCCGACAATCGCTGGTAAATGTTCTTCAATTAATGGTGCTAACCAAAGACCAGCTAAGAAACCTAAGATTACCGTTGGTAATGCTTCCATAATTTCTACAGTCGGCTTAACCACTTTACGTAATTCACTCGACATAAAGTACGCCGTGTAAATTGCCGCTGAAAGCGCAATGGGTACCGCAAATAACATTGCGTACATTGCAGCTTTAATCGTACCGAATGAAATTGGCACTAACGAGAACTTAGATTCAAAGTCATCACTCGCAGACGTTGACTGCCAGATATAACCCGGCTCTGGATAGCCTTCGTACCACACTTCTTGCCATAATGCAGACCAGGTTACTTCTGGGTGCTCGTTATGGATTTCAATCACTTTTAACGCGTCATCAGCAAGAATCAGTGCCGCATTTGAACGTGGTGAAATAGCAAAGTTTTGAATTGGACCTTCGCTTACTTTACCTTGCCACAGTTTTGCATCACTGGTTGTGTAATAAATACCAAGCTCACCGTTAGCACCCGCTGTGAAGAAGGTACGACGATAGAACTCAGTAAAAATATTTAGTTTCGATTGCTTGCTGGTTTCAAATGCACGAATCTTTTGGAACTCACGGCCATTTTCAGTGTTTACTTCAAACCACTGTGATACTTCGCCATTATCGTTAGCAAGCATCAGTGAGTTGGCACCCGCTAATAGCTGAGTTGAAACTAGGTTCGCGTTTTCTTCGTTCGCTGCAAGCAGTTGGATTTGCTCAACTTCAGAAGGGTAACGGGTATCATATACGTAAATTTGATTTGCTGAACGCACGAATGTACGTGTTGTATCAGGTGAAATTAATAGCTCATCAACACGACCTTCGATATCAAGCTCAGTACGCTCAACAACCCACTCTACTTCGCCGGTGAACATGTTTTCTTCACCCACAAAGCTGCTAAATAAAACGCGCTTGTCAGCGGTTAAAGCAACAACAGCTGTTTTATCTTCGTAGTGGCTAAATGCAAATTTAGTGATTGCCGCACCTTGATCGTCAACCTCAAGCGCCATATCACCCAACGGGTAATCTAAACGCGGTGTTAATTGGCGTTGGTTGTTCGGGAATGTCACTAAGAATTTTGGCGCAACCACAACAACAGAGCCATTCTCTAGGCCGTATGCGTATTGCCCCTGAAACGGTGCAGAGCTTGCAAAGCTGCTTACATCGCTTGGTAATTCTGTATTAAGAGTGGTGATCTTTTTACCAAATTGCTCTTTTTCAACATTGTAAAAGTCCACATTACCTTTTTCACCGAGTAAAAAGGCAACTTCTGTTTGCTCTTCAATGCCAAGGCCAACAACTTCTGACGCATTTTGTAGTTTTACACTATTACGTGTTTCTACTTTTGCTGATTCAAAAATAGGTTGAACAACATAAAGAAGGTAAAAGAATATGAGTAGCAGTGCTACAAGCACCATTACGCCACCCGCGGAAATACCCCACTTGGCAAACCTGTCTTTAAATAGACGGCTTCTATCCGTATGAAAGGTAGGTTTATTCGGATTGGAAGTCATCAAAACACCCTTAAAACTTAACGTTGCGCGAATTATATTTCACCAAGATGACAGTAATGTTACAAACGTCATAATTCAGTGTAATAAAGCGAGTATTTCAGGGACGTATTTTAAAGTTAAAAAATGACCAAAATAAGTCATTGTGGAGCACTTTTATTACAGTACCACAATCAAGCTAACAAATTGTTATAACTAATTTTTTATAACTACAGTGAAAAAATTGGACAAACATTAAAACAGCATCAATACTCAATGAGACTTATTTTTTCAACAATAAGAATCATTTTTAACCAACGCCTCCTCCCTTTTATTGCATTTTTCTGAGGCTTTTTTATAGAGATTTAAGTATGAAGCAGTTAGTAATTACTATTTTAGGGCCAGACAAACCCGGCCTAGTTGAAGATATTTCTGCCACAATTTTAAACCATCATGGTAACTGGCTGACAAGTAATTTGAGCCACCTTGCAGGTCATTTTGCCGGAATTATCGAAGCCGCAGTACCTGAAGAGCATTTGCAAGAATTACAAGATGCCCTTCACAGCTTACCTTATCTTGAAGTTCGAATTGAACGTGGAACTGATACCTTGCCTGATGTTCCGTCTGAGGAAATTAACTTCGTGATTACTGGTAACGACAGACCAGGCATTGTACAAGAGCTAGCCAGCGTTATTCGTCACAAAGGAGCGAATATCACTCACCTAAATTCAAAACAACAAAGTGCACCTAACTGGGGCGTGCCAATTTTTAGTGCTGTTGCGACCGTTGCTTTGCCAATAGGCATGAACAAAGACGAAGTGATTAGCGCACTTGAGTCTATTACCACAGATCTAATTGTTGATATTGAGGACGCATAACAAGCAAGTTTATAGGGATATTTAAACTTAAACTAAGCTTTAAAATTAATGACATACATGTCACAAAACTGACATGTATGTCATAAAAGTGATAAATACGTCATATAAACGTCATCTGCATCCTCTATATTCTAACTAGCTATAAACGTTGGAAAACCAGATGAACGCATCACATTCTTCTTCTCAAGCCGTTAATTACTTTGCCAAAGAGCTAAGTTGGCTGTCTTTTAATGAACGCGTGCTGCAAGAAGCCAAAGACAAATCGAACCCGATTATTGAGCGCATGCGCTTTTTAGGTATTTACTCAAACAACATGGATGAGTTTTTCCGTGTCCGTGTTGCCGATGTAAAGCGCCGCATATTACTTAATAAAATTCCTGATGCGAACTTTGAAGAAGACGAAATATTACTTCATCAGATCCAAAGTAAAGTGCTCCAGCTTGGTAAAAAGTTTAACCAAATTCATAAAGATATTTTAAATGACTTAAACGAGCATAATATTCATGTTGAACAACCAGAAGAGTTGTCTGAATTTCATTTGAGTTGGCTGAAAAAATTCTTCCACGACAATGTGCTACAACACATATTGCCGATTTTACTCTCTGAAAAGAAAGACTACTCAGATCAAATCAACGACACCATGACCTATTTGTTCGTCGAGATGACCAATCAAAAAAGTCATTATGCCATGATGGAAGTGCCCACTGACCGCGTATCTCGCTTTGTTATTTTGCCACCAGAGAAAACACGCCGTCACAAAACCATCGTGATGCTAGATGACATCATCGCCTACTTTATTCGCGATGTGTTTAGCAGCTTTTTTAGCTTTGATGATATTCAATGCTACGCCATCAAACTCACCCGTGATGCCGAGTACAATTTGGATGATGAGCTAGAAGAAGGCTTGCTCGATAAAATGTCAAAGGGTCTTAAGCAACGTATTTCTGCTGAGCCTGTGCGCCTTGTTTATGACGAGAGCATGCCAGCTGAAATGCTTAAAGTGATGAAAAAGCGTCTTAATATTAGTCAACATGATGCGTTGATCCCCGGCGGTCGTTACCGTAATTTCCGCGATTTTATTGCGTTTCCGAATGTTGGTCGTCAGTATTTAGAAAACAAACCACTGCCTGCATTACAAAGCACGGCTTTTAACAATCACTCAAGTGTGTTTGATGCCATTTCAGAGCAAGATATTTTACTGTATTACCCTTATCACACCTTTAACCATTTACTTGAGTTTGTACGCCAAGCCGCTTTTGACCCTGATGTTACCCAAATTAAGGTCAATATTTATCGCGTTGCGAGTCAATCTCGTCTTATCTCTACACTTATTAATGCAGCAAAAAATGGCAAACATGTCACCGTAATGGTTGAGCTGAAAGCGCGCTTTGATGAACAAAACAATATTGAATGGGCAAAAACTCTGAGTAATGCCGGTGTTAAAGTAATCTTTGGTATTCCTGCATTGAAAGTGCACAGCAAGTTATGCGTTATTCATCGTAAAGAAAAGAACAACATCGTGAAGTACGCCCATATAGGCACGGGTAACTTCCATGAGAAAACTGCCAAAATTTATACTGACTTTAGTTTATTTACCAGACATGAAGGTATTAGCGAAGAGTGCGATAGCGTTTTTAGATTCATCGAAAGTAGCTATAAACCATTTCAGTTTGATCACTTGATGCTATCACCAGTCAACGCACGACAAACTATTATGTCGCTAATTGATGCTGAAATAACCAATGTAGAGCATGGTAAGGCTGGCAAAATTACGCTAAAAATAAACAATCTTGTTGATAAAGAGCTGGTTGATCACCTCTATTTTGCCGCAAGACGCGGCGTAAAAATTCGCATTATTGTGCGTGGCATGTGTTCATTAGTGCCCTCTGCCGTGAACGATAACATTCGTATTATTAGTATTGTTGACCGCTTTTTAGAGCACCCTCGGGTGATGGTGTTTCATAATAATGGCGAAGAAAAAGTGTATATTTCATCAGCGGATTGGATGACTCGAAATCTTGATCACCGTGTTGAAGTCGCCACACCGATTTATGATGAAAAATTAAAACAGCTTATTATTGATATTCTTGAGCTACAGTTTAAAGATAGATCAAAAGCGCGCATAATCGATAGCGAACAAAAAAACAGCTATGTGCGCCGTGGCAATCGTAAAAAAATTCGCTCGCAAATTGCCATTTATGACCACCTTAAGAAATGGGAAAGTAACTATAATAATGAATGATTATCCCTCAATTGCTGCCGTTGATTTAGGCTCAAACAGTTTTCATTTAGTGGTGGCAAGAGAGGTCGATGGCTCTTTGCAAATCTTACACAAAGAAAAGCAGCGCGTTTATTTAGCTGATGGTTTAGATGATAAAAATCACTTAAGCCAAGAAGCTATAGAGCGCGCGCTGGCGATTCTTAAGCAGTTTGCTACTACCTTACAGGACTTTCCCCTTGAGAATGTCAAAGTGGCGGCAACTTACACATTACGCCGCGCGAAAAATATTCATTCGTTCTTAACGCAAGCAAGTAAGGTGTTTCCTTACCCGATTGAAGTTATATCAGGGCAAGAAGAAGCACGTTTAATTTACCAAGGTGTTGCCCATTATATTCATCACGATGAAAACCGCTTAGTTATTGATATCGGTGGCGGCAGTACTGAACTCATCATTGGTAAACACTTTAAGCACAAGTTACTTGCTAGTCGCAACATGGGCTGTGTTAGTTATACCAAGCAGTATTTTGCAGATGGACAAATCACTGCTAAGCGCTTCGCTAAAGCAGAAGTTCGCGCAGAACAAGAACTCGAAGTGATTTTTGCTAATTACTTATCGGCTGGCTGGCAATCTGTGGTGGGAACATCTGGCACAATTAAATCTATCCTTGCCATGATCAATGCCAACGATGCAGAGCAAGAGCTAATTACTTTAGAGCGATTATTAGAACTAAAAACCCAGTTTATTGCTGCAAAACAAGTACAAGCGCTGCAAATTGAAGGTCTTACGCCTGAGCGGCAAGTGAGTATTTGTGGAGGTTTAGCCATTTTAATCGCGGTATTTAGACTGTTTAAAATCGAAGCGATGCAGTACAGCGACTTTTCACTGCGTGAAGGCCTGCTTCATGAAATGCAGCAAAAGCTCGCCCATAAGGATATTCGCACAAATACCATAGAGAATTTATCTGAACGTAACGCCATAGATAAAGAGCATGCTAATCGTGTCTCGACAACTGCAAAGTGGCTGTTTGAACAAGTAAGAGAGACATGGCATCTGACCGACTCAGATCACATAAATTTATTGGATTGGGCTGCGCAGCTGCATGAAATTGGCTTAGGGGTTAATTCATCAGGGATACATAAGCACAGCGCGTATATCGTGGCGAATAGCCAATTACCTGGCTTTACGCAGCAACAACAAACCTTGCTTAGTTGCATGATCCGTTTTTATCGGAAAAAGATCCGCTTAGAAGAGTTTCCGGCACTGCATACCATGCAGCATTATGAAATATTGCAGCTTATTGTGATTTTGCGCTTAGCGGTACTACTGAATCAAAAGCGTATTACCGATCAAGGTTTTAAACTTGAGGTAACAGCCAAGCAAAATAGTATGTTCTTAAAGTTTCACAATAAGTGGCTTAAAGAACATACCTTGCTTTTAGCTGACTTACAGCAAGAGCAAAAATACCTTAAAAAAGTCGGCTTCTTACTCGATTTTCATTAAGCTGATTAATAGATTAATAGATTAATAGATTAATAGATTAATCGATTACATATCCATATGGCGGTTTGAGCTTTGCATCATTTGCTTAAGGCCTTGATGTTCAAGCTCAAGTAAACGTTCGAGCTTTTCTTTGCTTTGCTCTGTATCAGCTCGCGATACCAAGTATTCGTATAAGTCGATTACTTTTTGGTGTTGCGTGGTTAAGTAAACCTGAATCGCCTTTTCATCAATTTGCTGATCTGTGCTGATATCGTTAAAAGTAATTAGCTCTGGGTTTTCAGCAAAATACTCATAGCAATAGGTATCAAGCGTGTTTATTTCTGTAATGGCTTTAAAGCCAACGAGATCTTCTGCCAGTTTCTTCTCATATTGCAGGTAATAATCCACCAGCATTTGATTATGCTCGTCCAGTAAGTCTTTAACACTGTGGAAATTGGCTGCCATTTGAGTATGAAATAACACGGTCCAATCATAAACTTGTTTTATTGTTTTAACTTGCATGTGCATTCCTTATTAAAATCAATTTAATATGACTTTGCATAAATCACACCAGCAATAAACAAACCAATTATCAGTAAGTTAAAAATAAAATGTGTAACTTGCAGCAAGTAAAAGCGTACAAGTTACACACTGACTGTAAAATTTATAGGTGGCGTTTACGCCATATAAAGTAAAGCGCAGGTAGCACAAGTAGTGTTAAAACTATGGCACTGAGCATCCCGCCGACCATAGGTGCGGCTATTCGGCTCATCACTTCACTACCCGTTCCAGTGCCATAAAGCACTGGCAGTAACCCTATGATAATAGTAGCAACTGTCATCATCACTGGTCTAACCCGAAGGCCCGCACCATTGATGATTGCTTGGCGCAGCTCTGTAACCGTAAACTGTGCTGATTGCGCTTTAGCATCTTGATACGCTTGGTTGAGATAAACCAGCATGATCACGCCAATTTCCACAGCAACCCCAGCTAGGGCAATAAAACCAACCCCAACAGCAACCGAGAAGTTAAAGCCTTCAAGGTACATCAGCCAAATACCGCCTATCATCGCAAGCGGTAAGGTCAGCATAATCATTGCCACCTCAATAAAGCTTCTAAAATTGAGGTATAACAGCACCACAATAATTGCCAAGGTGAGTGGCAATACGTAACTGAGTTTAGCTTTTGCGCGCTCCATATATTCATATTGCCCCGCCCACGTAATTGAGTAACCAGCAGGTAGCTCAAGTTGCTCATGCAGCGCTTGTTGCGCACGCTCAACATAACTGCCGATATCACTGCCTTCAATGTCAATTAAGCTCCAGCCATTAATACGTGCATTTTCACTTTTAATACCCGGCGGGCCATCTTCGATAAAGACATGGGCAACATCAGCCAATGCGATACGCTGTCCGTTTGGTGTCACTATCGGTAACAACTTAAGCTCTTCTGGCGAGTCGCGATAATCTTGCGGGTAGCGCAAGTTAACTGGGTAACGCTCTTGCCCTTCAACCGTTTCGGTCACATTCATACCACCGATAGCAGTAGCAACAACCTGTTGTACATCAGCAATGTTCAAACCGTACCGTGCTGCTTTTTCACGGTTGATATCAACTTTGATGTAGCGACCACCGGCAACACGCTCTGAGTAAACCGACGCTGTGCCCGGTAAATCTTTTAGGATGACTTCAATTTGCTCACCGATTTTTTGAATTTCACTCAGCTTTGGCCCTGCAACTTTGATCCCCACAGGCGTTTTAATACCAGTGGCAAGCATGTCGATTCGCGTTTTGATTGGCATCACCCACGCATTGGTAAGCCCTAGGAACTTAACCAGATTATCGAGCTCTTTTTTCAGTTTCTCGGTTGTCATACCCTCTCGCCACTGCGACTTTGGCTTTAACTGAATAAAGGTTTCGATCATAGTAAGTGGCGCAGGATCTGTGGCAGTGTCTGCACGACCTACCTTACCAAATACCGACTCGACCTCTGGCACACTGGCAATTAACTTATCGGTCTGTTGTAAGATTTCACGGGCCTTACCAATTGAAATGCCTGGATAAGTCGTTGGCATGTACATTAAGTCGCCCTCATCAAGGGGAGGAATAAACTCACTGCCAATTTTATTAACCGGATAAAAGCCGATAGCAGCCAACACCAAGGCCAGTACCAATGTTGTTTTCGGCGCTTTTAACACCGCACTTAATAAAGGTTTATAGGCTGCCACCAATAAGCGGTTTACAGGGTTTTTCTGCTCAGAAATAACCCTACCGCGAATAAAGTAGCCCATTAATACCGGCACCAGTGTAATCGCTAAACCCGCCGAAGCTGCCATCGCATAGGTTTTTGTATAAGCCAGTGGCGAGAACATTCGTCCTTCTTGTGCTTCAAGAATAAACACAGGCATAAAGCTAACAGTGATGATCAATAAACTAAAGAATAACGCGGGCCCGACTTCTGCGGCTGAGTCCATCACCACTTGCCAGCGGTTCTCATCGGTCAGTGGTGTTTTCTCCATATGCTTATGCATATTTTCTATCATCACGATAGCACCATCGGTCATTGCACCAATAGCAATCGCTATCCCGCCAAGCGACATGATATTGGCGTTTATACCTTGCCAATACATCACCACAAAAGCCGTTAAAATACCCATTGGCAACGTGATAATGGCTACAATCGATGAGCGTATATGGAATAAAAACACCACACACACTAAGGCCACCACGATTAATTCTTCAATTAACTTTGAGCTTAAGTTATCAAGTGCTTGGGTAATTAGGTTTGAACGGTCGTACACAGGGATGATTTCAACGCCCTCAGGCAGGCCTTTTTTGAGCGACTCTAGCTTTTCCTTTACCAGTTTGATGGTTGCTTCGGCATTTTCTCCAAAACGCATCACCACTACACCACCAGTTACTTCGCCCTCACCGTTTAGTTCGGCAATACCACGGCGCATTTGCGGCCCAAGTTTTATATCAGCCACATCACGTAATTGCAGTGGCGTACCATTGGCATTAGTACCCAGCGGAATGGCTTCTAAATCTGCGACACTTTTAATATAACCTGTGCTTGATACCATGTATTCGGCTTCAGCCATTTCTACCACTGAGGCACCGCGCTCTTGGTTACCTTGCTTAATTGCTGTTTGAATTAAACTTAGCGGAATACCATAAGCACGCAATTTATCGGGGTCGACATTAACCTGATACTGCTTAACCATACCGCCAACAGACGCTACTTCTGATACGCCCGGCACCGTTTGCAGCTCAAACTTTAAAAACCAATCTTGCAGGCTTCGTAGCTGGCTAATATCATGCTTACCGGTTTTATCCACCAGCGCATACAAGTAAATCCAGCCTACCCCTGTTGCATCAGGACCAAGTTCAGGCCTCGCTGAATCCGGTAAGCGAGCACTTACTTGACTCAAATATTCTTGTACTCGACTACGGGCCCAGTAAAGGTCGGTGTCTTCATTAAAAATAACGTATACATAAGAGTCACCAAAAAACGAAAAGCCCCTTACCGTTTCAGCACCCGGCACCGACAACATGGCTGTAGTGATAGGAAACGTTACTTGGTCTTGCACCACTTGTGGCGCTTGTCCTGGGTAAGATGTTTTTACAATGACCTGTATATCAGATAAGTCAGGCAAGGCATCAACAGGGGTATTCTTTAAAGAAAACACCCCAAAACCTGCCAACATTAAAGACAGCAGTAATACAAAGAAGCGATTACCGACTGACCAACGGATCACGGCAGCTATCATTGCATTTCTCCTTGCATAGGGTGGCTCATGGTCATGATGTCAAAAATCACAAACTCACCGTCCACCAATTTAAAGGTAAAATGCACTTCATCATCGCTTTGTAAACTTGACATATCGATGCGCGGCGAAAAATGAAATTCCATAGTTGCAGCCTCGCGTCCCCACTTAGGGATAGCCTCACGACTGATCACGGCTGTGCGGGCTTCGCGGTCAATGCTGTTGATCACGCCATTTACCATTGCGCTGTCACTATCCGGTTCTTGCATACGCATAAAGTCAGAACTCTTACTTGATTCGGAATCTATTAAGAACTGCGCTGAAACCACTACGTTATCGTCTTTCAATAAGCCTGATAAAATTTCGACGTCATGATTATCACTACGGCCTAGCGTCACTGCGACTGACTTAAAGCGCCCTTCATCTAAATCAATCACGACACGATCTTGGCTACCGGTGCGGATCACCGCTTCTTTGGCTATCACTAATTGCGGCTCTGTTGGCTTAGTGGTAATGCTGACTTCAGCAAACATATTCGGTTTGAGTAAGCCGTCTTGGTTGGCAAAGCGTAAACGCACGCGAAGGGTACGGTTTTTCTCATCAAGGGTTGGATAAATATAATCGACCTTGCCTTGCCAGCGTTTGCCCGGTAAGTAGTCTAAGCTCATAGTAACTGGCAAGCCTTTATGAATAAGCCCTGCTTGGCGCTCAAAAACTTCAGCCTCAACCCATACTTCTTCTAGGTGAGCAATACTCATCATGGTTGTGCCCGGTTTCACAAAGAAGCCTTCGCGGATATTTAGCTCATCCAATACGCCACTTTGCTTGGCATAAAAGGTAATGTTTTGTCTGACCTTTTGGCTTTGCTCTAATCGGGTAATAAAATCGTCGGAAACATTCAGTGAGGCTAAGCGGGCTTTTGCCGCACGTATAAGCACTGCATTGTTACGTTTAAGGGCAAGCAGAAGCTCTTCTTGCGCATTTACTAGCTGTGGAGAATACAAGGTATAAAGTGGCTCGCCTTGCTTAACTTGGTCACCTGCAGCTTTTACATATAAGGTTTCTATCCACCCTTCGACACGAGGGTGAATATGCACGAGTTGGTCTTGGTCGTATTGCACATAGCCAACCGTATCAACCGTCGTTTGTAATGATTTATACCTTACGGGTGCTGTTCTTACCCCTAAGTTATTAACGACTGCAGGTGAGATCCTCACAGTACCCGGGCTGTCTTCAGCGCTACTTTGCTCCTCATAAACGGGCACTAATTCCATACCCATTGGTGATAAACCCGGTTCATCACGGCGGTAATTACTGTCCATGGGCGCCACCCAATATAGCGGCTTTTTCTCAGCGCTTGGCATTTGTGCATGCTCTGGCTCAGCCAATTTATTTACAGCCGTTGCCAATGCTGCACCTACCGCCAAAGCGATAACTAATTTCACTGTGTTATTCATTGCTAGCTCCTTGGCTTTGTGCTGCATTTATTTGGTTATCTTTTGCTGCTGCGTAATAATTAAGGCGAGCGAGGGTTATTTGTTTATCAATTTCGATATTCAACGCATCAATTTTTGCGTTAAGTTCGCTAATGCGAGCACGCATCACTTCTGAAAAGTCACCATCATCATTGGTGTAAGCATTTAACGTCGCCTCCGCTTGCTCTGCCATTTGCGGTAATAGCTGCTGTTGATACAGTGCTTTGCGCTGAGCAAGTCGGCTTAGTTGGCTAAGCTCTTTAAAATACTGACCTTGCAGTTTCTGTAGAGTAATAAGCTTGTTGGTTTTTACCGCCTCGGCATTAGCTATTGCGGCATTAACTTGTTGATCTTGAAGGTTATCAGTAAACAGCGGTAAATCAATACTCACCCCTATAGAGAATAAGTCAGCGCGAGAGTCACCCATCGGGGTATCATCACGATAGCCATAGCCTAGGTTCATACCAAATTGCGGCTTATACGCTTCTTTCGCCACTTGCACTTGAGTATTTTTAGCACGCATAGCATGATCAATAGCGATAATAGCCGGGTGATTCATCAGCACTTCAGTCACCCCAGATGGTGCAAGCTCTTGATAAGCCATAACTGCGGTCACCTTGGTGTTTTCATCGCTCACTGCACCGTTTAGCATTTCAATAGGTAGCCATTGTGCTAGTCGCTTTTTGGCACTATCAAACTGTTGCTCTAACATCACCAGCTTATCTTCAAGCCGAGTCAGCTCTAGCTGAGCGCGAATAATATCCTGCTGGCGAGTCGCGCCAAGTGTATTGGCATAGCTTGCTTCTGTAATATCAATAAGTTGATTAAATAAGGCTTTATCTTGGTTGATCAGTTGAATGCTTTTTTGTGCGCGATAGGCATTTAGCCATGCTTCACTAACAATGGCTTTAACCTGTGCTTGGCGGTCTGCTCTAAGCCAAGGATATTGCTCAGCCGATTGTTTTAAAGCTTGTTGCTGTAAGGCAAGACTATCACCTCGGCTAAATTGTTGTGACAAGCCCACTTTGAATTGCGTCATACCCTCTTGGTCAAAGGCAAAGCCATCGGTTGGTAAGTTCATGAGTCCAACGGTTAACACAGGATCTGGCAAGGTACCTGCCGCAATGCTTTGCGCTTCTATCGCCTGTTGCTGGTATTTATTTGCCTGTAACCAAGGCTCGTGAGTCAATGCATAATCAATCACCTGATTGAGTGCTAACGGCTCTGCTTTCACTAAACTTGAGGTTATCAATACTGCGCCTAGAGAAAGCGACTTAATCAATTTGCTGTGAATCATCACATGCTCCAAAAATCTTAAAAATGGTTAAAAAACAATAGATTTTGGGTGCAGAATGAGGTGTATTTCAGCGTTTTACTGAATTTTAGACAGACCTATCCTGCTTAAGCAGTAATAGGTGGACGATATAAAGAACTGACGTGAAAACTAAGCTGGCTGGCGCCTAACATGGTGACTTTTTCTGATTGCTTAATTAATTTAACAACTAAATCATTTAACGGCAGGAGTGAGTGAGCTGTACAGGCATTGAACGGACACGCACAATCGCTGTTATCCATTACGTCTTCATGGCAACAATCCATATCACTCATGTCGCTGTCAGCATTCATATTAGCATGATGATCCATTTGCATGCTGGCATGTGGCATATCACATACCATAGCAACAGACGCAACTAACTGACCCACAAAAGTGAGCAGCATCATAGCTATCAATAAGTAGCTTGAAAGTCGCGTCATCATCATACCTTAAAAATTAAGTGCCCAAATTGTAGCCCGAAATTTACGAACTCGACAAGGGTTTATCTATTTTTATGCTACTGCTGGCAGCAATAGCAAACAAGCAATAACCTGTAAAATACCAAAATCCATCACCCAATTCAGCATGCATTTTTATCAACTCGCCCATTTGCCCATCGGCATTACCTGCTAAATAAGACACGATCAATGCAATCACAAACACATCGACCATGCTCCATTTACTTAGGCCTTGTATGAGTTGACCGAGCAAATACTTAAACCTATTCACTGGTAAGAAACAATAAAGCAATTGCATCAGGAGTTTTAAGGTGGGAATGACAATCGAGAACACTGCTACAAGCGCGGCAACAAGGTAGTTTTTGTTATTAGCAAGCTCATTCACGGTGCCCCAAATGCTGCGTGTTTTTTTGTAGGCATCGATTTCTCCTTCAAGCTTATCAAGCCCCAGCATGCTTGATGCCATCATTAACACGCTACGGGTATTGCGATCGCCTTCATCGGCAATCATTTCAATACCTGTTTTGGCAAGCTTAGATTTATCAATTTTTCCTTCAAGGGTGAGCACTGGCTGGGTTACACCGGGAATAAGTAACACTAAGGCAATTAAAATAGCCAGTATAGGAAAAACAACACGCATTAGTTACAAACCTTTTTAATACTCAGAGTCTGCATCATAACGAACTCTGCGCTCTTAGTCTGTAACCGATGATAAGCTTGCGAATACTTCATCTGCGTATGCGCGGGCATCATACATAGCTTGAAAAACCACATCCATTTTTGAGGCTGGGCGGATCATCTTGAGTAGTTCAAGGGCTGTGTGCCACTGCTCTTCTTCCATTGCTTTAGCAAGTTGTAAGCTCGCCCCTTGCATGCCATTAAAGTTTAACAGTGCACTCGAAAGCTCACTACCCAATGAAAACTCTTTGGCAATGATATTAAGCTCCATATCTAAAATAGCGTCTAAAACAGAGAGTAAGCCGACTAAATAACCTTGTTCAGCTAGGTCTTTACCTCCGGGTTCAAGCATCAAAGCAATAAATTTAGCTCTTGTTAAACCAAGTTTGGTCAGCTCTTGCGGTTTGTCATTGCCTAATTCGCTTAGCGCTAATACCCGCACAAATTGTCTAATCGCATCTTCACCAAGGTAAATAACCGCTTGTGAAATCGAACGAATTGTTTGCCGGCTATTACTTATACGCGCATTAACTAATTTTAAAATGCGTGCAGTAAGGCCAATATCTTTAGCAACACGTTGTTGAATTGCATCAAAATTTAAATCTGTTTGCGCAGTACAGTTAAGTAATTCAAGCACAGCAATTTTTGATGGTTCAACATTACCAAAACTCAAAAGCTCCGGCTTGGCAAAAAAGTAGCCCTGAAACAGGTCGCAACCTGCTGCTTTTAGTTGTTGAAAGTCCTCATAATTTTCAATGCGCTCCACTATGATAGTGGTTTTTGGAAAGCTACGTTTAAGCTTTTTGATCATCATGTTGGTTTTGATAATCGGCTGCGTAACTTCAAGCTTAATAAAATCCATCAAAGGCAAAATATCTTGCCATTTCTCTGTGCCATCATAATCATCAAGCGCGAACAAATAGCCTTCTTGTTTTAATTGTTTAACGCGGTTCACTACTTTTGGAATGCTAGTAGCCCGCTCCACTATTTCGATAACCGCACTGCGTGGCTGCAACAGCTTAGGAAAGTCATCCAAAATAGCGTCAGTCGATAGATTGATAAACGCAGGTTGAAAACCTGTTAGCTTCTCGAGTCCCATCAACATTAACGCGTTAAAAAACAGCCGCCCCGTTGCTTGGCCATCACTCGTTCCTACCGGAAAGACATTATCGCTCGATTCTCTATACAATAATTCGTAAGCATATAAACTTCTATCAGCATTAAATATTGGCTGCCGGGCTATATACTGAGTCATGCTCTGACTTTTATTACCTTCCATACTTAATTCTGACATTCAACTTCTCACTTAAATGTGGCTAACTCCACATTACTATTGTTATAAGTATAGTGAAAGATGTTTGCCTTGCTAAAAAACAAAAACCCAACCAAACTAGGTACATGAAAACGAATTCAATCAGACCATTGCGCTTCTCTAACTCGATTTTCTTACTGTTACTTTTTCTTACTCAAGCAGTTTTGGCTGAGCAGCAGCCTGTACTGAAATATAATGTAACCGGCTCTGGGAACTACTATCCTTATTATATTGATGACAAAAGCAATCCAGGGATCCTCCCCGAACTGATCAAGCAAGTTATGCAGCTTGCTGATGTTCAAGTAAAGCATGTCGAGCTTCCTGCAAAACGAACCGTTAAATACCTTCACCAAGGGAATATTGATTTTGATGTCATAAGCCCCGAGTGGCTGAGCCAGACAGAAAAACAAAACCGACAATTTAGTTACTCAGACACCCTGTTTGCAGTTGAGGAGTATCTCGTGAGTTTAAAAAGCTCGGTGGCTCAATGGCAGCAACTCAACAGTATTCGTAATCAACCCGTAGGGACTGTTTTAGGCTATTACTATTATGACGATAACCACTTTAAACGGGTTGATTTTCACTCTGAACAACAACTCATTCAGGCACTAAAAATACACCGAATTGAGGTCGTCATAATAGATAAACTGCCAGCATTATATTGGGCTGAGCAATTTGATGCTGATATCAGTTTTGGCGCATTACACTCGCTAGGCAACCTAAAAATTCGCCTGCGCAGTGAACATAAATCATTGTTACCAAAAATAAATGCAGCAATCAAAGAACTTAAAAATTCTGGCAGCTTAGATGCCATAATCAATAAATACACAAAAACTATACCCCTATAATAACTAGGGATATTCCGCTTCAGTCCCTCTTTTGCTATAATGCGTGCTGTTTTTCTTACCTTGTAAACTTAAAAGAGCCTCCTATGAGCATTGAACAAGCCCTAATCGAACGCAGTAATAACCAATGTGAACTTTGTGCCGCTACAGATAACCTATCTGTATACGAAGTGCCGCCTGTTACAGAGGCTCATTCTGATAAATGCATTTATGTCTGCCAAACTTGTAAAGATCAAATCGAAAACAATGCTGATTTAACTGCAAACCATTGGCACTGTTTGAATGACAGTATGTGGAGTCAAATTCCAGCGGTACAAGTTGTCGCTTACCGCATGCTGAAACGCTTAGCTACTGATAACGGCTGGGCACAAGATGCACTCGATATGATTTATCTTGAAGAAGACACATTAAAATGGGCGCAAACAGCGCTAGCTGAAGATGACGACATTAAACACATCGACAGTAATGGTGTTGTGCTGCAGGCGGGTGATACAGTGACACTTATTAAAGATCTTGATGTGAAAGGCAGCAGCCTTGTTGCTAAGCGTGGCACAGCAGTAAGAAACATTGGCTTAACGAGCAACCCAGAACACATTGAAGGCCGTGTTGATGGTCAACGTATTGTTATTCTTACCAAATACGTGAAAAAATAACGTTTATTCTTATGCGCTTTATGTTCTTAAAGCGATTCGTTATTACGAAAATGGGCTTAGTGCCCATTTTTTGTTAATTAAGCTATGATTAAGACAGCGAACTTTATGCTAGGCAATTAAATATGATGCATAACCCTAAACGCAAGGAAAATAATCATGGCTTCGGATACCTTTTCATCTTTCAAACGCGCTTCTCTATGCAGTTTAATAATCTTAGGGAGCAGCTTGGTTTTAACAGGCTGTGGTGAAGACTCTAGTGCACCACAAGCTGAGCAATCATCAATGAAAACCCTGAATACTCAAATCACCTATTTAGATCGTAGTATGCTACCTCCGGGTTCAGTATTAAAAGTACAGCTCGCTGATGTTTCTAAAATGGATGTCAAGGCTGAAGTAATTAGCGAACAAGAAATCCAATTAGATGGTGCACCACCATATGATGTAGCACTTGAATATGACGAAAGCAAAATTGCTGACCGTCACCGCTACAGTGTAAGTGCACGCATTGAGAATCAAGGTAAATTACTTTACATCAGCACTACTCACAATAATCCATTTGCCGAAGATGCCGCTGGCGATCTGTACAAGGTAACGGTGACTAAAGTATCAGCGAAAAAGCCAGACGTGACTTTGACCAATACCTATTGGAAAGCAGTTACCATCAGCGGTGAGGCTATCACCGTTGAAAATAAAGAACCTTTCGTACAATTTAAAGACGATGGTTCAACCAATGGTCACTTAGGTTGTAATAACTTCTCAGGTAGTTACGAGGTTAATGAGCAGGCGCTCACATTCAAGCCATTAGCAAGCACCAAAAAAATGTGTGTATCACAAATGGATATTGAAGCGGCCATGTCGGCAGCACTTACAGCCACGGCTAAGTACTCAATCAATGGTGAGCAGTTAACCTTGTTAGATGATAGTGATGAGCCACTTGCGACCTTCGCAGCGACTTATATGAATTAACAACAGTTAAATTAACAACGCCCAGCAATTGCTGGGCGTTTTTGTATTGAAGAAATTACTCTTCAACTAATTGTTCACTGCGATAAAAACCACTGCTATCGCTTAGTATGGAAACAAGTTCTGGTAATACAGCATCCATCGTTTGCTTTAATTTCCATGGCGGGTTGATCACTACCATACCCGATGCAGTCATACCATGAACGTCGGTATCGGCCTCTGTTGCAAGCTCGAATAGCTGAATGTTACGAATACCCGATGCGATTAAACCCGCCTCCATTCTATCAATTCGTTCACGGTCTACAACCGGATACCAAATCATATACGTCCCCGTAGCAAAGCGTTTATGCGCCTTAACAAGAGTATTAACAACCGTATCGTAATCGTTTTTTATTTCGTAAGGAGGGTCAATAAGCACGCAAGCTCGACGTGATGCTGGTGGTAATAAACCAATTAAGCCTTGAAAGCCGTTTTCACCACGTACGCGAATAGAGCGCTTACCTTTCATGTTGTCTTGCAGTAACTGTAAGTCACGTGGATGCAACTCAAAGAACCAACCGTTATCTTGGCGACGTAAAAAGTACTCTGCAATTTTTGGCGAACCTGGGTAAAAATCTAAATTACCATTTGAATTAAATGATTTAATCAGCTCAATATACTCATTAAGTGCATCATGCTCACTGTTGTGCTGCCAAAGCTTAGCAATCCCATCTAAATACTCTTGTGTTTTTTGTGCATCACTGCCTGCAAGTTCAAAAAAGCCAGCACCTGAGTGGGTGTCCACATAATCAAGTGGTTTGTCTTTAATTGTTTGGTACTTAAGAACTTCAGCTAGAACAAGATGTTTTAGTACATCAGCAGGGTTACCTGCATGAAAGGAGTGTCGATAACTAAGCATATTTATAAATCGCCAAATGCAAAACTGCATTAAAAATGAATTGCCATATTGTACATGATAAACAGAAAATGATCCTAGCATCTGGCGCTTTGGTGAATCATAAATGAATAAAAAAGCCGCTACGCTGAATTACACCTTAATAATAAATAAAAATCCCCTAAAACGGCCGTAAATGCTGGCATATCTAGACACTTTCCTTTACATTTGCATGACAATAATCACAGTTTTATGAGCGCATTTATGAATAACGAAACTCTTTCCCAACTCGAACAACTGATCGACAAATTAATCCTTCGCAACAGCGAACTTGAAAGTGAAGTTAAAAGCTTACAAGAACAAACCGCTAAGCTTTTAGATGAGAACGAAACTCTGCAACTAGAAGTACTCGAAAACGAAGAGAAACAAAAAGATACAAGCAGCACATTGACTGGCCTGCTTGAGAAATTACAAAGCGTTCAACAGGCTAGCTAATGAGCAGCCCACAAAGTCAGCGGGTCACCGTAGAGCTACTAGGTAAAGAACATGAGTTTTCTTGCCCTCCAGGGCAAGAGCATGCCCTAGTTGCTGCGGCACAAAATTTGAATGACTTAGTGGAGCAAATGAAACAACGCTCATCGGTTCGCAATGACCAAAAAGCGTTGCTGATGGCAGCATTACATCTAAGTCATGAATTGCTTGAAGTAAAATCGCTACAAGCTGAACAAGAGCAACAACATGACAGCTTAATAGATAAGCTCAGCCAACACCTTAGTATTTAGAAAAAAGCGCATCTGGCGCTTTTTTTGTTTACAATCAACAACACTGACACCTATTCGAGCGAAACACCATGCGATTTTGTGCTTTTTTAATCTGTCTTTTCGTAAGTTATAGCGCCAAAGCAAGCGTTAGCTGGCATAGCGTCACTCCCGAAATCCAATTTCTACAACAACAAAATAAGCTGCGTTTTTACGATTCGAATCAAGTGCTGATAGAGGGTAAAGAATGTGCCTTAATGTTTGATGCCAGTGGTAACTTTGCCGAAGTAGAAAAGCTCGCAGAACAGCTAAAAAAACGCTTAAAAACACCATTATGTTATTTGGTGGCGAGTCATTATCATGATGATCATCTACTAGGCTTGGCCGTTTTACAGGCTGAGTTCCCTGAAGCTAAGCTCATCGTACATCAGCAAGTAGCGACTGAGTTTGTTGCAATGCAGCAAGCATTGACTGATAAATTAGATGGTTATGAAAAAAGCATTGAACTGAGCTATCAACGCCTTGCCAATCAACCTAAAGATCAGCAAGCAGTTTGGCGCGACAAACTAGAACTTGCTAAAAAACGCTTATTTCGCTGGCGAGAGCTCACCCTGAACCCACCAGCTATTAACATTACTGAATCAACACAGCTAGACCTTGGTAACTACCCCATCGTTATTACACCCTACCAAGCGCATACTAAGGGTGATCTGACCCTTAGTGCCGATCAAGGTCGCGTGCTATTGGGTGGCGATATAGTCGACAGCTTACCCTACCCAGGACATGGCTCGTTTTCTAGCTGGATAAGTGCGCTGCAAGATATTCAAAAAAATACCACACTGACAACTATTTTACCGGGTCACGGTAAGCCACTGACACCTGCTGAACTTGCACTCCCTTTAAGGTTTTTAAAAACCATTCAAGAGATGACAAACTCCTCACCAGATAAGCCCGTTAGTGAATTAATTCCGCTTTTTCCTACTGAGATAAAACAGCAATACCAGCTAGATGAAGTGGGTGAAAGAGCGTTTTCTATGTTTTTAGAAGCTGGACTTAAACAGGGCAAGTTGTCAAAATAGGGCTAAAATAGTAAAAGGATTTTATTATATGGCTCAAGTAAGTTTGAAATATTTACTTTTGCTGAGCTTGTTTATTGGCTTACAAGGATGCCAAGTAACTCAGCAAGAAACAGAACAGCAACGGGCAAGGCCGGAGATTTTTAGCCATTACGAGCCCGATTTAACAACCCAACAAGCACCTAGTGAGTTTGTCGATTCAACAGCTGTTGAACCTCGCCCTATTGCTGCGCCCATAGCAGTCAATAATATTCCACTAGCAAAGCCTCGCGCGAAAGATCTATGGCAGCATATCGCCAACAATTTAACGCTGGTATTTCAAACCAATAAACATACATCTGCACGAGTAAAATGGTATTTAAAACAACCCAATTACCTAATTAAAGTGAATAAACGTGCTGCACCCTATTTGTACCATATCGTCACACGCATCGAACAACAAAAGCTACCGATGGAATTGGCCTTATTACCCTTTGTTGAAAGTGATTTTAGACCAACAATACGATCATCAGAGCAAGCGGTAGGTGTTTGGCAGCTAGTCGGCGCGACAGCTTATCATTTTGGTGTGCAAAGCGACCAATGGTATGACGGCCGCCAAGACATACTTGCTTCAACCGATGCCGCATTAGCTTATTTAAGTTACTTACATAAACGCTTTGATGGTGATTGGCTGCATGCCCTTGCCGCCTATAACAGTGGTGAAGGACGCGTTAAAAAAGCGATCGAAAAAAATAAAAAGCTTGGCAAGAAAACTGATTATTGGTCGTTATCGTTACCAAAAGAAACCGCTGAATATATTCCTAAACTTTTGGCGCTTAGCTATTTACTAAAGCACCCAGAAAAAGGTTTAAAACGCCCGAAATTAGCGAATAAAGCACTCACCACAGAGTTTGATGTAGGCCAACAATTTGATTTTTCAGTGATCGCTAATTTATCTGGCATCGGCCATAATCAGCTCCATAAATTAAATCCAGGGTATTTAAAAAACCAAAGTTCCCCGAATGGCCCACATACTTTACTTCTGCCAATAGAGCGCCGTACGCTGTTACAAAGCAAACTGTTTCGCAACAATTTTGCTGGAGAATACACAGTACAAAAAGACGATACCCTTTACAGAATTTCAAGGCGTTTTAAAATGTCTGTAAAAGATCTAAAAACTCTCAACGATAAAACAACAAATTTGATTAAGGTAGGTGAACAATTGCGCTTATCACAACCACAAACCATGCCGGAATCATTATTGGTTGATTACAATATCAGTCCCTACCTTGAGCAACATGAAGAAGTCATTTCTACAATCGCTATCGACTATCAGGTTAAACCTGGAGACTCAATTTGGAGTATTAGTCAACTTTATGATGTACCGCATAAAGATATTGCAACGTGGAATAAGCTCAGCGCTACCAGCATTTTAAAACCCGGTACTATTTTAACATTGCACTTACCTCAAGCTAAGCCAACTGAACCACAAGTGCCAGCAAGTGAAACCATGCTGTCAGGGATTGAAAGCTCATTGAAAAAGCCTTGATTGCTCAGCACTTGTGGTTAGCGTAAAATCAGCGCCTATATTTAAATTCTAAAGAGAAATAACATGCAGATCAGTAAAGACGCAGCAGTTGAGTTTCACTACACACTTAGTGAAGCAGGCGAGCAAATCGAATCAAGTAAAGATGGCGAGCCACTTTCATATATCCATGGTACTGAAGGCATGCTTCCTGGTCTTGAGAAAGCCCTTGAAGGTAAAGCGGCTGGCGATAATTTTAGCGTAACACTTGAGCCTAGCGAATCTTACGGCGAGCGCGTTGATAACCTAATTCAACGTATTCCACTTAAGCACTTACAAGGCAACACAAAAGTGTGGAAGCCAGGTATGACTGCTATCGTTCATTCAAATCAAGGTCGTCACCAAGTAACTATCGTTAAAGTAGGTCGTTTCAATGCAGATTGTGACTTAAACCATCCATTTGCAGGTAAAACGCTGACATTTGACGTTGAAGTAATTAATGTTCGCCAAGCGACAGCTGAAGAATTATCTCACGGCCACGTGCACGGTGAAGGCGGTTGTGGCCATAGCCACTAAGGGTAAATAATGACAAACGTTGCAATTGTCACCGGTGGCAGTAAAGGTATTGGCAAAGCGATAGTCGAGCGTTTAGAACGTGAAGCCTACACAGTTTATAACTTAGATATTACCCCATCAGAGGGCAATTATCGCCACTGTGATGTCAGTGATACTCAGCAAGTGAAGTCGGCTATCACCGATATTGTTGCAGAAGAGGGTCGTGTCGATGCTTTAATTTCTAATGCAGGTCGTCATTTAAGTGCCAACATTGAAAATACAGACGAAGCAACGTTTGATGCCCTATTTGCGCTCAATGTGAAAGGTGCCTATGCCGCAATTCAAGCTGTATTACCTAGCATGAAAAGTCAGCAAGGCGGCAGTATTGTAGTGGTTGCCTCTGATCAGGCAATTATCGGCAAACCAAACTCGTTTGCTTATAACCTGACCAAGCATGCACTGGCTTCAATGGCAAAAACGACAGCGCTGGATTATGCCGCGTTTAACATTCGTGCTAACGCTGTGTGCCCAGGTACAATAGAAACACCACTGTTTCATAATGCGATTGATGCCTACTGTCAGCGCAGTGGTGCAGATAAAGCAGAGATTGTTGCTGAAGAAGCCGCGCTGCAGCCGTTAGGCCGTTTAGGGCAACCCGAAGAAATTGCTGCTTTGGTTAATTTTTTAATAAGCCCAGAAGCGAGCTTTATTACTGGCAGCTTACAAAGTATTGATGGTGGATACACCACGCAATGAGCGACAAAATTATTGACCCTCATGTGCACTTTTTTAACCTCACTGAGGGTCAATACACTTGGCTACAAGGTAGTAATCCCCCCGCTTGGCCAAATCTAGATAAAATTAAAAAGCAAATTGTCGCTTCTGAACTTAAAGCTGCTTGTCCATTTCAACTAGAAGCCTTGGTGCATATTGAAGCTGGCTTTGATAATCAAGCACCAATTAATGAGCTCAATTGGCTTGCAACGCATTTAGACGACATTCCGTATCGCGCAATCAGCTACAGCCCGATTGACGCATCTCCCAAGCAATTTGAAGCGTCACTCAATAAGTTAGAACATCCATCTTTAGTTGGTATTCGC
The DNA here is from genome assembly GCF_015278155.1 of Pseudoalteromonas simplex. Lineage (NCBI taxonomy): Bacteria > Pseudomonadati > Pseudomonadota > Gammaproteobacteria > Alteromonadales > Pseudoalteromonadaceae > Pseudoalteromonas > Pseudoalteromonas simplex. The sequence goes on from NZ_JADILN010000004.1 coordinate 408,576, forward strand.
GATATAACAGAAGGTGATGAAGCTAGGCGCTTATTAACTCCCCACTGCCTAGATAATCTAGCTTTTATCGCAGCCGAAAACTTACACTTTGAAGCACAGTTTGAAATTGAAAACATACAGGTAACTGAGCAGCTTATTAAGTATTGCACAGCACTACCATCACTACGTGTGGTGATTAATCATTTAGGCTTTATTAGTGATGAGCAAAGATGGCTTGAAGCAATCATTAAACTCAGCCGCTGCGATAATATCGCGATAAAGTTCTCAGGGTTGGAGTTCACACAAATTGCCACAAACAAACACCTATGGCTGGTTAATAATTTAGTTAAGTACTTTGGTGAGCATCGCGTTATGTTTGCCAGTAACTTTCCTGTATGCCAAATAAATACCAGTTACGAAAACTGCTGGCAACACTATCACTCACTGTGCTCGCTGCCGAGTTTATGGCATCAACTTAGCTATAAAAACGCCTACGAAATCTATCTAATTGCTTAAAAACTAGCTATATTCAAATAAGTTAATTTATCTGGAACTCTGTTTTATGTTTAATGCTTTAAAAAAACCTATGGCAAGTAGTGCCTTTATTTGCTCACTGATTTTAGTTGGTTGCGGTGGTTCCGGCAGTTCAGATTCAGACGTAATTGCTAGTGAAGACATCACTTGGACTCAAGGTGTATTTGAGCCATCAAGCAAATTTGATCAACAATGCCAAGCACTCAATGAGAAGCATTGGTTACGAGCTTGGAGTCATGAAACTTATCTGTGGTATGACGAAATAGTTGATCGAGACCCTGCGCTAACTGAAGGGGTATTAAATTATTTCGCTTTATTAAAAACTGAAAACACTACAGATTCAGGTGCTAAAAAAGATAATTTCCACAGTAGTTTACCCACAGCTGAATGGCAAGCTCAAAGCCAATCAGGGCAATCTTTTGGTTATGGTTTCAAACTTAGATTGATAAGTGCGGGCGCCCCCCGCCAAGGCATTATTTCCTATACTGAGCCAAACTCTCCTGCATCAAACTTGAATCTTGGCCGAGGATTAGAAGTAATCGAAGTGGATGGTGTCGACTTTGTAAATGCAACGACCCAAGCAGAGGTTGATATATTGAATGCAGGCCTATTTCCATCTGAGTCCGGCAAAGTTACTTCATTTGTATTTCGAGATATAAATACCAGTGAAATTCGTGAAGTGAGCATGACTGCACAAACTATTACTGGCCAAGCAGTTAGTAACGTTAAAACATTTGCGGATGGTGAAGTGGGTTATTTCCAGTTTAATCGCCATAATGCAGTTGCAGAAAAACCTCTGTACGACGCATTTAACAGCTTAGCAGCAAGTAATGTTAAAGATTTAATTATTGATATGCGTTACAACCCAGGCGGATTCCTTCAAATGGCAAGTCAGGTTGCTTATATGGTGGCAGGCGAGAGTAATACCAGTGGCAAAATTTTTGAACAGACTATTTTTAATGATCAACACCCAACTTTTAACCCTATTACTGGGGAGCGCTTAGAGCCTGTTCAGTTTACTAATGAGTTTTTAGGTTTTGCAGACAATCCTGCGATTTCGCCTGGTACTTCGTTACCTTCTCTAAATTTAGAGCGAGTCTTCGTGCTTACAACAGACAGCACCTGCTCAGCAAGTGAAGCTGTGATCAATGGCCTTAGGGGCGCTAATATAGAAGTAATTCAAATAGGCGAAACAACTTGCGGTAAACCCTATGGTTTTTATCCAACTGATAATTGCGATACCACATACTTCAGTATTCAATTTACTGGCGTCAATAATAAAGGGTTTGGTGAGTATGCTGATGGTTTCTCACCACAAAACAGCAACGATAGTGAATTTCAACCTGTAAAAATCCCAGGCTGTGCAATTGCTGATGATTTCACTCACCAACTAGGCGATGAAAATGAAGCAATGCTCAGTGCAGCACTTAGCTATCGAGATAATGGACGCTGTCCAGTAGCTACTTCAACAGTCAGTGAGCAAGGCTTTGCACCTGCTACTTATAACGATACGCCGCAAGTACGTGATATACGAACTTCAACCTTGCTTCAACAAAGTAAAATATTGAAGCAATAGGAGCGAATCATGAGAGTTCAATTAGCTAGCTTATTAATGCTTTTGACCTTACTAGGCTGTAGTGCTCAAAGCCAAGAGCCTACACCTAAATTGCAACATGCACGGCTTACTGAGCCGCAAAGTGAACTAATAGCGCAAGGCATCGCAAGGTTGATGCACAGCAAGCCAATTGCTGTTGCTGATGATGCTTTTATGAATACCAGTGTGCTTGTCACTGACAGTATGAATGTAATGGATGGGCAAGGTAACCTTATAATGGGCAAGCAACTGTCAATGCCAGAGCGCTTTGAGCTACTTATTAAAAACCAAATATGCTTTGTGCGCCATTTAGATAGTAAAGCGACCGAGCCTCTTCCTTTGGTAAAATGCAAACCAGTTGATTAATTCAAAGCTAAAAAGTAGATATAAAAAAAGCCCTTGCGGGCTTTTTTAGTCGGGGGACAATCAAATTGATTGTTTTATGCTTAGAAGCGAGCTTCAAATCCTAAGCGTACATAGCGTGGTGCTTGCCATGTATACGCAGATCCATAATAAGAGTTAACTTCACCCTCATTTTGCTCATAATGCTCATTTGCAGATGTGATTTCTTGGCTATTAAGTACGTTGAATACGTTAATAGTCGCACGCATATCAATATCAGATACTGTGAAGTCATATGCAGCTGATAAATCTAAGTTAAATGTCCAAGGAGTACGACCTGCTGTACCACGAGTGTGCTGCTCATAGATTTTTTCGTCTTGTTGACATTCGCCATCACCATTCGTGTCTGGACACTCATTGGTATAGATGTAGAAAGTATCACCCCAGCCGCCATTTAGGTTTGGATCTTTTGATGGGTAACCTTGACCAAATAAGCTTTGTGGACGACCACTTTGAAGTGTTGCATTCCAACCAACTGTTAGGTTTTCAACTGGTTCCCAGCTACCAAAGAACTTGAACGTATGACGGCGATCGTTAGGCTGATAACCTTGTGAACCATCCATTACTGCAGGGAAATCGAAGTCTTGCGTAATACCCGCATCAGCTTGGCCAATGTCAGACTTAACAGCACCTTCGAAGTTACCAACACTACGCGCCCATGTATAGCCGAATTGGTAGCGGATAGTTTCTGCGCGGTAATCCAAACTAAATTCAACTGACGTATACTCATTGTTTGCTTTCGGTAAGCCGATTGTTTCAGCTGAGTAAGTTGTTAGTGAGCCAGCATCTGGAACACCGTCATTATCAAAGCTTGAGTCACCCCAATCAGAACCATTCCAGTAGTAACCATCGCTATACCAGCTTGATGTAGAACCTGGGTTGATCATGACGCAGTATGGGTATGCATAACGGCCACAGTAATCATCAAGTGCGGTTGCAACTTCACGATATGTACCTTTTACACCTACAGTGTATTCATCATTAAGCGCTTGTTGTACACCGATGATGTACTCATCTTTAGAGAACGGATCCGCTTCTTGAGCTTGGAAGATATCTTTTTCAGGAATAACTGGTACACCACTCACTTGTTGTGAGTTTGCTAAACCACCACTACCGATAGAATCAGCTAAAGGAGCAAGGCCTGTTGGTGCGCCAGTTGTTGGATCAACACCCGTATACGTGTAAGCGGTCGTGATATCACTTACACCCGATGCAGCACGGAAAATCGTATTATTTGCAACTGGTAAGTAGTAACGGCCGTAAGTACCATAAACTTTCGTATCACCCGTGCCTGTTGGATCCCATGTAAAACCTAAGCGCGGAGCAATGTCTGTTTTAAAGCTTGTTAACAACTTGCCTGTTGTACCCCAGCTATCGAACTCATCGATACGTAAGCCAACATTCACTGCAAAGTCATCAGTTACTTGCCAGTGATCTTCAAGATAGTAAGCAGTTAACTCTGATTCAAAGCTACCACCACCATCAAAGATACGATCTTCAACATAATCAAGGGCCGCACCGGTATTATTAGTTAATGCACCATTATCTGCTTGCCAACTACCATTATCTGCAAGTGTACGGTAATCATAGCTGTGGCCACCAATTGGTTGGCTGATTCGCTCTGATTTACGCTCTTGATAGTCGATACCAAAGCTAATTTCGTGTGCATCCCACACATACTCAACATCTAAGCGGTATTGAGTATTATCATCGTTATTGGCACCAAAGCTGCCACCAGCACCACACCCTGTGATAGGGTTTGAAGTACCACGTGAGTCAGTTACACTTGGACAAACTAGGTTTTCAGATTGAGTTTCATATTCAGTTTTGATATTACCAGCCATTGCAGTCACTACTAGGTCTTCTGTTAGAATACCTGTATAGCTTAGGCTTTGTGCTTTACCACCACGCTTTAGAAGTGCGCCATCGATACGATCACCAATCACACCATTATTATACTCATAAACAGAGCGCTCGATATCACGACGGTTGGAGTAAGCGAAATAGCTTAAACGATGGTTGTCTGTAATATCCCAATCAAGCTTACCACCCCAGAAAAGGTTATCACCGCCTGACGCTGATTCTTTACGATATTGATCGTTTGGTGAGAACTCGTCACCACCCCAAGTGTACGTAGACTCTGTATCACGAGGATTCACTAAGCCATAGAAGAATAAAGTATCTTCAATTAACGGACCACCCACTGCCAAAGTGATATCCGCGCTACTATCAGAAGCTACACTTTCGTCTCGGAAAATTTGTCCCGCACCTTGGTTGCCACGTGAAATCGAACCATCATCTTGTAGTGAATCGGGAGCATATTGCACAACTGCAGAAAATTCCCACTCATTGGTACCACTTTTAGTTGTAGTGTTAATTGTACCACCCGTCGCTCGACCGAACTTAGCTGAGTAACCACCTGTTTTTACTTGGAATTGGTCGTAAAATTCAAATGGAACTTCACCACAGCCTAAACCTTGACGTGTATTCGTTACTTCAAGACCATTGATATAACAAGCATTTTCTGCAACAGATGAACCACCAAATGACGCAGTGTTACCAAATGCACTATCACCTTTAACTGCACCAGGCGCTAATAATGCAACCGAAGTAAGATCACGGCTGATAGGCATGCGATCGATTTCAGCATCGGTAATAACTAAGCCTGAGTCAGCTGTAGATAAATCGATAGATGAAATACGTGCACCAACAACTTGAATAACCTCTGGACCTGAGTTTGCAACGCTTGCTAAATCAAAGTTTGCCTTTGAATTAGCACCTAAAGAAACACGCACCTTGTCTTCAGCAACAACATTACCGTCTTTTAGAATCTGAATGTCATAGTTACCAGAAGGTAGTGATGCAAAGCGGAACGTTCCATTTTCTGAAATATTTAAAGTACGTTCTAAACCTGTTGCTGGGTTTTTAACTTTTACCGTGTATGAAGAGGTATTTGTTACATTCTGAACAGAACCAATAACGTCTGATGCTGATGCTGGAAGGGCTAAACCTAGTGATGCAGTTACTGCAATCGCTGTAATGCTTTTCCGAAACATTGATTTCATTTTTGTATCCCTGTTTAAATTATAATTATTCATGCCTTTAAAAAGGCACAATTACATTATTAAAGTGAAACAAGAATGTAAATTAAAAAACATAAATATATTACAAAAAAGCCATATTCATTAGATAAAACGGCAATATGTAATTTAATGTAACCAAATAAATTCAAATATATAATTTAAAAAACATAAACAATAAAAGCGTAATTTATATTTAAAAAACAAAATTTTTAACATATACCCCAATAAAACTTAAACTCAGTACACCTATTATTTAATAAAAAAGCCCAATAAAAAAATATTAACAATTACATATTTTCACAAAAAAAGCCCTTCAGGGCTTTTAAATTCTTAAATACTAAATTTTAAGTTTATTATTGTGTATTAATGTCACTTAATCTCAACACGTTGAGATCGCATAACTACTTCATCATTTAATTCAATACCTATACCTGGCTCTTCTGATACTTGGAAGAAACCATTTTTAGGTTGTGGATCTTGTATACACAATTCACGGTTCCATTTCTTAATCGCGTAGGTGTGATGTTCGTGAATTAAGAAGTTAGGAATCGCAGTTTCTAAGTGTAACGAAGCTGCAGTTGCTACTGGGCCGCCACACACGTGAGCTTGAATACGCACATCAAAGATATCAGCATAATCACACACTTTCTTAGTTTCAGTGAAACCACCACACAAGCCTAAGTCTGGCTGTAGCACATCAATACTTTGATCTTCTAAGTATGGACGCACTCCCCAGCGGTTATACAAACGTTCACCACCTGCAATTGGCACCGCTACTTTGTCAGCAACTTTTGCGTGTAATGAATGATTTAAGTAATTCACAGGCTCTTCGTAATACATACAATCAAACTCTTCAGCAATTTCACCAATCTGAATTGCTGATGTTGCGCCTGGTAAACTGTGACACTCAAAAATAATGTCAACTTCGTCACCGACTGCTTCACGAATAGCCTGCATACGCGCACGATATAATTTCATTTCTGCACGAGAAATAATGTTAGTGCGATCGTAATAAGTATTGCCGTTTTTATCGTACTGGATTGGGTCAACTTTTACCGCGTCATACCCTTCAGCCATCGCCTTAAGCGCTGCTTCTGCGTATTCCTCTGGGTGAACAAGCGCTTTAAATTCGCTGTCCCAGTCAAACTGTAATTGTGATGCATAAGTACGTAGCTTATCGTTAACTTTACCACCTAATAGTTGGTAAACAGGCAAGCCTAATGCTTTACCTTTAATATCCCAAAGTGCAGTATCAATGGCGCTCATTGCTGCATACACAACAGGACCACCACCTAAACCCCAAAAGCTTTCGCGTAGCATTCGTGACCACAGTTTTTCTGTTTGAAATGGGTCATGACCAATTAAAAAGGCATCAGCCATTTCTTTGATCATTGCCGCAGCTGCACTATGACCTAAATCATAAGCCAGACCCGCTTCACCCACACCGCTAATACCTTCATCGGTGTGAATACGCACAAAAACAGGTGTCCAAGCAGGTCTGTCTGGACAATGAATATCGAACACTTCGACGCGATTAACTTTCATGGTTACTCCTTACTGAGCAAAACTAGGATCAAGACGATAAGCTTTACGCAACATTGCCGGCCAAGCCAACTGGCCACCGGTGCTGCCGCTATGCACGACATTCGCTTGATTATAAATATTATCGATAATAGGTTGTGGTACCGGGATTGCCGTTTGACCACTGGCTTGAATAGCCAATTGAATTTCACAGGCGCGCTGCAAATCATAAAAGCGCATAAAGGCATCCCCCACCGTTGGGCCAACAGTTAAGCCACCGTGATTAACCAATAACATGTGATTAGTGGTGCCTAAATCATCTTGTAGACGCTTTTTCTCATCACTGTTTACCGCTAACCCTTCGTAGCCATGATAAGACAATGATGGCAATGAGAACATTGAGTATTGGCTAAGTGGCAATAGGCCTTTTTCTTGCGTTGCAACGGCAATGGTTTCTTTTGTGTGTAAATGAATAACACAGTGAGCGTCATCACGAACTTCATGAATAGCGCTATGAATAGTGAAACCAGCCGGATTAATTTTAAATGGCGTGTCATCAATAATATTGCCAGCTAAATCCACCTTCACAAGGTTTGATGCCGTCACTTCATCAAAACTAAGACCAAATGCATTAACTAAATAGTGATCTGTGCCCGGTAAACGTGCCGATAGGTGGGTATAAATTAAATCCCCCCATCTAAAGTGCTCAACTAAACGGTAACATGCTGCTAAATCAACACGAAGCTGCCATTCTTGTTCAGATACTTTATTTTTTAAGTCGAGTTTTGGTAAGTCAAACATGGAAAACCTTGTATATGTGACACTGCACAAATAGATGTATAGAAGTCTAAATTACTATTAATAGATGATCAATAGGTGATACAAAAAGGCCACATCAATTGATGTGGCCTTTTCACGCTAAAATGGTGTTTATTTTACTTGTGATAAGTAATCAGCAATTGCAGCCATTTCTTCTTCAGATACGTTTGCAACCATTGCTTTCATCGCAGCAGCCATACCGTTGCTACGCGCACCTGACTTAATGTCTTTCATTTGTGCTAGTAAGTACTCTTTATTTTGACCATTTAATTTAGGGTACTGAGGCATGATAGGCGCTTTACCTTCTGCACCGTGGCAAGTTTGGCAAAGCTTAGCTGTGTATAGTGTTGCACCATCCGCAGCCATAGTGTTGAAAGATAGGCTTGCAGCCATTGCAATGCCAGCCCCACATAAAATTTTCGTGATCTTGCTCATATCTATTTTCTCTTTTTTGACGGGTTATTAAACATTTTCTTTAGTGTAGACCATGATTTAACAATATTGCACCCGAAAATTGTAACGGCAATAGAAACAGTCACTACCAAATTAAATCATCAGGTACTTCAAAATCAGCATACGGATCATCTTCATCCTTTTGCTTATCTTCAGGCTCAACATGGAACACTATGTAGTCTTCGCTGACTTCAGCGATTTTTCGTGCTGGTTCGTCTTCCAGTACAAAAAATTGGCCTTCTAAAACACAAATAGCTAAGCGGCCACCAGCTAGGGCCTTTTGTGTTTTTTCGTTTACTTCGAGCTCTTTCACTTTATTTTGATAAGTGAAGTTAAACGTACGATCACCACGGATCTCATCTTGGTTGTGATGCTCTAAAATCTGTTTAACGCGCGCTACTTGCTCACGTTGTTTTTGCTCTTCTAAACGCGCTTTATTAAGCTCGTCGGCTTTTTTCTGCTGCTCAAGCTTAGTTTGTTCAATATGTTTTTGCAGATCGCTAGGATTACTCGTGGCGCCTTTCTTTTTCTTCTTTTGCTGTTTGCGCTTTTCTGTTTTGGCTACTTTAGCTTTATGTGCCGTAGTAAGACCAGCCTTAAGTAATTGATCTTGTAATGAACCCATGACGAAATTCCAATTTATTAATGCGTATTAGGGTTATTTTAATCAGCTCTGCCAACAAATAACAGTACTGAGCCCACTTGATTCACAGCAATCGAGTATATTGATGTGAGATTAACACGCGATGAAATCATGACATATTGATTTAACGCAAGATTTATCATTTTAGTCGCCTTTGAACTTGTAAAAAAACCTGTACCCGATAAGCTAGGGCTTTTCCTCTTGGGAGCTAAAAATGCAGCTGCGACATTTGTTACTTTGCTCTGTGTTTATTTTCTTTGTTTTATACGCCCCACAACCCTTACTTGGATTATTTGCCAGTCATTTTTCTGTATCGCCAGCCACTGCTGGTAGCTTAATGACCGCAACTATGTTGCCACTAGCCATTGCTCCTTTAGTGTATGGCTTGTTTTTAGCTAAGCGAAACCCACTCACAATTTTAAAGATTGCCATGTTTGTGTTAGCAATCAGCTGTATCGCTTTTACTTTAGCACCAAGCTTTGAGCTGCTATTGCTGGTTCGTTTTATACAAGGGATCACTCTCCCTGCGGCGCTCACCGCTATGACCAGTTATATTGGTGTGACTTTTCAGGCCGACCAATTACAACGTAACATGACGCTTTACATTGGCAGTACCATTGTAGGTGGCTACTTCGGACGTATGCTCGCCGCCTTGTTTACTGACTTTTTAAGCTGGCAAAGTTTTTATTATGTGATTGCGCTTGGGTTAGTACTATTTGCACTCGCCATTCCTAAATCAGGTAAAGGCGCGAGTATTCATGCTGCAAAGTCGCCGCTGTTGTATCTAAAGCAATTAAAAGATCCGTTGGTATTAAAGCTCTACGGAGCGGTGTTTTGTATGTTCTTTTGTTTTGCGGCACTGTTAAATTATTTACCTTTCATTCTGCAAGACAGTTTTGCTATCACTAACACCCGAGACATCGGACTGGTTTACAGCGGCTACTTGTTAGGCGCGCTGGCTTCCATAGCCACACCTTGGCTGTTACGAAAGTCATCAACACCTTGGCGTTTATTAACCTGGGTTTTTGTATTCTATAGCATGACGATGGTACTATTGATGAGCCAACAGTTATTACTTTTTGTTATTGCTTTTACTGGCTTTTGCGGTGCAATGTTTGTTATCCACTCAAGTGCCGCTCCACTGGTAAATAAAATCAGCAGCGCACCTGCAAGTGTCACCAATGGCGGTTATGTCTCGTTTTATTATAGCGGTGGCGCATTAGGTTCATTATTGCCAGGGCTGGTATATCAGCAACACGGCCAAGTTGCCTTTATGACCGTGCTACTTTTAGTCTGCTTAGTGGGTTTAAGCTTAGTTTATTTGGCTGGTAGAAATACGATACGTGGTTGATGCCCGGTACTTTCAAAAAATAGCTCTAAGTCATCTTTTTTCATCAGCCAAGTGGCAGTATTTTCAAAAGGGTGACAATGAAAAAGCTCGTTAAACCAAATTTCTTGGTCTAGCCAAAGAGTGACATTATTTTGCTTATCGTTTAACAGTGCCAACATAGAAACACAGCCCGGTGGCACTTTAAGATATCGCGCTAATCGCTCATCAGATGCAAACCCTAAACGCGATAACCCCTGCTGCTGAGCAATGGCTTTTAAGTCGAGTTGTTTGTCGTGAGCGGTGATCACTAAAAAGTGGCGCTTACCTTCGTTATCTCGTAAAAACAGGTTTTTTAAACGTGTGCCCGGTCTATCGAGCATAAACTTATCGGCATCTAAGCTGCCGTGTAATGGTGGATGCTCAATCACATCATAATTAATATCTAATTGAGCTAGCGTAGCAGCTAACTTGCTTTTATCTGCATACATTTACAAACAACGTCCTCGTAATTGCACACTTAAATCACGCCATAATACTTCGTCAATAACGTGTCTATCGTCGCAGTATTGTCGTTCTTTAAGCTCTTCATTTAATAATTCAACCGCTTGGTCTTCGAGCATAAGTTTTAAGTTGCTCGACTCTTCAAATACTTCTTGCTCGGCAAAATCTTTAAACTGCCTGCGTGTCATTGGCTTATCAAGATTAATCGGGCGTCTGCCCTGTGCTTTAACTGACACCACATAGGCAAAGATTTTATTGCCTTGCTCATCATTTTTTTCGTAAAACTGCTTATTATTGATTTCAAAAGGAGGCGCTTCTTGTTGGCTTGCGCAACCGGCAAGTAAAACAACCAAAAGCCATGCTATTTTTTTCATTATTGGATAAGCCTTGAACAGTGAATGCGCTTTAGTCTACCAAAAATAAAACAACAGAGTAAAAAATCGAACATTTTAAAAAAAATACTTGACCACAAATGCAAAAATATTTAAAGTTCACCCCGCTTGAGACGCAAGACTTAAGCATCCTGTATTTAGGAATGTGGGGCTATAGCTCAGCTGGGAGAGCGCCTGCCTTGCACGCAGGAGGTCAGCAGTTCGATCCTGCTTAGCTCCACCACTTTCCTACCTCTCTTTAGGCAATCTGCCAAATACTTAATAAAAACCAATAAATTCTAAATTAAAGCGACTTTATTAGTCTTTCTGCCGTCTTCGTTTTATTTTAAACACAAAAAAACCGAGCAAAGCCCGGCTTTTTAAGCAATTACTTTTTAGTGATTATTCACGAATCTGGCCTTCGCCATTAACTAAGTATTTTTCAGTTGTAAGTGACTCTAGACCCATTGGGCCATAAGCATGTAGCTTAGTTGTCGCAATACCAATCTCAGCACCTAAACCTAACTGTGAACCATCAGAAAAACGCGATGACGCATTAACCATTACCACAGATGCATCCACACTGCGTTGGAATAACTCAGCTGCAGCTTGGTCTTTAGTACAAATCACTTCAGTGTGGTTTGAACCAAATTTAGCAATATGATCAATGGCACCAGCAAAGTCAGGTACAACCTTGATTGCGATTTCTAAATCTAAGTACTCTTCACCAAACTCGTCGTCAGCAAGTACTGTTGCATTATCAAAGTACTCGGCAGCTTTCGCATCTGCATTTACTTTTACGCCTTCTTGACGAAGAACAACTGCACACAGGTTTAAAAACTCATCAGCAATATCTTGGTGAACCACTAAGCCTTCTAGAGCATTACACACACCAGTACGTTGAGTTTTACCATTTAATAGTAAGTTGATTGCTACATTCAAATCAGCGTCTTTATCAACATAAAGGTGACATACACCTTTAAAATGCTGAATCACTGGAATGGTACTGTTTTCTGTTACAAAATTAATTAAACCTTCACCACCACGCGGAATGATTAAATCAATTGTGTCACGCTGTTGCATCAGCTCCATGAGTAGACCACGGTCTGGATCTGGGATCACTGAAATCAACGCAGCAGGTAAACCATGCTTTTCAAGTACTTTGTGCATTACACTTGCGATTGCTTGCGAACTACGAAGTGCTTCTTTACCACCACGTAAAATAACACCATTACCCGATTTAAAGCATAACGCACCGGCATCAGCCGTCACATTTGGACGTGCTTCATAAATCATACACACAACACCAAGTGGTACGCGCATCTTGCTGATCTTAATACCGTTTGGACGCTCTGAAATTTCACGTAATTGGCCTACAGGATCATCAAGGCTAACAATTACTTCAATGCCTTCAGCCATTGCTTCAATACGCTCATCGTTTAGCGTTAAACGGTCAATCATAGACGCAGCAAGGTTATTATCACGTGCTGCCGCTAAATCGCTTTCGTTCTCTTTGATGATAAACGCTTTGCTTTCGCGTAACGCCTCTGCCATCTCAGTTAACACTTGATTCTTAGTAGCAGTATCAAGTAAAGCTAACTGGGTTGCAGCTTTTGCAGCTTGACTCGAAATATCCGTAATTAAACTCATGACTTCTCCAATAATGCGATATCTTTCTCTGAAACAACTGGGCCGATTGAATCTTGCATTTTTTCGCTAAATTCACTTTGCTCGTTGTCAGCAATAAAATTCAATAAACAGCTACTGTAGTTCGCTGTTGCTTTTGCTAGACGCGTACCATCATCACTACGAACTAAAATGGTATCGCCTACGCCAAATTCTCCGTGTACTGCAACGATTTCATCGCTACGAATACAACCGTCTTCATCTTTTAATGATTCATCGAATGAACCTTCAACGACAACCTCACCCTGCTCGTTAGCTGTGTGAGTCATCCAATGCACTGCTTCTTGCATCGGTTTCTCATATGGTTTGAAGATAGTACCTGGGTTGTCACCCGCAAGCAGTCGGTTAAATGTCTCTTCTTTAAAACCATTTAAAATAAAGGTTGTAATACCATGTGAAGTGGCTTTTTCAGCCGCTTCGATTTTCGTTTTCATACCACCTGTACCAACGGCACTGGTTGCACAACCGGCCATGGCGTAAATCGATTCATCGATGCTATCAATTTCTGGTAATAGCACTGCATCTTCATGTAAATTCGGATTTTTGTCATAAAGACCATCAACATCCGAAAAAATCATCAATGCATCTGCGTCCGCCGCTGCGGCTACCATTGCCGACAAGTTATCATTGTCGCCAACTTTTAAATCATCAGTTGTTACCGTGTCATTCTCATTAATGATAGGTAATACACCATGCTCCAGTAAGGTGAAAACTGTTTCACGAATACTGGTATAACGCTCACGGTCACGTAAGTCACCATGAGTTAATAAAATCTGTGCCGATGGGAAATCAAAGAAACGATCCCACATCGCCATCATTTCTGTCTGACCGGCAGCAGCCATTGCTTTTTTCATCGTCACTGAACGCTTTTCTTGTTCAGGGAATAAATGCGAACCAGCAGCTACCGAACCCGATGATACTAAAATAACTTCGATACCTTGCGCTCGACAGCGAACGATGAACTGTGCAATGGTCAGTAAATAACGTGAGCGACACCCGTCTTGTTCGGGTGCGATTAATGCGCTACCTACTTTTAGTACTATACGTCGCCAATTTAACTTTTGCATAACTGTTCAACTTTCCATTTTACTATCTGTTCAGTGCCAATTTGCCACTGATTAAAAGACTCGCGTTTAGCTTTACTAAACGCACTGACTATTACCACTTTGCCAAACAACTTATCTATGCACACGACTACGCCACGCAAGTACTGCGATTAGATATAGCACAACTTTTATTCAGTCAGTAGACCAAACGGTTATAAACCATAAGTTGATAAAAAGAGATAAGTGTTGTTTATGTATCGCTGTAAAAAGCTGTGTGAGGCTTTTATTAATAACAACATACATAGAGCCTATACAATCTGGTACACCAACAGATAGGGTGTAGATTGTATGACCGAGATTTAGCTGCCACGATGGGAACTAAACATTGACCAGATAATGAACTTATATTCTATTCAACACGTAATAAATACACACTGAACACGGGAAAGCTCATTTCTATTTAATTAGAAAACAAAGTGAATAAAACACTAAAATTGTTACAAGCAATTGATTATTTAGAGGTAAAGCTCTAGAAAACTGTAGCAACACCGATAAACATTTAGATATCAAATTGTTTGAACACGAAATATAATACGGGAAATCAGGGGTAAAGATCAAGGGCGAAAAGTAATCACAGCTTTTATACTTGCCATAAATAGGAAAAATAAATACTTTTTAACAATAAGTTAGATCACCATATGTTAGCCCTAATGATTTTTTCTCTGCAAACCTGACTTTTGTTTTAGATATAACCCCAAAAAGTAGTAATAACGACTAAAATCGTATTTGAAGCATCAAGTTTGCTTGTGTCTATAGTGATGAGTAAGCTTTAATAAGCAGGCAATTTTATTTCAAAGGTCTAATTGAGGATTGCATTACATCATAAATAATGTGATTCGACCTTTTTTGAACAGTAGTAACAAAAGGATAATTTATTCTATGTCAGCAATTTATATAGCAGGGATCGCATTGTGCTCAGTATTAGCACAGTGGGTCGCATGGGCGTTTCGCGTACCCGCTATTTTATTTTTACTACTAACAGGTTTAGTTTTAGGGCCATTTAGTGGCGTACTAGAACCTGACGCTCTACTGGGTGATTTACTCTTCCCTGTAGTTTCTTTAAGTGTGGCGGTGATCTTATTTGAGGGTTCACTAACCTTACACTTCAGAGAGTTAAAAGGGATTGGTAAGGTAGTTCGTAACCTCTGCTCTATTGGAATGCTCACGACTTGCTTAGTAATCAGCTTCAGCGCTTATTGGATTTTAGAGCTGAACTGGCGAGTTGCTGCAGTACTTGGGGCGGTGCTTGTTGTAACTGGACCTACAGTTATTGCGCCGCTGTTAAACTCTATGAGACCTACTCAAGATATTGACCGCATCTTGCGTTGGGAAGGTATTGTTATAGACCCTATAGGTGCATTATTCGCAGTACTAGTATTTGAAGCTGTCATGCTTGTAGGTCAAGGCGAAGTACTGAGTCATACCATTATCGCGCTCTTTAAAACCCTGGGAGTTGGTTTAACCATTGGTGTCGTTGCCGGTTGGCTTACCACATTGCTGATACGCCGAGAATGGCTACCATTTGAGTTACACAAGTTTGGCATTTTAGCCTTAGTACTGATTAGCTTTACGGTTTCGAACCACCTAAGCCATGAATCTGGCCTCCTCGCTGTTACCGTGTTTGGTATTTGGCTTGCTAACCAAGATGATCTCGAAATTGACTCTGTGCTTGAATTTAAAGAAGACCTTTCGATGATCTTAATTTCATCACTGTTCATCTTACTTGCAGCCCGACTACAGCTATCAGATTTAATGATGTTACATAGCGATGTGTTTATTTTCTTAGCCATCGTGCTTTTTGTGGCTCGCCCAGCCTGTATTGCAATATCGACCTTTAAAACTGATTTACCACTTAAGTCTCGTTTAGTTCTGTCGTGGATTGCACCACGGGGTATCGTTGCCGCTGCGGTGGGCTCTGTATTTGCTCTAAGTATGGTCGAAGCTGGCATTGCCGATGCTGAAAAAATAGTGCCACTTATATTTACTGTAATTATTATTACTGTAGTACTGCAAAGCCTTACAGCAACACCGTTGGCAAAGTTATTAAAAGTACGCCAGCCTGCGCCAAATACTATTTTAATTATTGGCGCAAACCATGTAGCCCGTGCTATTGCTTGCGGCTTAAAAGATCAAAATATTCCGGTGCACTTATCTGATCCTGCATGGGAAAACTGTAAAATGGCACGCATGGATGGCTTACCTTGTTACTATGGTAATCCGCAGTCAGAGCATGCGGAGCGTTATTTACCATTAACAACAATTCGTAGCGTACTCGCGCTTTCACCTAACCGCCATCACAATGCATTAGGCGTACAATACTTCTCGCATTTGTTCGACGAAAAGAATGTATTTTCTCTGCGCTCTTCGACTAACCATGCAAAAGCGAATAAAGACAGTGCGACCTTCTTGTCACGACAAATTCTGTTTGGCGACAATGGCGCTTATGCCCGTTTAAGCAGCTTAATTGCCAAAGGCGGCAAAGTTAGTGCGACGCGTATTTCTGAAGAGTTTAGTTGGGATCAATATAAAGAAGTTAATAGCGAAGCAATCCCATTATTTATTTTAAATGGTGAAAAAAGCGATGATGACGATACGCCTATTAAAATTCGCCCGTTCACTACAAATATGGAAAAACCTCCACAAGTAGGTGAACGTATTGTGGCACTTCAACCGCCTAAACTATCGGTGCTAAAAGACCCGAACAACGGCAAACCGAAAGAAAATAAAGAAGAGAAATAACAGTAAGGCCAGCATTAGCTGGCCTTTTTATTTGCATGTATTTTTATTTGCCTACATAGGTAAACGGGCGCGTGCAACGACGCTGTCTGGCATTTTTTCGGCAAGCTTAGCGAGTAAATTTTCGACTTTCTTGTGAGTTGCTTTATCGGCAACCATTGAATGAAATAACCAACGGTAGGCGTCTTCATAATCTCGTGGGCTGCCATAACCTTGATTAAATAGATTAACCAAACGCATTTGTGCCTTTAGGTTACCTTGAGCTGATGCTTCTCGTAAATAGGTCACCGCCATTGCTTTATCTTGCTGCACTAACTGA
The DNA here is from genome assembly GCF_015278155.1 of Pseudoalteromonas simplex. NCBI lineage: Bacteria > Pseudomonadati > Pseudomonadota > Gammaproteobacteria > Alteromonadales > Pseudoalteromonadaceae > Pseudoalteromonas > Pseudoalteromonas simplex. The sequence continues at coordinate 425,653 of NZ_JADILN010000004.1, forward strand.
CCTACATCATAGTAGCGACCTAGTTGCTCTAATGCCGCACCAAGCCCTTGCTGGGCAGCTTGACGCATATAATAAACCCCTAACTCTACATTACGGTCTACACACACTGCATAAGCTAGCATATCGCCATACAGGAACTGATATGATGGCAGTGCCATTTTATTGGCTCGCGCTTCGATATCTTGCACTAACTGGCAATCATCTGCCTTTACGCGTGCTAGGTGTGTATTTTTATTGATCAAGCCTATTAACTCGCTCTCTGTGTAAAGAGGCACAGCTGTGATAGGCTCTTCAGCCATACTCAGGCTTGAGAAGAGTAATGTTAAAGGCAAAAAAACACGCATCAAAATCACTTAAATAAAGTCAGTCTTAGCAAATAATATACAAATATTATACCAAGTGAATTTTAGGCACAAAAAAAGCTGCCGAAGCAGCTTTTTCAGTCACTATGACGATTATGCAAATGGGCTGCGTAATACCATAGTTTCTACACGGTCTGGGCCAGTAGAGATGATATCAACTGGAACACCAGTGATTTCTTCAATACGTTTGATGTAATCAAGTGCCGCTTGCGGTAATTGATCAACTGACGTAGCACCTACTGTGTTTTCTGACCAGCCTGGCATCTCTTCGTATACTGGTGTTACTTTCTCGTAACCTTCAGCTGCTAATGGTGTAACGTTCGTTACTGTGCCATCTTCTAACTGGTAACCAGTACAGATTTTTAATGTTTCTAAACCGTCTAAAACGTCTAGTTTAGTTAAACAGAAACCTGAGATGCTGTTGATTTGCACTGCACGGCGCATTGCCACTGCGTCTAACCAACCTGTACGGCGTAAACGACCTGTCGTCGCACCGAACTCATGACCTTTATCACCTAAGTGCTTACCAACTGGATCTTGCTTATCAAGACCGTCGTAAAGCTCTGTAGGGAATGGACCAGAACCTACACGTGTAGTGTAAGCTTTGATAATACCTAACACGTAATCAAGGTGTAATGGACCAAAACCAGCACCAGTCGCTACACCACCAGCTGTTGTGTTTGATGATGTTACGTACGGGTAAGTACCGTGGTCGATATCAAGTAATGTACCTTGCGCACCTTCAAATAAGATGTTGTCGCCAGCTAAACGCGTTTGGTCAAGAAGCTCAGTAACATCAACAACCATTGCTTTTAAGATATCTGCGATAGCCATTGCATCGTCAAATGTCTTTTGGAAGTCAACTGGTTCAGCTTTGTAGTAATGCTCTAAAGTGAAGTTATGGTATTCCAATACTTCTTTAAGCTTGCTAGCAAACTGTTCAGGATTGAATAAGTCACCTACACGTAAACCACGACGTGCTACTTTATCTTCATAAGCTGGACCGATACCACGACCTGTAGTGCCAATTGGCTTATCGCCACGTGCTTTTTCACGGGCTAAATCTAATGCAATGTGGAAAGGTAAAATTAATGGACATGCTTCGCTGATTAATAAGCGCTCACGTACTGGTACGCCACGCTCTTCTAGCATGCCAATTTCTTTCATTAATGCTTCTGGTGATAAAACAACACCATTACCGATCACACACTTAACATTGTCACGTAATACACCCGATGGAATAAGGTGTAAAACCGTCTTTTCACCGTTGATTACCAGAGTATGGCCTGCGTTATGACCACCTTGATAACGAACTACTAAAGATGCTTTGTCTGTAAGGAGGTCAACTACCTTACCCTTACCTTCGTCACCCCATTGGGTGCCTAGTACAACAACGTTTTTACCCATTGCAAATTCACTTAGAAAAAATTAGGACGAGATTTTATCAGAAAACGAGGTGAAAGATCACCCCGTTTAGCTTATTTTTTCTGCGCCTGAATTTTTATCTTCTCAATTACTTAAACAACTACATGCAGAACAGAGGTTTATAAAATTGTTAAGAATAAAAATTAATCACTTACAGAGACAAAAAAGCCCCACAAATTGCGGGGCTTTTGATCATACGAGTATTACTTACTGTACTTTTGTACCTTTCATATAATTAAAGAAGTCGCTATCAGGTGAAATTACCATCACGTCTTGTTTATCTTTAAAGGTATTTTTGTATGCTTCTAGGCTGCGCATAAAACCAAAGAATTCAGCGTCTTTGTTATATGCATTAGCATAGATAGCAGCAGCATCAGCATCACCTTGACCACGTACTGTACGAGCATTACGTTCAGCATCTGCAAGCATTACGGTTACACGGCGGTCTACTTCTGCGCGAATTGTCTCAGCTTTTTCTTGACCTTCTGAACGGTGCTCTTTAGCTACTGCAGTACGCTCAGCACGCATACGCTGGAAGATTGAGCTACTCACTTCTTGTGGTAAGTTAATTTGCTTAACACGTACGTCAAGTACTTCAATACCTAGCTCTTGCGCACTTTCAGACGCTTGAACTAACGCTTCTTCCATCAATTCACTACGCTCGCCAGAGACAATCTCTTTGATTGTACGAGAACCGAAATTAGTACGAAGTCCATTGTTCACCTTTTGCTTAAGCAGTGTTTCAGCATATTGCTTATCACCACGGGCACGTAGGTAAAATGCACTAAAGTCATTAATGCGCCACTTCACATAAGAATCAACGATTAAGTCTTTTTTCTCACTAGTAACAAAGCGGTCAGCTTCACCATCTAGCGTTTGAATTCGTGCATCTAAGCGACGTACTTGGCTAAAGAAAGGTACTTTTAAGTGTAAACCTGGGCCATATACTACAGCGTTATCGTCACTGTCTTTTTCAACTTTGCTGAATAATAAGACAATTGCTTTTTCGCCTTCTTGTACAACAAAAATCGCAGAAAAAGACAGCACAACTGCAAGGGCAAGTATTACTAAACTAAAATTTTTCATCTTACTTATCTCCCCTCATTAAAACGGTCAGTTGCGAAACGATCATTACTTGAATTAACCGTGCTGTTACGTGATGGATTTAACTTATTGCGAAGATCTTGAATATCACTTGAGCTTGGTAGCGCAACACGCGTTGCTGTACCTTGCTTTTCCATGATTTTATCAAGCGGTAGATACATCATATTATTACCGCCCTCTACATCAACTAACACTTTAGAGCTGTTACCTAGCACTTCTTCCATCGCATCGATATATAAGCGCTTACGGGTTACTTCTTTCGCAGCTTGGTACTCAGGTAACAGTTTTTCAAAACGTGCTACTTCACCTTGCGCTTCTAAAGTAATACGCTCACGGTACGCTTCTGCTTCTTGTGTCATACGCGTAACTTGACCACGGGCACGAGGCTCAATTTCACGAGCGTAAGCTTCAGCTTCACGGATAAAGCGTTCTTCATCTTCTTGTGCAGCAATAGCATCATCAAACGCGTCTTTTACTTCACCCGGCGGACGTGAATCTTTAAAGTTCACATCGCTTACGATAATACCCAAGTTGTAAGGCTCAATGATTTTGTTTAGTTCATCCCACGTTTGTTGGCGCACTAACTCACGACCAGTTGTTAGCACTTGGTCCATTTTTACATGACCAATCACATAACGAAGAGCACTATCAAGCGCTTGTTTCAAGCTGCCATCTGCGTCGGTTACGCTAAACTTGTATAGGTGTGGATCGATAACACGGTATTGTACTTCAAACTCTACATTTACCACGTTCTCGTCTTCTGTCAGCATGAAACCTTTTGCAGATAACGAGCGAACCGCTTCAATATCTACAGGGATCACGCGTTCAATGAAGGTCATTTTCCAACGTAAGCCAGGTTCTGCAATGCGATTGTATTGTCCAAATTGTAAAACAATACCGCGCTCGGCTTCTTTTACCGTGTAAATACCACTTAATGCCCATACAATGACGGCAATAATAAGGATGAAAGAAATGCCTGCGCCACCAAGTCCGCCGCCGTTTTTACCTGGCTTATTACCACCAAATAAACCGCCAAACTTGTTGCCGAATTTACGCATTACCTCGTCTAAATCAGGTGGGCCTTGATCTTTTCCGCCTTTATTATTCCACGGATCTTTATCATTGCCATTATTACCCGGTTCATTCCAGGCCATAGCTATACTCCATTGTTATCTAAATGAATTAGGTTAAATCTATCAAATCTACAGCATTTCTCATACTAAAAAAGACAAATGCTGGCGATTTTTAATCAGTCACTACAAAAGAGTCGAGGTCTTGTCCCATCTCTTTTTTCAAGCGATTCCATTCTGCCATTGGCAAGCGTACCGATAACAACCAGTTTCCTTGCTCATCAAAACGTTCTTGATGAACTGCGTTTAAGTTGAATAATGCTGCACGAATACGACCATGTTGTGGTGGTAATTTTAGCTCATCAGCAAACATCTTCTTGGCAAGTAACTCATTAATTGCCTCACTTAGCAGTTCACAGCCAACGCCAGTGCGCGCCGACAACCAGACTCGTACCGGTTGACCTTCGTCGTTTCTATCTATACGTGGCGCAACGTCATCTAGCGCATCAATTTTGTTATAAACCAATAATTGCGGCACTTCATCTGCTTCGATTTCTTTTAAAACAGACTGTACTTGCTCAATATTTTCTTTTCGACGAGGGTCTGCCACATCGATAACATGCAACTGTAAATCAGCTTCACGGGTTTCTGTTAAGGTCGCTTTAAATGCTGCAACAAGGTCATGAGGTAAGTGACGAATGAAACCTACCGTATCCGCTAAAATAATTGGACCTATATCGCCGATATCTAACTTACGTAAGGTTGGATCTAGGGTTGCGAATAGCTGATCAGCAGCATACACATCTGAGTCAGTAATACGGTTAAATAACGTTGATTTACCCGCATTGGTATAACCTACTAGTGACACAGTTGGAATTTCATTTCGCGTACGCGCACGTCGCCCCTGCTCACGTTGAACAGCAACTTTATCTAAACGGGCACGAATATTTTTAATTCTTGCGCGCAGTAATCGTCTATCGGTTTCGAGCTGGGTTTCACCCGGACCACGTAACCCTATCCCGCCTTTTTGTCTTTCAAGGTGGGTCCAACCACGGATCAAGCGAGTAGAAATATGGCGTAACTGAGCTAACTCAACCTGAAGTTTACCTTCGTGAGTTCGCGCTCGCTGCGCAAAAATATCTAAGATCAAACTCGTACGATCAAGAACGCGGCACTGGCAAACGCGCTCTAAATTGCGTTCCTGTGACGGGCTAAGTTGATGGTTGAAAATAATGACATCTGCATTGTGGATTTTGACAGTTTCAGCGATTTCTTCTGCTTTTCCGGTCCCGACGAAAAGTTTCGGATGCGGTGCTTGACGACTGCCTTGCACAATCGCCAAACTACTAACACCAGCAGAAGATACCAACAACTCTAATTCATGAAGATCTTCGCGATCTCCCTCTTTAGGTAAGTCGATATGAACTAAAACTGCCTGTTCGCCGGCTTCATAACGGTCAAACAAGCATTACGCTCCTAAGTTTAAAAATTTCCAGATTCTTGCTCTTCTGAATCATCACTTCCTTGAACGCCTTGGAAGTTAACAGAACGCGCTGGAACAACAGTTGAAATAGCGTGTTTATACACCATTTGATTTACGGTGTTTTCAAGTAAAATAACAAATTGGTCAAATGACTGGATTTTACCCTGCAATTTAATGCCATTAACCAAAAAGATTGATACTGGAATGCGCTCACGACGTAACGCATTTAAAAATGGGTCTTGTAACGACTGGCCTTTTGCCATGTTATTTTCCTTCGTTCTAGGTGTTATTATAATTAAGTAGCTGAACTAATTTAACAAAGCTAAAAAACTTTCAGCTACTACTAGCTTAGCGAACTTACTACACGTTGCAAGTTTTCTTCATCACCCGTAGTCAACCAAATTACTTCAGGCCAACCTCTTAACCAAGTCAGTTGTCGCTTGGCTAACTGCCGTGTGGCTGCAATACCACGAAAGACCATTTCATCATAGTCAATTTCGCCAGCAATGTAATCCCACATTTGTCTATAACCCACACAACGAATCGAAGGTAGGTCTGGGTGTAAATCCTTACGTTTATATAGGGATGAAACTTCATTTTCAAACCCCTGATCGAGCATTATTTTAAACCTTTTCTCAATTCGCTGATGTAATTCACTGCGATCATCAGGTGCAATGGCAAATTGATAGAAAGTATAAGGAAGCTCAGGCTGCTTTTGTTTTTGCAGCTCAGTCATTGTTTTACCTGTTATACGATACACTTCTAATGCACGATTAATTCTTTGCGAATCATTTTCGCTCATTTTTTTCGCTGCATCAGGATCGATTTTCACAAGTTCTTTATGCAAATGTGGCCAACCAAACTGTGCTGCTTCTTTTTCGAGTTCAGCACGTACTTCAGGTGATGCCTCTGGTAGCGGTGATAAGCCATCAATAAGCGACTTAAAATACATCATTGTACCGCCAACCAATACAGGTACTTTACCTTGCTGATGAAATAGATCAATCTTTTCAATTGCATCACGGCGAAAATCTGCCACTGAATAACTTTCTGCTGGGTCGATAATATCAATTAAGTGATGCGGCGCACGAGCAAGCTCTTCGGCATTTGGCTTTGCCGTGCCGATGTCCATATCTTTATAGACTAATGCTGAATCAACACTGATTATTTCTGTGTTTAAATGCTCACACAGCGAAATTGCTAAATCTGTTTTCCCTGCAGCGGTTGGTCCCATTAAAAAAATGACGGGTAAGTTATTCAAGCCTAAATACCTTGCTTAGTTTAAAAACTGAGATAGTTCTATTTTAACTGCTTTTTGACGTAAACGTTGCATAGTTTGTGGATTATTTTCTAACCGAGCTACTTGCTCCATAAAGGCTTGGCTTGCGTAATAACGTGTTGGTATTTGTTGAGCTAACCAAGCTAACCATTCATCGAGTGAACTTGGTGAGGCTTTACAGCCAGCAATAAGCCGCTCAATAGCATCACTTACATCAAGTAAATACACACAAGGCGGAAGCTTTTTAACCATCACAAACTGCTTTTCTATTACTAAATCAAAACCAAGTAAGGTAAACCACGACTGCTGAGCATTTAACGCACTAATATCATCAGCACTTGCATTTACTCGCACAGGTAACAATAAGGCTTTGCCGTCAAGGCTACCTGCTTGCTCTACGTGCGCTTGCCAGTCGAGTGCTAAAGCATGCTTAAAGTGCGCAGCAAAGAGTTGGTTGTCTTCACTAAATACGCATTCGCCCTCGCGTACGTGGATGAATTTGGCAAGCTTAGCTTGCTCAACAACCGGTACTGTAACGCTTGGCTCTGGGCGTACTTGGTCAAAATGCGCAGCATGTTGCTCACTGATCCCTTGATAAAAGGCATTGACATCTTGATGCGATGTTTTACTGCGGCCTTGGCTGTCGCTACTAAAGCCACCACCAGAGCGCCCTGTTCCTGTTGTCCCAGAGTAACTACCTGAACGAGTTGGCTGCAATTCAGATTTAGGGTAATCATATTGCTCTGTTGGCGCTGATTGAGTAAAACTTGGCTGCATGCTGCTTGAGTGCGCCTCATCAAACGAAGCATGCTGAAAAGCAGTGTCATTATACTCTGTAAAACCAGCTTCATGCTGAAGCGGTACCACCACTTGTTTTATTGCCTGTAGAATAAAGTCATGCACTAAACGGCCTTGATGAAAACGCACTTCATGTTTCGCTGGGTGCACATTTACATCGACCTGACGTGGGTCAATATCAATATAAATGACAAAACCTGGCAGCTCTTCAGAGCCAGCGACTTCTTCAAAGGCTTGGCGGATTGCATGCAAAATGAGTTTATCGCGCATCATGCGATTATTCACATAGGTATATTGCGTGCTATTCGTTGAGCCCACGGGCAATACCCAACCTCGCAACATCAAACCTGCTTCACCTGACTGAATATGCAGCCCCTGTTCACTAAATGCTTTACCCGCCACTTGTGCAACACGGCTTATCGCTTGCTCAGGGTTTGGTTTAGCACGGTATTGACGCACGACCTTGCCATTATGAGTCAGGGTGATAGAGACATCAAAACGACTCAGCGCAATACGCTTTATGAGCTCATCAATATGTGAAAACTCGGTTTTCTCGGTGCGAAGAAATTTACGGCGCGCAGGGGTATTAAAGAATAAGTCTTTCACCTCAATGGTGGTACCATCAGGGTGTGCTGTTGGCTTAATCTGCACCGCCATATCGCGACCTTCAGCAAACGCTTGCCATGCCGCTTCTTGCTGCTTTGGCTTTGAGCTTAAGGTTAAGCGAGAAACAGAACTAATTGATGCTAACGCTTCACCACGAAAACCCAGTGAGCAAATGTTCTCAAGATCATCGAGTGACTTAAGCTTACTCGTAGCATGGCGCGACAAGGCTAATGTTAGCTCATCTTTATTAATGCCAGAGCCATTATCGCGGATACGAATTAGCTTATGCCCACCACGCTCAATATCTATTTGAATGCGCGTTGCGCCAGCATCTAAACTGTTTTCTACCAGCTCTTTAACAACGGATGCGGGGCGTTCAACCACTTCACCCGCTGCAATTTGGTTAGCCAATCGCGCGGGTAGTATTTCTATACTCATAGTGTTCCTAACACGAAAATTGACTAGCTTTGAGGAATATCAAGCTCTTGACCAATAAATAAGGTATTCGATTTTAAGTTGTTGGCCGTTTTTAGCTTACTCACCGAGGTGTTGTATCTGCTTGCTAAAATACTTAACGATTCACCAGGGCGAACTTTGTGTTTAGTCGGAAACTGCGACTTTAACTTAGCAAATAGTGAATCATCTGGTGGATTCTTCATGTAGTAATTTTTAATCGAGGTGAAAATTGCTTTAGCTAAGCGCTCCTGATGCTGCGCCGTTTTTAGCATTCGCTCTTCACGCGGATTCGAAATAAACCCTGTTTCGACCAAAATAGACGGAATATCGGGTGATTTCAATACCGCAAGGCTCGCCGCTTGCGGGCGTTTTTTATGCATTTTAGCCACTTTTCGTAATTCGCTAACCACTTCTTCTGCGACACTAAAACCTGTTTTCATCGAGTGATCCATCGACATATCTAGCAGTGCTTGTGCTAAATATTTTTCGCTTGCAGTATCTTTTAATACCCCAGCTGCTCCACCTAAAAGCTCTGAGTGTTTTTCTTTATCCTCAATCCATTTACCAATTTCTGAATTTGCACGGCGCAGTGATAGCACCCACACTGAGGCACCGTTTGGCTGCGGGCTAGTAAAGGCATCCGCATGAATCGACACAAAGAAATCAGCTTTTTTCTTACGAGCTATGCTGGTACGGGTGTTTAGATTTACAAAGTAATCACTGCGGCGCACCATACGCGAAATCATGCCTTTTTCAGCATCTATCATTCGCTCTAAGCGCTTCGCTATTTGTAGCGTAATATCTTTTTCATAAGTGCCTGATGGACCAATTGAACCGGGGTCTTCACCACCATGACCTGCATCAATGGCAATAACAATATCGCGCTCTTGATTAAGTTCGCGTTTTTTCACACTGGTATTGGTCGAAACAACGGGCTCAGCCTTCGGTGTTTTATCAACAAGGTCAACCACTAAACGATGCTTGTAGGGATCGGTTGGTAGTAAAGCAAATACAACAGGTTTACTGGCACGGGCTAGCTCAAAGACAAAACGTACACTTTTGCTGTCTTTTGGTTTTGAGTAACGCAGTTTGGAAACAATCTGATGCTTTTTAGGAATAGCAGGCAAGCTATCTAGTTTGTCGGTATTTTTTAAGTCAATGACTAAACGAGCTGGATTTTTCAGCATGAAATAGCTGAAATCAGGTTTATCGTTTAAATCAAAGACCACACGAGTGCTGTCAGGTGAGGGCCACACTCGTACGCTATTAATGGTATTTTGTGCAAGCGCAATCTGGCTAACAACCAATAACATCAAAGTAGTTAATAGTTTAAACGTACAACGACCCATTTTTACTAATACACCTTTATTTTTATATGTTTATTCTTGCGCGCTCGTAAGTTGCTGAACAATAGCCTTACCACGCTCGGTTAAGCTATTAATTGTAATAGCACGCGCCTCGCCTTCATAGCGTAGGGTGATATCAAGATCTGGTGTTGGAATAAATTCGCCGCCTTTTTCAGGCCATTCCACAACACAAATGGCCTGTGGTGAAAAATAGTCACGAATTCCCATATATTCAAGTTCTTCAGGATCACCTAAGCGATATAAATCAAAGTGATAGACATCAGCTTTGGCTAATTGGTAAGGCTCAACCAGTGTATAAGTTGGACTCTTAACCTTACCTTGATGACCGAAACCTTGCACGATACCACGGGTTAATGTCGTTTTACCGGCACCTAAATCACCATGTAAGTAGATGACTGCTCCTTGCTCCATTAAGGTTGCAAGTTGCTTACCCATATTAACCGTTGCTGCTTCATCAGCGAGTGGAAAACCAACACTGTCGGTCATTATTACCTCATGAAAAACTAAAAACACATTACTTTGTTAATCATACCAGAATAATTTTGTAAGGCGAGAATCACTCTTATGACTAATTTGACAAAAAAAAGCCGGCAAAGTTGCCGGCTTTTTAGCTTAAACAGAATTTTGTTTACAGACCTAGTTTCTTCTCAAGGTAGTGGATGTTTGTACCACCGTTTTGGAAGTTCTCATCTGCCAAGATTTTCTTGTGCAGTGGTGTGTTGGTCTTGATGCCATCAATCACTAATTCGTTTAACGCATTGCGTGAACGAGCAATGGCTACATCACGGTTTTCACCGTAACAGATCAGCTTACCAATCATTGAATCGTAATGAGGTGGTACTGTGTAATCTGCGTAGATGTGGCTGTCCCAACGAATACCTAATCCGCCTGCAGGGTGGAATCGCGTGATTTTACCTGGTGATGGAATAAAAGTGTCTGGGTCTTCCGCATTAATACGGCACTCAATTGCATGACCACGAATAACCACATCTTCTTGTGTGAATGATAGTGGCTGACCAGCTGCAATTTTTAGCTGCTCTTTGATTAAGTCAACGCCAGTGACCATTTCTGTTACTGGGTGCTCAACCTGAATACGGGTATTCATTTCGATGAAATAGAACTCGCCGTTCTCGTATAAGAATTCGAACGTACCTGCACCGCGATAACCGATTTCGATACATGCACGAGTACAACGGTCACCGATAAACTTACGCATTTCAGCTGTGATACCTGGCGCTGGCGCTTCTTCAACAACTTTTTGGTGACGACGTTGCATTGAACAATCACGCTCACCTAAGTGAACGGCATTGCCTTGACCGTCTGCCAGTACTTGAACTTCGATGTGACGTGGGTTTTCAAGGAATTTTTCCATGTAAACCATGCCATTACCGAAGAACTGCTTAGCTTCTTGCTGAGTAAGAGCGATTGAATCAATCAGTTCTTTTTCGCTGCGAACAACACGCATACCACGACCACCGCCGCCGCCTGCTGCTTTAATGATTACAGGGTAACCAATGCGCTTAGCGATTTGAATGTTGCGCTCACTGTCTGCCGTTAATGGGCCATCAGAACCTGGTACACAAGGTACACCGGCTTTACGCATCGCTTCGATTGCAGAAACTTTGTCACCCATTAAACGAATTGTGTCGCCTTTTGGACCGATAAATACAAAGCCGCTTTGCTCAACTTGATCAGCAAAGTCTGCATTTTCAGAAAGGAAACCATAACCTGGGTGGATAGCAACTGCGTCTGTTACTTCTGCCGCTGCAATAATGCGCGGAATATCTAAGTAACTTTCAGTGGCTGCTGGTTTACCAATACAAATTGTTTCGTCTGCCAGTAACACGTGCTTAAGATCACGGTCTGCCGTTGAATGCACAGCAACAGTTTTGATCCCAAGCTCTTTGCAGGCGCGCAGTACGCGAAGTGCAATTTCACCTCGGTTTGCAATGACTACTTTATCTAACATAGAGTTGGCCTTTTGTTGCGCTATTATTCAATGATGAATAAAGGTTGATCGAATTCTACTGGCTCGCCATTTTCAACTAAGATAGCTTTTACTGTGCCTGCTTTATCAGATTCGATTTGGTTCATCATCTTCATTGCTTCAACGATACATAACGTATCGCCAACATTTACTTTAGAACCTACTTCTACGTATGGTGCTGCTTCTGGAGAAGCCGCTGAGTAGAATGAACCAACCATAGGAGATTTAACTTGATGGCCAGTCGGTGCAGCTGGAGCAGCCGCTTCTGCTGCTGGTGCCTCTGCTACTGGAGCTGGAGCCGCTGCTGGTGCAGGTGCTGCAAACTGCTGTGGTGCATACTGCATTGCAGGTGCTGCAGACATGTTGTTACGATTGATGCGTACTGACTCTTCACCTTCAGTGATTTCTAATTCAGCAATACCAGATTCTTCTACTAGTTCGATAAGTTTTTTGATCTTGCGAATATCCATTGAACGACCCGCCTGTTAGTTATTTAAAAAATTAATGTGTGTTTTGCAACCGGCTAACAGCAGCTTCAAGTGCCACCTTATAACCCATTGCTCCTAATCCAATAATGACGCCTTGTGCCACATCCGAAAAATACGAATGATGACGGAATGCTTCTCGAGCATGCACATTACTTAAATGCACCTCGTAAAAGGGAATGTTTACACTGAGTAATGCATCCCGTAAGGCTACGCTTGTATGCGTAAATGCAGCAGGATTGATAATTATTGCATCAACCATTTGCCATGCATCGTGAATGCGTTCTATTAATGCAGCTTCACTGTTACTTTGGAAATGCGTTAAATCAACATTGAGACCGGCAGCAACCAAGCTAAGTTCAGCTATAATCTCATCAAGAGATTGAGTACCGTACTTTTCTGGTTCACGCTTGCCAAGCATGTTTAAATTTGGCCCATTTAGAACTAAAAGTTTGAATTTTGCAGCCATAATACGCGATATATCCTATAAGTAAGCAGTTTAACCATATTCATCATAAACCCACGCTTAACCTAAGCGTGCTGATGTAAAATAGCAACTATTTCTCACGTTAACCACCTATTATAGATATTTCGACGTAAATAGCAGCAAAATACTGGTCTAATCACTCCCCATTCGTGGTAAAGTCAAGCATAGCAAGGCACACAACAGTGTCATTCCAGCTGTTTTCCTGTTGATAAATTGAGCTTCAATCAGTAAATTTGCTATTTTTCACTTAAAATAAGTATTTTTTACGATGCAGATACAAAAACGCCACTCAGATGAGTGGCGTTTTGCTATTTTCTTGCACGTTTGCGTTTATTTAGCGGTATTTCGAACTTTTGCTAAATGTTCTGCAAAGTCTTTGGCATTTAAAAAGCCTGTTACACGTTGCTCTAAAAGCTCATTACCTTGGCTATCAAAGAACAAAATGCTCGGCAACCCAAATACCGTGTATTCTTCCATTAGCTCTATGGTCTTTGCATCGCTTTCAGTTAAATCGATTTGAATTAATTCAAAGTGAGCAAATTGCTCTTGCACTTTAGCATCAGGAAACGTGTAGTGCTCAAACTCTTTACAGGCAACACACCAGTCGGCATATAAGTCGACCATCACTAAGCGCCCCTCGCTACTTGCCTGTGCAATTTCTTCTTTTAATTCACTTAGATTAGCAACTTGTCTAAAACCATGTGTTTGTACAGCAGCTTCAGCAACTACCGCTTTACTAGGCCAAAAATAATTTTTCGTTAAACTTGCCCCAGTTACAACCAATAAGGTTGCTGCAAACCACAATGTTGTTTTTAGCTTGCCTTGTGATTGGCCACTTTGCCAATGGTGTAAATAAAGCGCTGTAGCAAGTGCTAATAAACCCGCCATTAACCAAATGATTTCAATATCAACAATACGCTCAAGCAGAATAAGCGGCACAACCAGCATAATGAAACCAAATAGGGTTTTCACTTGCTCCATCCAACCACCGGCTTTTGGTAGTAATTTACCACCAGAAGTCCCCAGTAATAATAATGGTAAGCCCATGCCTAAACTGAGCACATAAAGTGTTAAACCACCAACTAGATAGTCACCACTTTGCGCCACATAAAGTAAAGCAGCAGATAAAGGTGCTGTTGTACATGGTGAAGCAATCAAACCAGACAGTACACCCATCATAAATACGCCAACATAGTTGCCGCCTTTTTGCTGGTTACTAACCTGAGTGAGTTTATTCATCATGCCGCTAGGTAACTTGATTTCGTACCAGCCAAACATCGACATTGCCAGCAATACAAATAAGATACTAAAGCTAATTAGTACAGTAGGATGCTGTAAATACCCTTGTACTTGCCCACCTAATGATGCAACCACTAAGCCCAGTGCTGCGTAAGTAACGGCCATACCTTGTACATACACAAAAGACAGCGAGAACGCTTTTTTAGTCGACAAATTCTGCTGACCCGCAATAAGGCTCGACAAAATCGGAAACATTGGGAATACGCATGGTGTAAAGGCAAGACCAACACCCACTAAAAAGAAGATTACTAGGTTCGTTAGTAAACCTTGCGATGCCAGCTTATCGGTATATGACTGCTCACCAGCTGGTTTTGAAACTTCTTGAGAAGGGGCTGATGACGCTTCATTAGTATCGGCTGCTTGTGTTAATGCCGCTAATGCGTTCCCCGCATCTGCAGCCTGTGATACTTGCTCACCTGCAATCACAGATAAAGGAATGGTTCTAACTTCTGGCGGATAACATAACCCCGCCTCGGCACAGCCTTGAAAACGCACTTTAACAACCGCATCTTCTGTGACGTTACTGAGCTTAGAAACCACACTTAACGAATCAAAGAATACCTCAGTCTTACCAAAAAACTCATCTTCAATAATCACGCCCTTGCCAAGATCAGGAACTTCAATATCAGCGCCTTTGGCAATAATTTCGACTTTCTTTTTGTAAAGGTAATAATCAGGCGCAATATCCCAGCCAATAAATAAGGTTTTGCCTTGCTGGTCAAAATCGAAAACAAACGCCTGATCAACCGGGAGAAATGTTTGCTCCGCAGGTTGTAGTAGATTTCCAAGTAAATTGTTATTACTTGCACTTGCTGGCATAAGCCACAATGCACAAAGTAATAAAAGGAACGATCGCATTAATTAAGTACCTCATCCATCCAATTAAAATAGGCTAAATTGCCCGTAGCCACATCAACGACCTGAATTTCAGGCACCTCATAACTATGCAATTTCTTGATAGTTTGGATCACCTCATTCATTTTTTCTGACTTAGTTTTGATCAGTAACTTACTCTCAATAGCTTGAGTTACCTCGCCTTCCCACATGTAAATAGATTCAATAGTAGGCAAAATGTTCACACAAGCAGCCAGCTTTTCTTTAACTAGATGTTGTGCCAACTGACGGGCTTCAGCCTCATTTGCACAAGTCGTAAAAATAAGTCGAAAATGCGTAGTCATAAGGAACCTTTATTTGATTACGTGAGTCGCACCATAGTAGCCGATAGTAACTATAATGTGTAGCGAGCAAGGTGATCCTAGGTTCCGTCTTGAAAAATGACCTGCTCACCCCAATTTATATTTCACTGACTCGAAAGAGAATGACATTTTTTAGAGAGCGTTATGTTTAGATTTTTGTTTTTGTTATTTATTTTAGTGCCGATTGTGGAGATCGCGTTACTCATCCAAGTGAGTGAAGTGATCGGCGGCTTTGCCACCATAGCGCTTGTAATTGTGACCGCGATTGTCGGTGCGAAATTAGTGAAGCAGCAAGGTATGGGCGCGATTCAAAACGTGCAATTACAAATGGCACAAGGGCAAATGCCTGCAAAAGAATTATTTACTGGATTATGTGTGATTATCGCCGGTGTTTTATTAATGACACCAGGCATCATGACTGACTTTTTTGGCTTTTTACTACTTACGCCAGCAATCCGCAACAAACTGGCTGCAGGCCTTGCTAGTCAAGCGACCGTGCGCATGAGTTCGCAGGCAAATCAAGGCTCTGCACACTTCCAATATCATAGTAAAACAACCACTCATGAAGAACCAAACCATCAACCTACAACTATTGATGGTGAATTTGAGCGAAAAGATTAAAATTTTTTAATTTTTTTACTTGGATTTTTTTAAGCCACCCCCATTAATGAATGCAATGAAACGCAACGGGTGGCTTAGCACTCCCCTGCAATAACACAAGATTTTTTCTGTACTGTTCAGAAACTGTTAGGAGAACTAAATAAATGAACATTCGTCCTTTACATGATCGCGTCATCGTTAAGCGTCTAGAAGAAGAAACTAAGTCTGCTGGCGGTATTGTATTAACTGGCTCTGCAGCTGAAAAATCAACTCGCGGAGAAGTTATCGCTGTTGGTAATGGCCGTGTTTTAGACAACGGTGAAGTAAGAGCATTAGAAGTTAAAGCCGGTGACACTGTGCTGTTCGGCTCTTATGTTGAAAAAGCTGAAAAGATCGAAGGTCAAGAGTACCTGATCATGCGTGAAGATAACATTCTAGGCATTGTAGGCTAATCCTACTTTTCGTTTAGCAACCCGTTTACAGAATTTAAGAGGAATTTAATCATGGCAGCAAAAGAAGTACTTTTTGCAGGTGACGCACGTGGCAAAATGCTAACTGGCGTAAACATTTTAGCAAACGCAGTAAAAGTAACTTTAGGTCCTAAAGGCCGTAACGTTGTATTAGACAAATCATTCGGCGCTCCAGTGATCACTAAAGATGGTGTATCTGTTGCAAAAGAAATCGAGCTTGAAGACAAGTTCGAAAACATGGGCGCTCAAATGGTTAAAGAAGTAGCGTCTAAAGCGAATGACGCTGCAGGTGACGGTACAACAACTGCAACAGTATTAGCGCAAGCTATCGTAAACGAAGGCTTAAAAGCAGTTGCAGCGGGTATGAACCCAATGGACCTTAAGCGTGGTATCGACAAAGCAGTTACTGCAGCAGTTGAAGAGCTTAAAGCACTGTCTGTTCCATGTGCAGACACTAAAGCAATTGCACAAGTAGGTACTATTTCTGCTAACTCTGATAAAGAAATCGGTGACATTATTGCAGAAGCAATGGAAAAAGTAGGCCGTGATTCAGGCGTTATCACTGTTGAAGAAGGTCAGTCGTTAGAAAACGAACTAGACGTAGTTGAAGGTATGCAGTTTGACCGCGGTTACCTTTCTCCATATTTCATCAACAACGCTGAAAAAGGCGCTGTAGAGCTAGACAACCCATTCATTCTACTTGTAGACAAAAAAGTATCTAACATCCGTGAGCTACTACCTACATTAGAAGCTGTTGCTAAAGCTAGCAAGCCACTACTTATCATTGCTGAAGACCTTGAAGGTGAAGCACTTGCAACACTTGTTGTAAACAACATGCGCGGTATCGTTAAAGTATCTGCTGTTAAAGCACCTGGTTTTGGCGACCGTCGTAAAGCAATGCTACAAGACATCGCAGTATTAACAGGTGGTACTGTTATTTCTGAAGAAATCGGTTTAGAGCTAGAGAAAGCGACAATCGAAGACCTAGGTACAGCGAAGCGCGTTGTGATCACTAAAGATGATACAACAATCATCGACGGTGCAGGCGAAGAAGACGGCATCAATGGTCGTGTTGCACAAATCAAAGCACAAATCGAAGAAGCGACGTCTGACTACGATAAAGAGAAACTACAAGAGCGTATGGCTAAACTAGCTGGCGGTGTTGCAGTAATCAAAGTTGGCGCAGCAACTGAAATCGAAATGAAAGAGAAAAAAGACCGCGTTGAAGATGCTCTACACGCAACTCGCGCAGCGGTTGAAGAAGGTGTTGTACCAGGTGGTGGTGTTGCACTAGTTCGCGTAGCAAGCAAACTTGTTGAACTTGCTGGCGACAACGAAGACCAAAGCCACGGTATCAAAGTTGCACTACGTGCGATGGAAGCACCACTTCGTCAAATCGTAACTAACGCAGGTGACGAAGCATCTGTTGTTGTTAACTCAGTAAAAGGCGGTGAAGGTAACTACGGTTACAACGCAGCATCAGGCGAGTACAACGACATGATCGAAATGGGTATCTTAGACCCAACTAAAGTAACGCGTTCTGCACTACAGTACGCAGCTTCAATCGCGGGTCTTATGATCACAACTGAAGCAATGGTTGCTGAAATCCCGAAAGATGAGCCAGCTGCTCCAGATATGGGCGGCATGGGCGGCATGGGTGGTATGGGCGGCATGATGTGATAAACATCACCTCCTAAGCACCTCGCTTTAAAAACCCAGCCCCGGCTGGGTTTTCTTTTAGCTATCAGTTTTAAGCTGTCAGCTATCAGAAACTGACGGCTGACGGCTGACGGCTGACGGCTGACGGCTGACGGCTCAGTTAACCAACTCCCTCACTATCACAAACAAATCACTCGCTAACATGCCTCTTTCGCCTTCACGTTCTGCGGCAATGTCACCGGCTTTTGCATGTAAGGTTACGCCTAAGCAAGCTGCTTGCTGAGGAGTAAGCCCCTGTGCGATTAGTGCCGCTATGATACCTGTTAATACATCGCCACTGCCACCAACTGCAAGTGCAGGGTTACCGTCGGTACACACCCATGTTTGGTTATTATCAGCAATTAAACTGCCAGCACCTTTGAGTACACAAGTAGTGGTATAGCTACGTGCGAGCTGCTTTACCGCATGAAAGCGATTTTCTTCAATATCGCGAGCGCGACAATTAAGTAACCTTGCAGCCTCACCGGGGTGTGGTGTGATTACGGTATTAGCCAATGGAAATGACGAAGCATGCTGAGCCATTAAATTAAGTGCATCTGCATCAATAACCAGAGGCTTGTTATTAGTAAAGCAATACTGCATGACGGTTTCAAAGGTTGTTTCCGACCAAGTGTCTTGACCAAGTCCAGGGCCAATAGCCACACAGGTTGCCCACTCTAGGGCGCTAATCAGGTTTGTATCTGTCACCATTAGTTCTGGCCGGCCAATACTCACTGGTAGAATAGAGCTACTATGGGTATACACTTTGACCATACCCGCACCGGTGCGAAGCGCTGCCTCTGCAGTTAAACGAATAGCGCCTGCAGTGCCTGAATTACCACCAATACACAGCAATTTACCATGGCTGGTTTTATGGCTGTTGTTATCGCGATCAGAAAGCCTCGGCTGTGTCTGATAATTGATAAGCTCTGCCGTGGGTGATGTCAGTTTTAAAAAGGCATCTTCAATACCTAAATCATTAAACTCTAATGTCCCTGTATGCTCTCGCCCTTGCCCTGTCACTAAACCTTGTTTAATACCTACAAAAGTCACAGTGAGCGCGGCTTTTATTGCCACTCCTTGTACGACACCTGTGTCGGCATGTATGCCTGAAGGTAGATCAATAGCAACTATCGGCACTTGGCTTTCGTTGGCAGCTTTAATCAGCTGTGAAAAAGGCTCGCGCACCGCGCTTTGAATTCCCGTGCCAAGCAGGCCATCAATAATGATATCTGCTTGCTCAATAGCACTGGCATCAGCGGTAATTGTCCCTCCTGCGTTGAGCCAAGCTTGCTGAGCACTGAGCGCATCACCTTTGAGCGGTTTATCAGGTATTGCTGCAATAACCGTAACCTGTTTGCCCGCTTGTTTAGCTAAACGAGCAACAACATAACCATCGCCGGCATTATTACCAACGCCCGCTAACACAACGAATGTACTTGCTTTAGGAAAATAGCTGATAGCTTGCTGATAAGTCGCCAGCCCTGCTCGCTCCATAAGCTCATACAAGGTGATACCAGAACGCTTAGCTGCGGGTCCTTCATGGTCACGCACTTGCTCTGCTAAAAATACTGACTGCGAGAGAACAACTGACATATCTATCCTTAAATTGGCCTTTTAATCAGCATATAAGCACAGGTAAGTGCAGTCAATGAGGCATAAAAAAACGGCGCGTAACTTACATTACGCGCCGTTTCTTTAAAGCTTTAGTGACTTACTCAGTGTCTGGTAAGTTGCGACCGTAGAAGATTTCTTGCATCTCGCGGGTCAGCTTAGAGTAGATAACTTCTTCTTCTTCTTCAGAAAGATCTGCTGTAGAAACACCGAATAGGTAAGTATTCAAGTCAGTTTCTTTTAACATCATCTTCGTGTGGAACAAGTTCTCTTGATACACGTTCACGTCCATCATTTGGTACGCTTCTTTGGTATCTTCAGTCATGTAGTTCTGAATTGAGTTAATTGCGTGATCGATATAGTGTTTAACACCATCTACGTCACGAGTAAAACCACGTACGCGGTAGTCAATTGTTACAACATCAGACTCAAGGCTGTGAATTAAGAAGTTTAACGCTTTTAATGGCGAAATAATGCCACACGTTGATACTTCGATATCAGCACGGAACGTACAAATACCATCATCAGGGTGTGCTTCTGGGTATGTGTGAACACAGATGTGGCTCTTGTCTAAGTGCGCTACTACTGTTTCAGGAAGAGGGCCCGGCGCCTCATCAACGTCATACGTTGTTTGTTGCTCAATTGGCTCTTCAGAGATCAAGATTGTCACGCTGGCACCTTGCGGATCATAATCTTGGCGAGAAACATTTAGAATGTTTGCGCCAATAATATCCACAACTTCACCTAAAATATCGGTAAGGCGATCAGCACTGTACTGTTCGTCGATATATTCAATATATTCTTTACGCTGTTGTTCCGTCTTTGCGTAACAAATATCGTAAATACTAAAGCTTAAGCTCTTAGTTAAGTTATTAAAGCCATGAAGCTTAATTTTATCGAAGGGTTTATTCATGCTAAACCAACCTTAAAACGAGTGAAACCTGCACCAGCAGAAATAAAAGTTCGCGGATTTTATACGAATTTTCTGCTCGGAAAAAGCGTTATTTTACCTGTTCTTGCACAACTTCATGACTATGCGTAATTTCTACTGTTTTATCAAGCATTAAGGCTACAGAACAATACTTTTCAGCAGACAGTTGTACCGCTCTTGCAAGGTGCTTTTCAGAGACATTATCACCGGTAACCACAAAGTGTAGGTTAATCTTAGTAAACACGCGAGGCGCTGATTCAGCACGCTCAGCTGTTAGCTTAACTTGCACATCAGAAAATGACTGCTTGGCTTTTTTTAAAATACTAACAACATCAACAGATGAACAACAACCTGCTGACATTAAAACCATTTCCATTGGGCTTGGCGCAGCACTATCGCTACCTGCATCAAAAACTACATTATGGCCTGAATTTGAAAGGCCAATAAACGTATCGCCTTCTACCCATTTTACATTCGCTTGCATGTGCTTTATCTCTTAAAGTTATTTTGCTTGATTGTAAGCAAGTCACACACAGATGCAAGGGATAAGAGGTGAGCTTTAAAGGAAAGCGAGTTGCCTAACGTTGAGCTGCTCGCTTAAAGACTAGAAATTGTGTTGTGCTTTATACATTAGGCACTTTCTACAACAGCACTATCAAATAAGTTTTTCACTAATCCAGCAAACTCATCTATAAACGCGTGCTGTTCAACGGTTACTGTATGATTGGTGACGCTGCTTAGCACTTCTTGTAAGTCATATACGATACCGTCGACTTCGCGAACAATTTGGCTGCGTTGTTCAGTACTAAGCTCAGTGTGTTGCTCGCAAAGTAACATGACATTTTCTGCTATCACATCTTCAATCAGCTCTAACACTGTTGGAGCTCCTGGTTTAATTTGACCCGGCTTCTCAAAAAGCGCTAAATTTTGAGTGAGATACATGACAAGATCATCGTACCCTTGCCTATCTAAAACCATACGACTACACACCTAATAAAAAACTATCTCTTTAGATTTAAGCAGAAAGCGCTTTTAATTGCTACCTTTGCCAAGCATCTCATACAAAAAAAGCAGCCAAAGCTGCTTTTTGTAATGATTTACGATTATTAATCAATTTTTAAGCCTGGGCTTAATGTCGCTGGCATTGCTACTTTTTCAAGTTCTACCGAAGCAACCGGATATGCACAATAGTCAGCAGCATAATATGCGCTTGCTCTGTGGTTACCTGATGCACCAATACCACCAAATGGTGCAGCACTTGATGCACCCGTGATAGGACGGTTCCAGTTTACGATACCCGCACGAATACGACGTAGGAAATGGTCGTAATCTGCTGCACTGTCGCTTAATAAGCCTGCTGATAAACCAAAGCTTGTGTCATTCGCTTTATCAATAGCAGCATCAAAATCAGTGAAACGGAATACTTTAAGCAGTGGTCCAAAGTGCTCTTCGTCTGGGAAGTTAGCTACATTTGTACACTCTAAAATACCCGGAGTTACGAAACCGGTATTTTCTTTATGTGTAAGCTCAACAAGCACTTCTGCGCCAAGCTCAACAAGCTGCTGTTGCGCTTTGACCATACCAGCTGCTGCCGCTGAAGAAATCATTGACCCGATGAAAGGTTGATCTTCTGCGTCGTAGTCACCGACTTTAATTGCTTTCGTTGCTTTAATAAGACCCGCTAGGATGGCGTCACCCTGCTCGCCTGCTGGTAAAAATAACTTACGCGCACATGTACAACGCTGACCTGTAGAGATAAACGCAGATTGAATAATATCGTGGATAGCCGCTTTAGTATCAGCAACATCAGTAACGATAAGCGGGTTATTACCACCCATTTCTAAGGCTAAGATTTTACCCGGTTGACCAGCAAACTGTTCATGTAAAATATGACCAGTGCGCGAAGAGCCCGTAAAGAATAAACCGTCAATCCCTTTATGAGATGCCAGCGCTTTACCCGTTTCTACTTCACCTTGCACAAGGTTGATAACACCTGCAGGCAGGCCAGCCTTTTGCCATAACTTTAACGTTAACTCAGCAACTGCTGGCGTTAGCTCAGACGGCTTAAATACCACGGTATTACCAGCTAGAAGTGCAGGCACAATGTGACCATTTGGTAAGTGACCAGGGAAATTATAAGGACCAAACACAGCTACTACACCATGAGGCTTGTGGCGGATCATCGCACGCCCTTGTGGCATTGGGTTTTCAACATCACCTGTGCGCTCTAAAAATGCTTTTTCAGAGATAGCAATTTTACCCACCATCGCACCTGCTTCAGTGCGTGTTTCCCAAAGTGGTTTACCTGTTTCTTGTGCGATAGAAATCGCTAATTCTTCGCTGTGCTCTTTAAGCGTTTCTGCGAATGTTTTTACAATCGCTAAACGCTCTGCAAATGTTTTATCAGCCCAGCTGTAAAATGCTTCACGTGCAGCAGCGACTGCGCCGTCTACTTGTTCAGCAGTGGCAGTGTTTGCTTGCCAAATTACATCATTATTTGCTGGGTTTACAGATTGAAAAGTATGACCAAGGCCTGCTTGCCATTGACCATTAATAAATTGCGCTGCATGAGTCATTAATATGTCTCCTGAATTCTATAGTTTTGCAAGTGATACTGAATCACCCGCTTCTAAGTGAAGTGCTTTTGCTAATTCACTTGAGATTGTAATGCTATCGGCATCACATGATAGGCTAACTTGAGTCACGGTTGCTCTAAAATCAGCAATTTTATCATTTGCTAACAATACCGTAGTGTCGCCTTGGCTTTCACCAATTTCTACTTTAACCGTTTGGGCATTTCTCACTGTAGCAATGTTATCAACTTTTGCTTCAACAGTTGGGCCTGCATCAAAAATGTCTACATAACCATTGAAGGTAAAACCTTCGCTCTTTAAAAGTTCAATCGCAGGGCGTGTATTATCATGCACTTGACCAATCACAGCTTGCGCATCTTTGCTCAGTAAGTTGACGTAAATAGGATATTTAGGCATTAACTCGGCAATAAATACTTTTTGGCCAATACCCGTTAAGTAATCTGCCGTTGGAAAGTCCATCGAGAAAAAGTGCTCTTCTAGCCATTGCCAGAATGGGCTTTCGCCATTGTCATCAGAAACACCACGCATCTCAGCAATTACGGTGTCAGCAAAACGCTCTTTATGTTGATTAATAAACATAAAACGCGCTTTTGAAAGCAATTTACCGTTATTATTTTTACGGTAGCCATCTTTTAAGAATAATGTGCACAGCTCAGTTGCGCCGGTGTAATCGTTACACAGGGTTAATATATCAACGGCTTTATACACGTCTAACGTACGAGAAGAATGAATCACTTTGCTTAGATGATAATGATAAAAAGCATCATCTAAACCAACTGCAGCTTCAATCCCCGAAGTCCCTACAACTTCACCCGTTTCGCTATCTTCAAGAACAAACAAGTAACCTTCATCACCTGGCTGTTGCGTAGCTTTTGCAAATGAGCTGACAGAATGATCAATTTTCTTTTGTAATAACTCTTCATTATTAGGCAAAGACGTAAAGCCATGGCCTGACTCATCAGCAATCTTTACTAACGCTTGGTAATCGCTTTGCTGGATTGGGCGAAGGATCATCATAAGTCCGCTTGCTCCCTTATAAATAACGGTAAATTAAGAAATGTGGGCAAGCTTAACTTGCCCTGAAATGACAGTTTCGTTTAGCCGTTAACGACTTTTGCAACTGCTTTTTCGAAACGAGCCATACCTTCGCGGATATCAGCTTCTGGAATTACAAGTGACGGAGTGAAACGAACAACATCAGCGCCAGCTACTAAAGACATAACACCTTCTGCAGTACCAGCCACTAAAAACTCTTTTGCACGACCTTTGAATTGCTCTGTTACTACAGCACCAATTAATAGACCTTCGCCACGGATTTCAGTGAATACATTGTACTTTTCGTTAATCGCAGTTAGTAACTCACGGAATAACGCTGACTTTTCTTTAACGCCGTTAAGTACTTCTGGTGTATTTACTGTGTCGAATGCAGCTTCAGCTACTGCACACGCAAGTGGGTTACCACCGTAAGTAGAACCATGAGTACCCACTTTTAAGTGCTTAGCAATATCAGTTGTGGTGATCATCGCACCGATAGGGAAACCACCACCTAACGCTTTTGCAGTCGTTAAGATATCTGGAGTTACATTTAGACCTTGATAAGCATAAAGCTCACCCGTTCGACCAACACCGGTTTGTACTTCATCAAAAATTAGTAGTGCATTGTGTTTAGTACACAGTTCACGAACACCCTCAACAAACTCAGCAGTTGGCGAAATAATGCCACCTTCACCTTGTAGAGGTTCCATCATTACCGCACAAGTATTGTCTGAGATAAGCGCTTCAAATGCCGCTAAATCGTTGTAGTCACAGTGAACGATATCACCAGGTTTTGGACCAAAACCATCAGAGTATGCAGCTTGACCACCTACTGTTACAGTAAAGAATGTACGGCCGTGGAAACCTTTGTTGAATGAGATAATTTGTGACTTTTGCTCACCAAAGTTATCAAGTGCAAAACGGCGTGCAAGTTTAAGTGCCGCTTCATTTGCCTCTGCACCTGAGTTAGCAAAATATACTTTTTCAGCGAACGTTGCGTCAGTTAGCTTTTTAGCTAAGCGAAGCGCTGGCTCATTAGTCATTACATTTGATAAGTGCCAAATCTTTTCGCCTTGCTCTTTTAATGCACTTACAAGAGCTGGGTGACAATGGCCAAGACAGTTAACAGCAATACCACCCGCAAAATCGATAAATTCACGACCTTCTTGGTCCCATACGCGAGAACCTTCGCCTCGAACTGGAATAACACTTGATGGTGCATAGTTTGGAACCATTACTTGATCAAATAATTCGCGATTGACTGTCATTTTATATCCTCATAATTGTAAGCACACACAGAGTTTGGTGGCGCTTTAAAGCAAAACTAAGCCATTTTACTTAGCCGATTGAGCTTAGCGCAAAATCACCAAAATTACTCTTTGGTTCAATTTTCATTCATCCATTATTTCAGAAAATTTTCGTTATGTCTCTTAGAAAACTTTCATGCAGGCCTTGAAAACAAAGGGCTTGAGATATTTTTTCATGGATAGTGAATAACTATTTGAAGGCCTTTTTTTGCTCGAAATACTACAAAAAGGCGTAAGGCTAGTGAGCCAAGCACTGGCTAATGACAAAAACTTTGTCGCTGTGGATTGATAAACAATGAATGAATAGTCGCAAAAAAATTAACAATTTTTTTAATTAATTTGGATATGAAAGTGATCAAAATTGCATTTAGCTAACTGTTCAAGCTCTTCCTTAGTGAAATCGAAGTGTGCAAACCAACGCTCAGTTTCGTCACTTTCGACCAATTGATGCTCATTTAAACTTAAAAACTGAGCGTAACAACGTGCTTTTAAAATCACCTTGGTAAGCGGCAAATATTCATCGTTTTTAGCTAATGGAGTCGTTAACTGCTGCATCACCGCATTAAATGGTAAATACCTAAAGGCCATTTGTTCAATTACTGTTGCGGTTACTTTTAATGACAACTTGCTAAGCAAACTACTTAAAAACAAAGGATCAGGCTTGAGCTCTAATAATGCGGTATGTAAGTCTTTCTTTTGTTCATCACGCGCCATAGTTACTTTACGCTGCCAAACTCGCTCAAAAGTGCGTAAATACAAACGTACTAAGGCAATCTTCCCAACATCAAGCAGCATTCCAAGCGTAAATGCATGTTCTTCATTTACGCCATTTAGCTTTGCTATTTCTTGCGCTGCAATGGCACACGCCATTGAATTATCTCTTAGTCGACGCTTTAAAAGCGGGAATGGCTCAGTACTATGAGGCATCCAGTGGCGTACAGCAAATGTCGGCACAACAAACTTCAAGTTATCTAAACCAATGTAACGAAGTGCTAAAAGCGGGTTATCAACTTTAACGGAAGTATGCTTATTACGTTGTTGACGGTAAAAAGGCAAGTTCACAAACGCGACTAGCTCGCGCCCCAGCCAGCTTAAATCTTTAACCAAAGGCTCAAGTCGACCCACTGAAGCTGAACGTACAGCTAAAATATCTAAAATAGCAGGTACACTGTCTTGAATCCCAATCGTTTCGTGAATTACAGTATCAATATCTTCAAGCTGCTTATTCATCGCTGTTTCAATAACTTGATGTAACTGCTTACTCGCTTGAGCACGATATTTATGATGCGCCGTGCTTACCTTCTGACGTTTTTTTTCAGCAGCAACTTCTACTTCTAATAAAGTACGTTGCTCCATTGACTCGCCATAATCGATTTCTAAGGTATGAATAAAGCCAATTTGGCGCTGCGCAAAACTATGACCAAGCAAAAGATCGTGCGCGCGCTCATTAAGCACCATCGCAGTCCTTTGTTGTCGGGTTTCTTCAGTCATTTGCACAGGCGTATTGTCGGTCATATTTGTTAATTCACTAGCCTAAGATTAGAAGCGAGTTAAAAAGTTAGCAAGTAATTCAAGCCCTTGTTGGGTCAAAATTGCTTCGGGGTGAAATTGCACGCCTTCAAGTGCTAAATCATTATGCATGATCCCCATAATTTCATCAAAATCAGAATTTTGTTCTGTCCATGCAGTAATAGTGAAGTCACTAGGTAAGCTTTGTTTATCAACCACAAGTGAGTGATAACGACACACCGTCAGCGGGTTAGCTAAACCATTAAACACACCTTGATTGGTATGTTTAACTAATGATGTTTTGCCATGCATCACTTGCTTAGCGCGAATAACATCAGCACCCAGAGCCTGAGCAATGGTTTGGTGCCCTAAGCAAATACCGAGAATTGGCAACTGCCCTTTTAGTTGTTCCACCACTTGTAAAGAAATACCCGCTTCGTTTGGCGAACAGGGCCCAGGTGAAAGTACGATGTGCTCTGGGTTAAGTTGTTTAATCTCAGCGATACTGATCTCATCGTTTCGTTTAACTAATACATCTTGATCCAAGCGCTGAAAATATTGCACTAGGTTGTATGTAAACGAATCATAATTGTCGATCATTAACAGCATTGCGTGTAACCCAAAATTACTCAGTCAAAATAATGAAGGCGCATTTTACCCCAAGCACACATAAATGTCGGCAAAAAATGGCTTATTCATCAGCGATTAGATGCGTTGTGAGGTCAGCCCTTTCTTGCTCATTAAGTTTTTGCGAGCATTTATTTGCAAAGTCGTAACGTACTAGTACAGTTTTACCAACGGCACAGCAGTTATCCTGCTGCCAAGCCTCTTGGCGCAGTACGAATGAACTAGAGCCGACATGCTCAACACTAGTTTTCACTGTGACATCGTG
This sequence comes from Pseudoalteromonas simplex, assembly GCF_015278155.1. Taxonomy (NCBI): domain Bacteria; kingdom Pseudomonadati; phylum Pseudomonadota; class Gammaproteobacteria; order Alteromonadales; family Pseudoalteromonadaceae; genus Pseudoalteromonas; species Pseudoalteromonas simplex. Next base: position 453,707 of record NZ_JADILN010000004.1, read on the forward strand.
ACCATAAAACAACTCACCCACAAAGCTTACTTCAACCTTAGCAATGATCAGTTTCCACTCATAAGGGTTTAAATCGGGCGTAAAAAACCTGAAAATAGGCGCTCGGGCGGCTTCAAACCATACAGGGAGTACGGTATTGTTGATGTGCCCTAGCACATCTGTTTCGCTAAAGCGTGGTGTGATAGTTTCAGTAAACATAGTAACCCTATAAAAAATATAAACTAAAGGTAGCTCATGACGGACTTTATTCGCGTATACGAAAACGCCCTCAGCAAAGAATTTTGCGACAACTTTATCACGGTATTTGAACAAAGCCCGCATTTAAAACAAGGCATTACCTCAGGCGGAGTAGATTTAGCGAAAAAAGACAGCCGCGATTTATACCTTAATAACCACCCTGAATACGCTGAGCAACTAAAGCATATTCAACAAACGACTGCGGGTTACGTCTTCAAATACCTTGAAGAGCATATTTTTATGATGATTGGTGCCTTTGGTTTAAAGGTTTACCATCCGCAAACAGGCAAACCTGTTGACCTAACACAAGATAACTTTGAAGAAGTCGGCAAACCACAATTGCCATTACTCGTGCAGCAGATTTTTCGTATGGGCCCTATTCAAGCACAAAAATACGATATTAATAAAGGTGGCTATCCTTATTGGCATAGCGAGGTATACCCACAAGCTGGCCATAACGAAGCTCTGCATCGTGTACTGCTATTTATGTTTTATCTAAATGATGTAGAAGAAGGTGGTGAAACTGAGTTTTACTATCAACAACGAAAAATATCGCCTAAACAGGGTTCTATGGTCGTAGCACCGGGCTATTTTACCCACACGCACCGTGGTAATAAGCCAATTTCAAATGATAAGTATATTTTAACCTCGTGGGTCTTATTCAACCGCGCGGAACAAATTTATGGACAACCACAATCTTAGCGGCAAGCTGTTAGTAGAAAGAATGCAACGTTTGATATCACGCTTTCTTATGCTAACAAAAAGCAGCCCACTCGGGCTGCTTAAAACTAATAGCTTAAAACCAACAACTCAGCTTTAATCTGCCAGTAATTGATCAAATAAATCGAAAACCTTATCAAGCTCATCAATAGTGTTGTAATGCATACAACCAATGCGTACTACACCGCCGGTTTCTAATACACCTAGCTGCTTACATAGACCTTGTGCATAAAAGTTACCGTCCCACACGCAAATATGTTGCTTACCTAAAAATTCAGACACAACGCGTGGTTCGATGCCTTCAAACGTTAAAGCAAAAGTCGGTGTGCGTGAAGCTACGCGCTCTAGATCATCAATACCGAACAACTTGATGCGCGGGTAATCTGCTAAACGCGTTAAGAAATGCTTACTTAATGCCATTTCATGCTGTTTAGTCATAGCAAATGCAGCAGCTAATTTATCTCGGCGTGAATGACTATCATCAAGTTCACTAATTGCAGCAATGTAATCAACAGCAGCAATTAAGCCAGCTAGCGCTTCAAAGCTTTGTGTACCCGTTTCCCAGCGACCTGGCGCAACATCTTTTGCAGGTTCAACTTTATACGGTGTGAAACCTTCAAGGTGCTCTCGTTTGCCATAGACAATACCAAGGTGAGGACCAAAGAACTTATATGCAGAGCAGGCTAAGAAGTCACAATCAAGTGCTTGTACGTCTACTAGCTCATGAGGTGCATAATGTACGGCATCAACATAAACTAGCGCACCAACAGCATGTGCAAGCTCAACGATGCGTTTAATGTCATTAATTGAACCAGTGGTGTTTGATGCATATGTCACAGCAACAAGCTTTGTTTTGCTAGATAAAAGGCTTTCAAAATGTGCCATATCTAGGCTGCAATCAGCTTCGTTGATAAGGGTAGTTTTTACTGTCGCGCCTTTATCTTCAGCAGCTTGCTGCCAAGATGATACGTTTGAGAAGTGATCAGCATTGGTGACAATAATTTCATCATCAGCAGTCCAATCACGTGAGATGGCACGACTAAAGCTAAACGTTAAGCTTGTCATGTTTGCACCAAACACGATTTGCTCTTTAGATGGCGCATTTAATAAATCGGCTGCAGCTTGGCGAGCATTTGCCATTAACTCTACCGTTTTATCACTTGAGAAAAATGCACCGCCTAAGTTTGAGTTGAAGTAACCCAAATATGCACTCATAGCGCTTAGAACTGACTGTGGTACTTGCGAGCCACCCGGACCATCAAGGAAAATCGGTGACTGACCTGCAACTTGTTGCATAAGTGCAGGGAACTGGCGACGTAATTGCGTTAAGTTCATGGTTTACCCTTACGCAGTTAGTACGAAGCAATCAAGGTAACCTTCTTTGCTTGCGTCTAATTTATTCATTGGTGTAGCGTTGTGCCATACTTCACGGTCATTAATCAGTGCGAACATGCCGTCTTTAATTTCCATTTTGAAACATGGTTCAGCTTGTTGGTGTTCATAAACAAGTAGCTCACCACCCTCTAGGTTTTCGTGTGATACACCACATACGCATACGTGATCAAAACCATCTTGGTGAACACCTTCAGGTGCAGCTGGAGTGTCGCTGTCGATCGCAAGCATTCTGAACTGATGAATTTCAATAACGCGATCATCACTGATACCCGTCATATCGCGAAATTGATTAACGATTTGCTTCATGCCATCAGTCGCTAATAAGCTATCTTCTAGATTTTCATAAGTACGCTCAACATTACCTTGGAAGGTATTGATTGAGTCATCTTGCACAAATGCTTTTGTTGGTTGTAGTTTTAATTCACCATCAACAACTTTGATTACTGAATAACGACGCTTACGAAATTCACCATCTGCGTATGGGTTTGCAGGTAGGTTAGCAAAAGAAGGCTTAACTGCGTCAATATGTGCTTGGCTTACAAAACGAAGTTGTAAAAGGTTCTGGTTGTTTAATGTAGTCATTTCGATCTCGCCTTAATACGTTGAGAATATTGGCGAGGATTTTAATGCAATTGGTAGGAAATTTTTGCGTTATTATGTAAACGCTGATGATGATTTATGTAGCTTTAAGATCGTATTTATAAATATTTTAGAAATTTTATCTAAAATAAAAAGCCCGCTAAAAGCGGGCTTAATTGTCATTTAATTTAGCTAAAATTAAACAGCTTGCTGAACGATTACTTTGTCTGCCTTTTTAGTGTATTGAGGCATACGGTGGAAGTTCAGGTAACGATAAGTATCAGCTGCAGTTGCATTGATCTTATCTGCATACTCTTGGTACTCAGCAGGTGTAGGTAGTTTACCTAAGATTGCCGCTACTGCTGCAAGCTCAGCTGATGCTAAGAATACGTTAGCGCCAGTACCAAGACGGTTAGGGAAGTTACGCGTAGAGGTAGAAACAACTGTTGCTTTATCAGCAACACGTGCTTGGTTACCCATACATAGTGAACACCCTGGCGTTTCGATACGTGCACCTACGCGACCAAAGATACCGTAGTAACCTTCGTCAGTAAGCTGGTCTTTGTCCATCTTCGTTGGTGGTGCAACCCAAAGTTGAGTTGGGATACGGCCACTGAAACCATCTAGTAGTTTACCTGCAGCACGGAAGTGACCGATGTTAGTCATACAAGAACCGATGAATACTTCGTCGATTTTCTCGCCTGTTACGTCTGAAAGAAGACGCGCATCATCTGGGTCATTTGGAGCACAAAGGATTGGCTCTTTGATGTCTGCAAGATCGATTTCAAGTACGTGCTTGTACTCTGCATCTGCATCAGCTTCCATAAGTTCTGGGTTAGCTAACCACTCTTGCATTGCCGTGATACGACGCTCAATAGTACGAACATCGCCGTAACCTTCAGAGATCATCCACTTAAGCATTACGATGTTTGACTCAAGGTATTCAGCGATAGACTCTTTAGAAAGTTTAACAGTACAACCTGCCGCTGAACGCTCAGCTGATGCATCAGAAAGTTCGAAAGCTTGCTCAACCGTTAGGTGCTCAACACCTTCGATTTCTAGTACGCGACCAGAGAATTCGTTGATCTTACCTTTCTTCTCAACTGTAAGAAGACCTTCTTTGATACCGTAGTAAGGGATAGCATGAACTAGGTCACGTAGTGTGATACCTGGCTGCATTTCACCTTTGAAACGTACTAAGATTGACTCAGGCATATCAAGAGGCATTACACCTGTTGCTGCTGCGAATGCTACCGCACCTGAACCCGCTGGGAATGAAATACCTAGAGGGAAACGAGTATGTGAGTCACCACCAGTACCTACTGTATCTGGTAATAACATACGGTTTAACCATGAGTGGATTACACCGTCACCAGGACGTAGTGATACACCGCCACGGTTCATGATGAAATCAGGAAGTGTGTGGTGAGTGTTTACGTCGATTGGCTTAGGATAAGCTGATGTATGACAGAAAGACTGCATTGTTAAGTCTGCAGAGAAACCTAAACACGCAAGGTCTTTAAGTTCGTCACGTGTCATAGGACCTGTTGTATCTTGCGAACCAACAGTTGTCATTTTCGGCTCACAGTATTGACCAGGACGTACGCCAGGCATGTTACATGCTTTACCAACCATCTTCTGAGCTAATGTGAAGCCTTTACCAGAGTCAGTTACAAGCGCAGGCTTACGGAAGATATCTTCTGCTTCCATACCTAGTGATGCACGTGCTTTATCAGTTAAACCACGACCAATGATCAGTGGAATACGACCACCAGCACGCACTTCATCAAGGATTACGTCTGATTTAAGAGAGAAAGTCGAGATTACTTCATCAGTACCGTGACGCTTAACAACACCTTCGTATGGGAAGATATCGATTTGGTCACCCATGTTTAGCTCATCAACAGGTAGTTCGATTGGTAATGCACCAGAGTCTTCCATTGTGTTGAAGAAGATAGGAGCGATTTTACCGCCTAAACATACACCACCAACGCGTTTGTTCGGTACGTGAGGAATATCATCACCCATGAACCAAAGTACAGAGTTAGTTGCAGATTTACGAGACGAACCCGTACCAACTACATCACCAACGTATGCAAGAGGTAAACCTTTCGTTTTAAGCTCTTCTAGTTGTGAGATTGGACCAACTTCACCTGGCTTTTCAGGATTGATACCATCACGTTCGTTCTTCAGCATTGCTAAAGCGTGTAGTGGAATATCAGGGCGAGACCATGCATCTGGAGCAGGTGAAAGATCATCAGTATTTGTTTCGCCAGTTACTTTGAATACGGTAACTGAGATTTTTTCAGCAACTGCGGGCTTGTTCACAAACCACTCAGCATTTGCCCAAGATTCGATTACTTGCTTAGCAAATTCGTTACCCGCTTTCGCTTTTTCTTCTACATCATAAAAAGCATCAAACATTAATAATGTGTTTGATAAACCTTTAACAACGATTGGCGCTAACGCTTCGTCATCTAAAAGGTCAATCATAGGCGCGATGTTGTAACCACCTAGCATAGTACCAAGTAGCTCAGCTGCTTTTTCTTTTGATACAAGTGGAGAGCTCGCTTCACCTTTTGCAACTGCAGCCAAGAAACCTGCTTTGATGTAAGCAGCATCATCAACACCTGGTGGTACACGGTTAACTAGAAGATCAACGATAAACTCTTCTTCACCTGCCGGTGGATTTTTGATTAATTCAATAAGATCAGCCGTTTGCTGAGCATCTAATGGCGCTGGTACGATACCTAACGCGGCACGTTCTTCTACGTGTTTACGATATTCTTGTAGCACAATATTGCCCTCTTGGTGACGTGAAAGTACTCGGTAGTATTAAGCTAAATACCAATTAAGACCCAGTACTTATAGTATTCTGACAGTTAATTATAAAGCTTTTAAGTATAGATGAAAATCCATGCGGTAAGTAAGGAGTTTAATAGTCACTATAAATATCATGAATAGTACTAGAAAAAAACGCTATTCAAATGAATATTTATTAAGAATCATTCCTATCTAATACCAATCCGCAATAATACTTAATCATTTTGAGGGATTAAACCTGTCACTAACGGCGTTAAAAATTTCTGATTTAGAACAACTAAATAACGAAATTTTTGCCTTGTTATCAACGAGGTTTTATTGCCTCAAAATAGATCACTTAATTCGTAAAGAGTTAGATTAACGCTCTACTTTAACACGTTCAATGACAGTTACTTTCGCTTCAACACGACGGTTTTCGGCGTGAGCTTCTGGTGTGTTTGCTGGGTTTTTAAGACGCTCTTCACCCATACCAACAGTAGTTAGACGCATTGGATCAATGCCATCTTCGATTAGTTTCTTAGCAACCGCATCAGCACGTTTCTTAGATAACCACTTATTGTAGTCAGCTTTACCTACTGATGAAGAATGACCTTCAAGCACTACGTCAGTACCTGGGTGCTCTTTTAAGAATGCTGCTGCAGCATCAATATCATCTAGGTATTGTTGAGATACTTTAGATGTGTTGTTAGGGAACGTGATTAGTAAGCTCTTAGTTACTTCACGATCTTCATATAGCGTACAACCAGTGCCATCAACAGCGTCAGTCATTGGTGTATTTGCACATTGATCGTCTGCATCAGGGATATTATCGCCATCGCTATCTACTGGTTCTACAGCAACAGGAACAACCGTAGGAGCAGGCTCTACAGGCTCAGCTGGCGCGCTTTGAGCACCGAAGATGTAGCTAAGACCTAATTTAGCACCCACATCTGTATAACCACGGTCTAGACCTTGGTATAAAGACGTTTCTGCATTAAATGCGAAATGCTCTGTAAAGTAGTGTTGATAACCTGCACCCACATTAGCAAACATTAAATCTTCATCAACCGCATCAAGATTTTTTAAACCAAAAATACCGTAGAAAGGACCACCACCAAAGTGGTAAAGACCATCAATACCGTAACGCTTACCACTTTCTGAACCACTCATCGACGTACCGTCGTTTAATTCAGCTTTCCAGTCAAAATCCATATCAGCGTATTCTAGACGCGCACTCCAGTAATCACTGAAGCGGTAACCTAACTCTAGACCCCAGCCTGTTGAATCATCAACATCAAGACCGCCTGGTGCGTAGTCACGAACATTTTCCCATGAATTATCATAGTAATCGCCAAACGCACCAATATAAAAACCTTGCTTTTCAGCAGCGAAGCTAGAAGCACTTGTTGCAGCAAGAGCTAAAGCTATAGTTAGTGATTTTAGTTTCATGTTTCCTTCCCTTCCATTTAAGTAACTAAAGGCTGTGTAGCCTAAACTCTGTCAAGATAGATGATGAGTAATTAATCCAAACTTAATAAACTAAAACTACAATAAATTTGTTAATTTCAAAACACCACCTAAAAAAGTGACGTTTAGCACCGTCGAAATGCCATAGAATGGCATACCAAATTAACAGTGCTCAAAAAAACTCTAATTTACCTAGTGATAATTACACGAGATAACAATAAGAACATAGTACAATAATCACCCATTTGCTGCGATGATTCAAATCAATATAAGTGTACCTTATTTTTATACCATGCCGTATACCTTTAAGAGTATCGCGTTTATTAAAAAAGTAAATGCGTTTTTAAGGTATAAAAAAGCTGAACCATAAAAATAGTTCAGCTTTAATCTCAAGATTATTAATAAATTACAATAAGCTAATAGTAATCTATTACTTACGCATAACCTTTACACGTTCAACCGTACTAATTTGTGCTTCAACACGACGATTTTCTGCATGCGCTTCAAGCGTATATGCTTTGTTCTTCAGGCGTTCTTCACCATAACCAACCGTAGAGATTCTATCTGATGAGATACCGTCTTTAACTAACTCTTCAGCTACATCTTTAGCACGTTTTTCAGAAAGCTTCATGTTGTAATCCGCATCACCAACTGCTGATGCATGACCTTCAAGAACAACTGATGTGCCTTCGTTTTCTTTCATAAATACTGCAACATCAGCAATATCGCTGAAGTATTTATTTGGTACTTCTGCAACATCATGCGGGAAAGTAACTAGTAAAGTGATTGTTGCCTCTTTTTCTTCATAAAGAGTACAGCCCTTGCTATCTACCGCATCAGTCATTGGTGTATTTGCGCATTGGTCATCAGCGTCCATTACGCCATCGTTATCGCTATCTGTAGGTCCACTTACTACAGGAGCTGGCTCAACAGGAGCCGCAGAGCTGCTTTGATTACCAAAGATATAGCTTAAACCTAACTTAGCACCCACATCGGTGTAACCACGATCAAGGCCTTGGTACAAAGAAGTTTCGGCATTGAAAGCAAAGTTATCTGTGAAGTAGTGTTGGTAGCCAGCACCAACGTTTGCAAACATTAAATCCTCATCAACAGCATCAAGGTTTTTCAAACCAAAAATACCGTAAAATGGGCCACCACCGAAGTGATATAAACCATCAATACCGTAACGCTTACCACTTTCAGAACCGCTCATCGATGTGCCATCGTTTAGTTCAGCGGTCCAGTCAAAATCCATATCAGCATATTCTAAGCGAGCACTCCAGTAATCGCTAAAGCGATAACCCAGCTCTAAACCCCAGCCTGTTGAATCATCAACATCAAGGCCGCCTGGTGCGTAATCGCGAACATTTTCCCATGAATTATCATAGTAATCGCCAAATGCGCCGATATAAAAACCTTGTTTCTCAGCAGCAAATGTTGAAGCACTAGTTGCAGCAAGTGCCAAAGCTATAGTCAGTGATTTCAGTTTCATTGTTTCCTTCCCATTTTCATAATAAAGCTCGTAAGAGCTCGTATTTTTTGAGTAATCAAAACTTTAACAATACAAAAAACGATTAGTTACTTTGCATTGACATTCAACTTATTAATTAATCCATAACTATTAAGGTGCTAATAATAGCCTAGCCTAATTTCGTAGATAAGCGATTAAATGTATGACCAAACCAGCTTCGAATACCGTATGAGATCATCTTTTAAAGCAATAGATTAGCCTAAAATCTATAATACCACCGCCTATTAGAGCGCTCAATCAGCATACAGTTAAATTCAATAAATAGGAATTTTCCTAGTTAATTTAAATGACTAGGTCCCACAAAAAGTTTGATAATTTTTATCATAATCTTTTGGGGCCTGAAGCCATTCAAATTGACGCTCATCGTAAACATATGGATCGTTAAATGCTTCTAAAAAGGCGTCTTTTAATGAACTTTCTCCCGATGCTTCGTATTCCGCTAGGATCATTTCAATAGTATGATTACGTGGAATGACTGCAGGATTAACAGCGCGCATAGTTTCATAACTTTTAGACGAAGTCCTCACGTTCCACTTTTTATGCCACTCTTTTAAACTAGTTGGAATTGCAAAATCCGCAAGTAAAGATTCAGTCAGAGCATTGAAAGTATTAGTATAATCGAGCTGATGTTGCTTCATTAAACCTAGCAACTCTGAAACTAAAGCATGATCGCCTTCGTGCTGACCTGCTAATCCTAATTTCTGCTGCCACATAGTATTAAATGCATCATTAAATTTAGCTGCAAAGCCATTTACAACCGGTGAGAGTTGTTCGACGGCACTCTCTTGATCAGCAAATAACGGAATTAAGCTTTCAGCCAAGCGTGCAATATTCCAATTAGCAATATTCGGTTGATTTCCAAATGCATAACGCCCTTGATGGTCAATCGAACTAAATACCGTGTCTAGGTCAAACTGATTCATCATCGCACAAGGGCCATAGTCAATGGTTTCACCACTAATCAAGGTATTATCTGTGTTCATCACACCGTGTATAAAGCCAATTCGCATCCAACTGATAACCAGCTCTATTTGCTTATCGAGTACAGCAGTTAAAAACTCAATATAACGCTGCTCACCCGTACTGTTAATGTCAGGAAAATGACAATTAATTGCGTAATCAACGAGCTTCTCTAGCCCTTCTATATCACCTTGTGTAGCTAAGTATTGAAATGAACCAACACGGATGTGACTTTTAGCTAGGCGAGTAACAACTGCCCCCGGGCGTGGTGGCTGACGATATACCGTTTCGCCAGTTGTAACCACAGCTAAACAGCGCGTAGTTGCGATGCCAAGCGCATGAAGTGCCTCACTCATAATGTACTCTCGAACAGCTGGACCAATGGCACAGCGACCATCACCACCGCGCGAGAACACTGTTGCTCCAGCGCCTTTTAGCTGCAAGTCCCACAATGTGCCATCTTTATCTGCAATAGCCCCAAGTAAATGCGCTCTACCATCACCAAGACGCGGTGAAAAATGACCAAATTGATGACCTGAGTAACCAAGAGCAACCGGCGCAACGTCGTTATCTATCGTTGAACCAGATAGCAATTTAGCTAAAAATTCGCTGTCGTGTTTAATTGCGAAATTATCAGCTAGCTTGTCATTAAATAGCAGTAATTGCGGCTCGGCAACGGCGCTCGGCATATCCTTGATAGCAAGTAGTTCACTAATATCTGTGTATCGAGTTTGCAGTTTCATAACTGTCCTTAACGTGTTGCGACACCCACACGATTATCGCCTACACCATAGGCCACTAGTTGGCTTAGTGCCTGCAGGCTGTAACCGCTTTGCTGTTGTAATTCGTTGAAAAAATCTTGCGCTGCTTGCAGTGACTTTTTAGTTTGTAAGCCGCCATCTATCAACTCATGGGCACGCAAATAGGCTTCTACATCCCGAGAAAGTAAAAAAGTATCTTTACCAAGCGCTCGTAAAGCGTATGGGCCAGTATTTCCCCCTAAACGCGCACCATGCTTTTTAAGATAAGCCCACAAACCAATAATATTGTCAGTAGGCCAATCTGCAATAAATTGGCTAAAGCTGCCATGCTTCTCAGCAACTTCGTGGATCATGTACGCATTTTCTGGGATCGTTTGTACTTTTTTAAAATTACGAACAATTCGCTCATCACTGGCTTTTTGCTCGAGCATATCTGGCGGCATCATCAACAATTTTTCTACACTGAAATCCCAAAACACATCACGAAAACCAGCCCATTTATTATTGATAACAGACCAATAAAAACCGCTTTGAAAGACTTTACGCGTGAACTCTTCTAACCATAAATCGTCATGCATTTTAGCAATATCAGCATCGTCGAGCGGGTTTGATAACAGTGCTTGCAGCATTTCTTCACTGCCCTTTCGAGATACGGCTCGTTGATAAATATCGTTAAATTTTTCCATCATTTTTCCAATTGATTTGGTTAGCGCTAAGTGTACGTAAAAACACGGTTATACGTAACCATGTTGCAAATTCGGTCACTAAAAAACAAATTCCTCGCCTTGACACCTAGACGGCTAAAATGCTTTAATCGCTGCAAATACCCTATTTAAGTATGTTGGCTTTAACCTTTAAAGCGAGCATAAAGGGCTGGAAGAGGTGCGTTATTCAGGTAGCGTATGGGAAGAGCACAGACTCTGTTGATCATACGTGAGGGGAATTAACGCCGAGAAGTAACACCGTTTGTGAGGTGCTTATTTCGGGCGACTGGGCTGAATCCCAGCGACTGTCACCAACAATAGCAAAGTGCTATTGATTAGTTTGGTGGAGAGCTTCTGGTCTTAGTATAATAAGGCCGTCGCGTCTTTATTATTTTAAGCCCATTCGCTCTTCGAATTATACCTTGTTCGAACGACGACATGCGGCTCCATTCAAATGTTCCCGCATAAACTCTTCGAATACCTTATAAGTTCGTGAGAGATGATCAACAATTTTGATTTAAACGACTATCCATTATGGACAGCGCTTGTCACGCCATTTTCTGAATCTGGCGAGGTCGATTACACGGCCCTTGAACAACTGGTCGCTGAGCAGCAAGATGCAAATAACGGCATTTTATTACTTGGCAGTACCGGTGAAGGACTGGCGCTTTCACTCAAAGAGCAACAAGCCATCGTTGAGCATGTTTGCCAATTAGCACCGAGTGTACCACTCATGGTTGCTGTGGGCGGCATGAACCTCAAGCAACAAGTTGCTTGGGTTGAATACTGCAACCAACTACCTATTCATGGCTATCTATTGGGCTCACCTCTGTATGCAAAACCTGGGGTAGTTGGCCAAACACATTGGTTTGAAAGCCTTCTTGATGCAAGTAATCACCCATGTATGCTGTATAACGTACCTGGACGCAGTGCAGTTGAGATTTCACCGCAGGTGATCAAAAACCTTGCTGACCACAAAAATCTTTGGGCTTTAAAAGAAGCCAGTGGCGACATTAGCAAATTTGAAGGCTTTAGAACGGCATCGCCAACACTGGCCATATTTAGTGGCGATGATGCTCTTATGCCGTATTTTGCTCAAGCAGGAGCAAAAGGTTTAGTTTCGGTTGCCGCGAATGCTTGGCCGAGTCAAACCCATGAGTTTGTTAAACGCAGTTTAAGTGGTCAATACCCAAATCTATTCACCGATTGGTCGCAAGCGATTCAAAGTTTATTCGCTGTGGCAAATCCAATCCCCGTAAAAGTACTGATGCACCTGCAAGGTAAAATAAATACCCCGCATTTACGTCCGCCGCTTACGCATTTAGAGCTTGAGCAAACAGACAGCATCACCCACGCAAACAACACAATTTTATCTTGGAACTAAAAACAGGTTTTATCATGAGCTGGTTAGAATTATTAAACAACTTAGAATCAGGCGCAGTTCGCGCGGCAACACAAGACGAGAACGGCAACTGGCACGCCAATGTTGAAGTTAAACAAGGCATTTTAGAAGCCTTTAAAAATGGCACAAACACTGAGTTCCCGGGTGGTTTTGTTGATAAGCACAACTTAGCTCCACAAGGCTTTGCAGCCGATGCTGGCGTGCGTATGGTACCAGGTGGTAGCAGTGTTCGTCGTGGCGCACACGTTGCTAAAGGCACCATTATCATGCCACCAGCATATGTAAATATTGGCGCGTTCATCGACGAAGGCACGATGGTCGACAGCCACGCATTAGTGGGTTCATGCGCACAAGTGGGTAAAAATGTTCATCTAAGTGCAGCAGTACAATTAGGTGGTGTGCTTGAGCCAATTGGTGCCAGCCCTGTGGTTATTGAAGATGACGCATTCATCGGTGCAGGCTGCGTTATTGTTGAAGGTGTGGTTGTGAAAAAAGGTGCTGTACTTGCGCCAGGTGTACGCTTATCTGCAACTATTCCTGTCTACGATTGCGTTAACGAACGCCAGCTAGACAAAGGTGAAGCCATCCCAGAAAACGCGATTGTGATCCCAGGCTCTCGCCCAGCTTCAAATGCATGGGCTCGTGAACAAGGTCTTAGCATGTCGTGTGCATTGATCGTGAAATACCGTGATGAACAAAGCGATGCATCATTACTGTTAGAAGAGGTTTTACGTTAATGAGCTTTTTGAGCACGCCCATCAAGCAAGCGGTTGAGCAAGTTTCAACGCATCTTGATACGCCATTTTTTATCTATGATTTAGATAAATTAACTGCACATTTAAATCAACTGACTGCGCAAACCGATGTGAAACTTTGGTATGCCGTTAAGGCCAACCCGTTGTCTCGCATTATTCAATGTTTAGACAGCGCAGGATTTAACTTTGATGTTGCAAGTAAAGGTGAACTTGAGCAAGTACTTGCCCAAGGCATCGATAGCGAGCGCGTGCTCAACACTGGGCCTGCAAAGAGCCCTAAACAAATTTCACATTTTATTGCTCGCGGCGTACGTACTTTTGTCGCCGAGAGCATTAACCAAGTGCGCTGGTTAAACGAACAAGCAACAAAAGCAAATTGTCAGCTGCAAGTTCTATTGCGTGTTCAACTTCGTTGGCCAGACAGCGAAAAGAATCCACTTGGCGGCGATAACCTTACTCCTTTTGGTTTGGGCTGCGATGAGTGGCAAGCACTCACTGCAAGTGATTACCCAGCTCTTAGCTTTGATGGTCTGCATATTTTCCAATGGGGCAATATGCTGAGCACTGACAAGCTCGCCGAGCTATGGCGCGCGATGATTGCGCCACTGCAACAGCTAGCACGCTCATTAAACATTAACCTTAATATTCTCGACTTAGGGGGTGGCTTAGGCATTCCTTATACTCAAAATGCTAACCGACTCGATTGGTCTGCACTTATTGAGACTTTGGCTAGCATTAAAGCAGATGCCGGTGTCAAAGAGCTTTGGATGGAACTTGGCCGCTATGCGGTGGGCGAATGCGGCCATTACGCAACGCCAGTTGTTGAGCGTAAAGTAAATTACAATCAACAGCAGGTGATTTTATCAGGCGGTATTAACCATTTACTTCGCCCAGCTGTGACAAGCCAAGATTTCCCTGCGGCCTTACTTCGCGAATCGACGGCTGAGCCTGCGGCAATGACTTTATACGGCCCACTTTGCACCGCCCTTGATTGCTTAGGTGAACACCAATTAGCGAGCGATTTAAATGAGCAAGACTGGTTGGTATTCAGCCAATGTGGCGCGTATGGCTTTACCGAAAGTATGCCGTACTTTTTATGCCACGAATTAGCCGCTGAATACATCCTTGAACAAGGCAATATTGAGTGCATTCGTAGCGCTGAAGATGCCAGTTATTATTTAAGGTAATCGCCATGAGTAAAGAATTAATCAGCCAAGAGAATATTGTGGTTGGCGAGATTGCCAACGGCCTACCTCTGACAATCCCAGTGTATCGCTTAAAAGGGGATGGCACAGGCCCAAACGTGTATATACAAGCCAATATGCACGGCGCTGAAGTACAAGGTAATGCAGTAATTTATCAATTGCTTGAGCAGCTAAAATCACTCAAGCTGCGTGGCGATATTACCCTAGTGCCTTATGCCAACCCTATTGGTTGCAATCAAAAATCAGGTGAGTTTACTTTAGGTCGCTTCGATCCAATTACGGGCACCAACTGGAACCGCATGTACCGCTTTAATAAAGCGTTACCGTCACAGATTGCTGAACAGCATAAAGACTGTGATGATGCGACCCTTAAAGCGGCGTTTAAACAGGCACTCGTTGCTGACATCGATAGTCAATTAACGGGCCCTGATTACAGCCTAACAACGGGTAAGCGTATTGCCCTTAACTTGCAAAAGCTTGCCCATCAGGCAGATATTGTTTTAGACCTTCACACTGGGCCTATCTCAAGTCAGCACTTATATTGCCCTGAATACGCCAAAGACAGCGCGAGCTACTTCAACATCGAACATGTGTTATTGATCCCAAGTGATTTTGATGGCGCGATGGATGAAGCGAGTTTCTGTCCATGGTGGTCACTGTCTGAAGAGCTTGGCAAACAAGGCCGTGAATTTGCTGTTCAAGTAGAAGCATTCACCGTTGAGCTAGGTAGCCAAGAAAAAATCGATTTAAGTGCGGCTCATGAAGATGCAAATAGCATTTTAAGTTACCTCAATCACAAAGAGGTATTAGTTGATGCTGCGTATCATCCAAAAGCGATGACACGCTATGCCTGCATGCTTGAAGATTATGTAGCTTACTATGCACCTATGGGTGGCATGGTTGAATACCTTGCCCCACTGGGCGGCCATATTAAAGCAGGTGAGCCTATCGCCCATATTTTAAGAATGGAGCGCTACCTTTCTGAGCAGCCGCTACAAACATTAAGTTTTGATAAAGACGCCATTGCTATTTTGCATTTTGCTTCAGCAAGCGTGAATCAAGGTACCGAACTTTATAAGTTTTTTACCAATGTATTTGAGCTATAAGCTCATCCCTTCTCATTGCGTGAGAGTCAACGGCTTATGCTCTTAGGCCGTTACAGCAGGGCTCCAAGCTTAGCTTGGGGCTCTCTATTTACCTAAAATTTCAACAATTCAGTACAAGTTCACGGTTACTTATGTAAAAATCGTTATAATTATACCTACTTACAAGTCTACTGAAAGGGAACTGCAATGGGATGGCGCATTTGGCTGGCAGCCGCTGGCTTATTTTCTGTACCTGTATTTGCTCAAACTGAACAACCACAAACTAACGAACAAGATGATGCACTAGAACTCGTAAAGCAGTGTATTTTGAACGAAGCTATTGGCGGTGACGGCAAGCAAACACTCGAAGAACTTCGTAAAAAGTGCTCTGATTTAGATGAAAGCAAAAAGCTCACCGCTTTAGACAAACGTAAAGCGCGTGAAGAAGTAAGTAAGAAAAACCGTAATGTGATCACCCCACATAAGCGTAACTATATTTTACCGCTTTCTTACGTATCTAATCCGAATGAGCGCCCTTTTGATGGTTTAAAGGATCTTGCTGAGCAAACTGATGGCGAGCCACTTGATAATCTTGAAGTAAAATACCAATTATCAATCAAAGTGCCTATCTTCGAAGGCTTCTCAGATAAAGACCAAGGCGTATTTTTTGCATTTACCATGCAATCGTTTTGGCAGTTTTATAACAAAGATATTTCATCACCGTTTCGTGAAACAAACTACGAACCAGAGATCTTCTGGGTGAACTACCTTGATCCTGAGCATGTGCTTTGGGGCGATGAAATGGCGATTGCAATTGGTGCTTCACATCAATCTAATGGCCGCAGCCAGCCTAATTCACGTTCGTGGAACCGTATTTATGCTGACTTCTTATGGGAAAAAGATGGCTTTGTATTTAGCTTTAAGCCTTGGTACCGCATTCCTGAAGATAAAAAAGATGATGAACTAGAAGCTAAAGGTGATGACAACCCTGATATCTACAAATACATGGGTTACTTTGAATTCTCGGGTGCATACCGTTACAACGAGCATGAGTTTAGCTTTATGACCCGTAATAACTTAAATTCAGATAACCGCGGCGCAATCCAACTAGACTGGTCTTTCCCTCTTTGGGGCCGATTACGTGGCTACGCACAATACTTCAATGGTTATGGCGAGAGCTTGATTGATTACAACGCTGATATTGAACGTTTTGGTGTGGGTATTCTGTTAACTGACTTACTTTAATTGTTATGTTAACTGACTTGCTTTAACTTAAAGAGCGAGCTTTAGTTAGCTCGCTCTGAATATTCGTTATTTTTTAACGATGAAGTGACCTTCAAATTCTGCTACTAGCACATCACCATCGTATACATTCACTGGCACATGGTAGCTTGCTTTGCCATTGTCCTCTAGCTCCGCCAACTTGCCTTTACAGCCAGCCAACTCAACACTCCCGCGAGGATCGTTATTCAGTGGTTTAAGGTATTTAATGTTGGCATCTGCTAACACGATATTCCCTTCAAGGCCAGCTTCTTTAAGCGCTAGGTAAGTTGCGCCCCAGCCTGTTAAGGTCGCTAAACTATAAATCGAGCCGGCAAACATAGTGTTATGAAGATTTAAGTTCGCATCTAGATCAGCGCGCGTAGTAAACTGCCAATCGGTATAGCTTTCTACTTTTATTCCCATTGCATCACTGATAGGGATCGACTCACGCCACGTATTTTGTAGTACTTGTGTCCAGTTTGGATGACGGAACCAACCCGGCTCAGAGGGTTTTTGTTTTACCATTTTCCAATGCTGTACATCGTCATAGGCAAGGTGTGCTTTTTCTTTTAATTCGTAGCCATGACGCTTATAGAAATCAAGGGCTCGCTCACGAGCAAACAATACCAGTTCATCTGCATCTTGAGTCCATGCGATTTTTTCTAATTCATGTAATAAACGGCTACCAATATGCTGGTTACGATTACCTTCAGCAACCGCCATATAACGAACTTGCGCTTGCTGATGATTGTTGAAATGCAGGCGAGCTACGCCTAATACTTCGCCATCATTATTTTTGATAAAGCGGTGCTCTGCGTCTTGCTCTAAGTCATCTTGTTCAGAACCGCGCGGCTCGCCCCAGGGTGCTCTTAAAACCTGCCAACGTAATGAATAGTACGCTTGCCAATCTTCGCTGCTTTGCGGGGTGGTCACTTTAAACATAAAAACTCCTGTGATAATTCAGCCACGGGTCTGTTGTTTTTCTGTCGTGGCCTTTGCAATGCGAATTACGATACGCGATCTTCTATCAAGTTGGAATAATACTTTGGTGACCCAGCCTAAATTATTATTCATGGCTGTAAAAACTAATGCACAATTGCACTTTATGCTTACTGGTCTATGCTGAAATAATTGTCTAATTATTATAATAACACGCTAAAGG
Source organism: Pseudoalteromonas simplex (assembly GCF_015278155.1). Lineage (NCBI taxonomy): Bacteria > Pseudomonadati > Pseudomonadota > Gammaproteobacteria > Alteromonadales > Pseudoalteromonadaceae > Pseudoalteromonas > Pseudoalteromonas simplex. The sequence continues at coordinate 471,735 of NZ_JADILN010000004.1, forward strand.
CCCGAAATATGGAACATTTTCTTGAACCCAGTGGCGCAGTAAAACATAGTTTTATTGAGGACTGTCACCGATTAGGGCAGCTCATTTATTGGCATAAACAAGGCAATTACAGTATTCAAGTTAGGCAACTTAACCAATTACGCTGGTTACTGATCAACGAAACCCTGCAATCGGTCATTGAAAAACGCCGACCTGCCAGATTACTTTTCCCTCATTTACAATACCTTGCAAAGCTTTGGCAAGACTTAGAGGAACCGAAAAATATTTTAGAATTAGGCCTAGGTGGTGGTGCTATTCGTAACTACTTACAGCACACCTACCCTGATAGCCAACTGACATCGGTTGATAAAAACCCCGACATAATTCACTGCTATAAACGTTACTTTGGTGGCGACCATGCCAGTAACCTGCACTGTTTTGATGCGCAGCAAGTATTAGAGCAAAACAACGAATACAATTGGATCATCTTAGATTTATTCAGTGAGGTAGATGCACCATTATTTTTATACAAGCACCTGTTTTACACCAAACTAAGAGCAGCGATGGCAAAAGATGGCTTGTTGTTCATTAATTTTTTATCCAATCACCCATCGCAACTAAAGCAACTTGAGCACCTGCTAATCACCGAGTTTGGCAAGCGCCCAAGCATTGTAAAAATCCCCGACTACGTGAATCATATCGTGATGATCAAAAAGTAGTTGTCTGTTAAATAGATAAATTAAAAGTAACTGGACCATCGTTACATAGGCTTACTTGCATATCAGCACCAAATTGCCCTGTAGCCACTGTTAAGCCTGCTTTTTTAGCCTCTGCAATAAAATACTCATAGAGCGTATTGGCTTGCTCTGGCGTGCCAGCACTTGAAAAGCTTGGACGCATACCCTTTTTAGTGTCGGCTGCTAAGGTAAACTGCGAAACCACTAAAAGCTCACCTTTGATATCATTCAAACTTAAGTTCATCTTTCCTTGTTCATCGGTAAAAATGCGGTAATTGCTGACTTTGTGTAAAAGCTTCTGGGCGCTTTGCTCGGTATCCTGTTTTTCAACACCTAATAGCAGCAAAATACCTTGTGAAATTTCACCCACTACTTCGCCTGCCACTTCTACTTTTGCCTGTTTTACTCTTTGAATTAAGCCTTGCATTGATCCCTCGATAACTTGATATACATTAAATCTGCGGCACGTCGCATTGCCGCCAAATATACCTGATTATCGCTGCTGTGCCCAATGCCATCTAAAATCAATAATTGTGCATTTAACTGTTCAGCAAGCTGCTGTACGGCACTATATCGACAGATCAAATCGGCGCGGCCATGAATAAACCAAATCGGTAAATGAGTCAGTAAATGTGCATTTTCTGCGATAAAGCCTTCTTCAATGAAACAGCGATGACGAAAGTAATGCACCATTAACTTTGCTTGATTTAACCCGACATGGGGCTCCTGTAAACTCCAGTTTGTCAAAGGCTCACCATGACATAGCACCTGCTCCCAATGACACCATAACTTGGCAAATTTACTGGCTTTAATTTGATCATCATTGTTTAGTTGCTGCTGATAAAAGTCGAGTAAGGCACGCCAATCAGTGTAATCATGTGCAAATTCATTAAAGCACTCAGGGTAAAAATGCGCGCCGGCTCCTTTTGTTGTGTAAAGCCACTCGAAGTCACTGTTACATGCTAAAAAGCTAGCCCGTAAAATAAGCCCTGCAACATGCTCTTGGTGATGAATAGCATAGACAAGTGCCAAAGTGGCACCCCATGACTCACCACACACCAGCCACTTTTCAATACCCAGTTGCTGGCGTAAATACTCGAGATCGGCAACTAATTCTGAGGTGGTATTGGTTGAACTATCATGGGGTGTTGAGTGACCGCAACCGCGCTGACTGAACATGATCACTCGAAAACGTTCTAAGTCGAAAAAGCGGCAATTTTCAGGGCATAGACCCGCACCAGGACCGCCATGGCATAACACCACAGCAATCCCTGTAGACGCACCATATTCTTGCACATGGATTTGATGACCATCGCCAACACTTAAGTGATAATCACGGTTGGCAACATATTGTGGATGTAACTGCACCTCGCTCTCCTTAGGTGCAGTGAATTTAAACCTCTATATCAGGCGTGTCCTCGATATTCTCAGGGCTGATACATACAGTAAATTCTGCACCGAGTAATACGACAATCCACGACAAATACACCCATACAAATAAAATAGGGATTGTCGCCAACGCCCCATAAATAACTTCGTATGATGGGAAGTGGCTGATGTACAAAGCAAAGCCTTTTTTTGTCAGCTCAAACAACATAGCTGCAAACAAAGCGCCCGGAATTGCCGCTCTAAATGGAACTCGTGTGTTAGGAACTAAAGTATAGAGCATAATGAAGCCAATCATTGAAATTATGTAAGGTAATAACTTCAATAAAAAGCCGCTAAAGCCGGGGATACCTTGATCGGCAAACGACACTAACGACACGATGTATGAAGTAACACCAATACTAGCCCCTAATAATACAGGGCCTAGACTAAGCACCATCCAATAAACGGCAAACGAAATCATCATTGGACGCTTTTTCTTAATACGCCAAATTCGATTTAATGTAGCATCGACATTGCGAATAAGTAACAAAGATACCGCCGCTAAAAAACCCACACCAACGGCAGTCATTTTATTCGCATTACCGGCAAAAGCGCTGATATGCTCTTTAATTACATCTGTAGAGGTCGGCACAAGATTAGTAAACAAGAAGTTTTCTATGGTCACTAACGTGCTTTCGAATCCTGGAAAAGCAGAAAAAATAGCCACACCAACCGCCACTAAAGGCACGATTGATAATAAGGTTACATAAGCCAAATAACCCGCATTGACTGTGATTTGATCGTCAATACAACGATTGAGATACTGCATCCACCAAGCAGGTTGTTGTTTTAAGAAAATGCTTATTTGCAGCTTATACCGACTGAGCTTCTCGTCCATAGAATCTAATTTCTGCTAAAATGTTTTGATAATCATAGCAATCCACCACATAATTTGAAATGACAGGTACCTAAAAAGGATTCTCAATGAAAAAACTGACACTTTTAAGTGCACCACTATTTGCAGTTACAATGGCATTATCGGGCTGCCAGTCAGCTTATTACTCAGCCATGGAGTCTGTCGGTGTACATAAACGCGACATTTTAGTGGACCGCGTAGAAGAAACAAAAGAAGCACAGCAAGAGTCACAAGAAGAGTTTCAATCAGCACTAGACAGATTAACCACGCTGATCAACTTTGATGGTGGTGAGCTACAAGATGCCTACAATCAACTGAATGATGATTACGAGTCGAGCTTAGCTGCAGCGAACGACGTTACAAACAATATCAATAAAGTAGAAGATGTAGCTGAGGCACTGTTTGATGAATGGGCCGACGAGCTAGAACAATACAAAAGCGCCTCACTAAAACGTGAAAGCAGCAAAAAGCTCAATGCAACTAAGCGCCAGTTTGATCAACTACTTCGCTCAATGCGCAGTGCAGAAAGCAAAATGGAGCCGGTGTTATCATCTTTACATGACAATGTTTTGTACTTAAAACATAACCTAAACGCACAGGCTGTTACAGCTATCAAAGGTGAGTTCACAAATCTTAAACGGGATATTAAAGTGTTAATGGACGATATGAACAAATCAATTGAAGACTCGAATAAGTTCATTGAGCAAATGAATAAAGCGGGCTAATCAGCTCAAGCTATTAATATCTAAGCCTACTTAAACGTAGGCTTTTTTGTGTAACCTCTTGTTACTTTTTAATGATTTATCTTAATTTTTATTTTGCTAAACTCACGGCAAAGAATAAAAAGTAAGCATAGTATGTATTTAAAAACACTCTCAACACTTATTGCAGCAGCACTTATAAGCGCATGTAGCAACTCAAATACAGTGAATGTTATTGCCGGTGAAGGCACTATAACCCCATTAAAAACTGAAGGTGACTTCGAAGGTCGCTATCACAACCTTTATCCGGGTGATAAAGAATACCCAACAACCTGTACAGACAATTGCTATGAACCATCAGAGCTACTTATATGTGATGACAGCAATTCTCAGTGCCAATATCAAGCAGAACAAATAGTTCCAGCAACAAATACAGGGTTTATAGTCCGTTGGTTAGGTCATGCAGGCTTTTATATTCAATCACCAAATGGTGAACAACTGTTGTTTGACCCTGTTAAAGATCAGTTTGACTCACCCGTAGACTTGGCCTTTAAACTTGCTGGTGGCAGTTATCGTAAGCCCGGATTTTGGCCTACTAAGTCAGAGCTCGAAGGTTTAAACGCGGTAATGTACTCACACATTCACTATGACCATTTTAATAAAGCAGATATCGAAGAAATTGGTAATGCTCCCCGCTATTTAGTGCCACTAGGCTTTGCAGATAATTTTCCGACTGGTGGCTTTAATATTTCAGAGATGGCGTGGTATGCAAGTACACAAATTAATGACCTAACGATTCATTCGGTGCCGGCCCATCACTTTAGTAGTCGCATTATGGTTCCCTTTATTTACGACGATCACAATAAAGACTTATGGAATGGTTGGTTACTTGAGCAAAATGGTAAGACCTTGTTTTTTGCTGGTGATACCGGTTACTCAAAACACTTTCAAGATATTAAGCAAAAATACGGCGAGATTGATGTGTGCTTAATGCCAATTGCTTCCTACTACCATGAAGAAGATGGTAAGTGGTATCGTTATGTTCATACTACACCTGAAGATGCATTAAACGCGGCGGAAGAGTTAAGCTGTAAAGTGATGATCCCATGGGGTTACGGCAACTCAAGCTGGCAAATGGGTGACCATTCAAGTCATTCGGCATTACTTAGGTTGTTAAATATGCAAAAGCAGATGAACAGCCAAGTTCCGGTTTATATAATGAACGAAGGAGAGCAAATCTCGCTTTAAAGGTACGGGCTAATATTAAATAACTTTATCCAGCATGGAGTCTCGCAAAGCAAGCATCAATTTGTGAGCACTTCCTGCTGACATTGCTAATGGATTAAAATCGCTAGTACCTGAGTATTTAATATTTAATGGCGTTGTTAATTTTGAATATGGTATGTACCCCATCGACCATTTTTCGAATTCCCGCTCTGCAATTTCGCAATAGTTCAGCATGATAATGTTGCGATGCCTTTTATCATTCAAAATACGATGATACGTTGCATTCACTGCTTTTCGCGATCCTTCAAGACACTGCATAAAATGAGTACTATTAAAACAAAGTAGCCCTGTTACATTACATTCAGCATTTTTCTTTTTCGCCTTTTCGAGAATATCCTCAATATCATTAGGCCCAAACCCATCGCTAATTTCACTTGTGTAAATCAGTCTAACTAAATACATCTTACTCTCCTGCAAGTTGGATTTAGAAAAGATAGTACAGATGGGGGAGTTAGTAAAAAGTTGCGAGTGGTTAGTGGTTAGTGGTTAGTGGTTAGTGGTTAGAACAAAGTAAAATACATTCCTCAACAACAAGATTGTTTGTTTAATTACATAAAAAATAACCCCCCCCCTCTCGATCAACTGATATCTGACTTCTGAAATCTAACTTCTCGATTTTTGACGGCTGACTGATCTGACTCCATAAAAGTAGACACCTTTTTGGAGTCAGTAATCATGAAAGTAAAGTCACAGCGTAGATATTCCCTCGAATTTAAAATAAAAGTCGTTCAAGAGTCGTTAGACACCACAGATACAGTTAAGATGGTCGCTAATAAA
>NZ_JADILN010000031.1:0-694 GCF_015278155.1 Pseudoalteromonas simplex
TGATCTGACCCCGATAAAGTAGACACGGGGTTTAATTAACTTGTTCGTACTGCATGGGACTTTTATACCCTAGGGTGCCATGCCTTCTTACTGAGTTGTAGTATTTTTCAATATAAAAATACGTTTGTGTTGTCATTTCACTACGACTCAGTTCATTTAAATTCTTTATCCACTCCTTTTTATACTGCGCGAAAAAGCTTTCTGAGCACGCATTATCCCAGCAGTTRCCTTTTCTAGACATACTCACTGTGACACCTCTATTAGTTAACCACTTCACTGTTTCCTTTGCGACATACTGAGCTCCTTGGTCTGAATGAAAGAGCAAGTTCGAACCATCAGGTTTGCGTGCWGACCATGCTTTTCTCAGGGTTTTAATAACTAACTYGGCGTTGTTTATCCGGCTTGTTACCCAGCCAACAACCTTACGAGAATACAAATCAAGGATGACGCATAAATACTGCCAACCATCTTTACAGCGTACTTGTGTGATATCTGATACCCACACGGTATTTGCTGTATCAACATTAAACTGGCGTCGTAATAAATTACTCGCTTTGATTGTACCTTCTTTCTTCGCGCGACTTGTATAGCGTCTCTTACCTGATTTTGAACGATAGCCAACGCTTTGTAATAGTCTCTGCACACGTCCCTTACTGCAATCAAAGCCATGCGCTACCGCTGCCTCCCAAAGCTT
>NZ_JADILN010000032.1:0-633 GCF_015278155.1 Pseudoalteromonas simplex
GCTTTCTCGTAAAGAACCAAACGCACGAAAACGCATGCGATTGCTCGCAGTGTCATTATTTTATGAGGGGAATAGCAGAACCGATATTGCAAAACGTCTAAACACAGCAAGAAGTAGTGTGAATAAATGGGTTTCTAGTTACCTAGAGAATGGGCTGGGTGGTTTAGACAATAAGCCTATTCAAGGACGTCCATCAAGGCTGCAACCGCAGCAACTTGAACAACTGTCTGAATTTATAAAGCGCACGAACACAGAGCTTCAAGGTGGGCGCCTTACCGGTGAAGACATTGTGCATTACATTCACACTGAATTTGGTGTTCATTACCACTTAAATCATGTCTATAAAATTCTAAAGCAACTTGGCTTTAGCTGGATCACAAGCCGCTCTAAACACCCGAAGCAATCATTACAGAGCCAAGATGCTTTTAAAAAACTTCCAACTGGAAACGATCCTTCACACACCAGGACATCTTCCTCTTGACCGTATCGACGTATGGTTTCAGGACGAAGCACGATTTGGCCAGCAAAATCCGACTACGCGCATTTGGGCTGAAACAGGCACTCGGCCACGGATTGTAAAACAACAGCAATTTGACTATGGATACTTATTTGGCGCGGTATGTCCAGCCACAG
>NZ_JADILN010000033.1:0-615 GCF_015278155.1 Pseudoalteromonas simplex
AAGGCGATTAACAAACCAAATTTGCTTGGTGACAATAGCGTTTTGGACCCACCTGACCCCATGCCGAACTCAGTAGTGAAACGAAACAGCGCCGATGATAGTGTAGCAGCTGCTATGTGAAAGTAGGTCATCGCCAGGCTCCAAATAARAGAAAGCCCGATTCGAAAGAGTCGGGCTTTTTTGCGTTTTGAGCTGTCAGCTTTCAGCCGTCAGACTTCAGTTGAACTGCGGGGTTGCCCTGTACAAAGTCACCCTCAGCAACAAAACCCCGTAGGAGATGTATGGACTCCTCCCCCAAATAGGGTGAGTACGGTATAAAGAGATTGGACAATTACTTTTACCAATAAGGAATCCATACATGTCAAAATTTAACCTAATTAGTATCGACTTGGCAAAAAATGTTTTTCAAGTCGGTAAGTTTTTTATCAAAACCTACAAAGTAATAAAGCGGTGAGCAGAAAAGAGTTATACCATTCCGCATAAAGATTAAATCAATTTAATCCATTCCCGATTGCACATTTTCTTCACTCGATCCGGGATTGAAATAAAGTGATTCCATGCCTTTGAAACTTCATCGACAATTTCGTCATAGCCCGAAAACACTCTATTGGATAA
>NZ_JADILN010000034.1:0-572 GCF_015278155.1 Pseudoalteromonas simplex
CCTTCACCTGCATCACTGGTACCACTGATGAGCGGTGTATTGTCATTTCCTATTGCATCCACATTAACGGTGAGTGTCGGTGGTGTACCATCAAAGTCACTTGAACTGATAGTACGTACATTGCCTGCAGCATCCGATGCACTGGCTGTTATCGACGCTAGGTTCGCTAACGGCACGGTTAACCCTGTCAGCGACCAATCACCATTGGCATCGGTGGTTGCCGTATATGTCACACTGCCACCGCCTAATAAGGTTTGGGTGATGGTCACTGTGCTACCGGCGGGTAAATCTGATGTACCACTTAAGGTCACCAGTTGACCCAGTAAGAAGGTCGGCACAAAAGCAAGCTCCGGTGGAATGGTGTCGACTTCACCACTGTCACTGGCACTGCTGTTATTACCTGCTGCATCACTGATACTGGCACTGACTGTGTAGTTGCCATCAGCTAAGGCTTGCCCTGCTTCGGCGCTCCAATTGCCTGAAGCATCAGTGGTGACTGCCACGGTATGGCTGATACCATCAGCATCGGTAAAGGTCACGGCGAGTGAGGTATTGGCTAAGTCTGAGGTGCC
>NZ_JADILN010000035.1:0-563 GCF_015278155.1 Pseudoalteromonas simplex
ACTTATTAGCGACCATCTTAACTGTATCTGTGGTGTCTAACGACTCTTGAACGACTTTTATTTTAAATTCGAGGGAATATCTACGCTGTGACTTTACTTTCATGATTACTGACTCCAAAAAGGTGTCTACTTTTATGGAGTCAGATCAGCGCGGTGTGGGTATTTGGGGCAGAGTCTCTTTAAGTAATAAAATCTTGTAGGAGGCACTTCAGTGCCGAAATAATAAAAAAAATATTCATTGCTGAAGCCATTCTTACGCCAGACTTGACCTTGAAATTTAAACTTTATCCTTGCTAACTAGCAACTCGCTAACTCGTGTTGGGTTTCGCTACGCTCTACCCAACCTACCTGGAGAATGAACAGAGTGAATGCTGAGGGAGTCTCGGTACTAAACAACCACACAGTTCAACTGACATCTAATACCATTCCGCATAAAGATTAAATCAATTTAATCCATTCCCGATTGCACATTTTCTTCACTCGATCCGGGATTGAAATAAAGTGATTCCATGCCTTTGAAACTTCATCGACAATTTCGTCATAGCCCGAAAACACTCTATTGG
>NZ_JADILN010000036.1:0-552 GCF_015278155.1 Pseudoalteromonas simplex
ATGGACGTCCTTGAATAGGCTTATTGTCTAAACCATCAAGCCCATACTCTAGGTAACTAGAAACCCATTTATTCACACTACTTCTTGCAGTGTTTAGACGTTTTGCAATATCGGTTCGGCTATTACCCTCATAAAATAAAGACACTGCAAGCAATCGCATGCGTTTTCGTGCGTTTTCGTGCGTTTGGTTCTTTACGAGAAAGCGCTAAAAGTTGTTCAGATATGTTTGGGTTCAATGTTAATAACCAGTGATTTTATATAGCCTATATTAGATCAGATATTTAAGCGGAATGGTATTAGACCAGTAGAGATTTTAAGAATTTTTAACCATGGGTTATGAAGAGGGTCATATGGATTATGTTGGGTTTCGCTCCGCTCTACCCAACCTACCTGGCTGAAAGCTAAAACGCAAAAAAGCCCGACTCTTTCGAATCGGGCTTTCTCTTATTTGGAGCCTGGCGATGACCTACTTTCACATAGCAGCTGCTACACTATCATCGGCGCTGTTTCGTTTCACTACTGAGTTCGGCATGGGGTCAGGTGGGTCCAAAA
>NZ_JADILN010000037.1:0-546 GCF_015278155.1 Pseudoalteromonas simplex
AAAATAGATTATATTCAAAAAATGAGCACTAAGAAGAATATTAAATTATATAATGGCAGAGTAAAACTTGAAGTGCGACATAAACCACCTAATTAATTTAAAGGGTTTATGGAGTATATAAAATTGTCATACCATCATCTTAACTTTGAAGATCGTACTGCATTAATGCTTGAGTCAAGAAAAGAAGGCTTTTCAGCCAGAAAATTTGCTGAACTCATTAAAAGACATCCTAGTACGATCTATCGTGAGCTTAAAAGAAATAGCATCAATGACGTTTATCAAGCTCGATATGCTTCTGATAACACCTTCGCTAGACGTAGACGTGGTCACAGAAAACTCAAAATCGATTCAATCCTCTGGAAATTTATTGTTGAAGCGATCCGTTGTTTATGGTCTCCTCAGCAAATAGCAAAGCGTTTAAAGACATTTCCTGATTTGGATCAAACAATGAATGTAAGCCATACAACGATTTATTCAACGATACGCGCATTACCAAAGGGTGAGTTGAAAAAAGACTTATTATCCTGTCTGCGTCATGAAAATAAA
>NZ_JADILN010000038.1:0-538 GCF_015278155.1 Pseudoalteromonas simplex
AGTTGTTCAAGTTGCCGCTGTTGCAGCCTTGATGGACGTCCTTGAATAGGCTTATTGTCTAAACCATCAAGCCCATACTCTAGGTAACTAGAAACCCATTTATTCACACTACTTCTTGCTGTGTTTAGACGTTTTGCAATATCGGTTCKGCTATTMCCCTCATAAAATAAWGACACTGCGAGCAATCGCATGCGTTTTCGTGCGTTTGGTTCTTTWCGAGAAAGCGCTAAAAGCTGTTCAGATATGTTTGRATTCAATGTTATTARCCGGTGATTTTATATAGCCTATATTAGATCAGATATTTAAGCGGAATGGTATAAGCCATTTTAGAGATTGCTAACCTGTTATACCATTCCGCATAAAGATTAAATCAATTTAATCCATTCCCGRTTGCACATTTTCTTCACTCGATCCGGGATTGAAATAAAGTGATTCCATGCCTTTGAAACTTCATCGACAATTTCGTCATAGCCCGAAAACACTCTATTGGATAAACAATGCTGTCGTATCCAGCTCCATACTTGCTCTATTGGATTTA
>NZ_JADILN010000039.1:0-492 GCF_015278155.1 Pseudoalteromonas simplex
TAATACTTAATCATTTTGAGGGATTAAACCTGTCACTAACGGCGTTAAAAATTTCTGATTTAGAACAACTAAATAACGAAATTTTTGCCTTGTTATCAACGAGGTTTTATTGCCTCAAAATAGATCACTTAATTAAGCGAATTGGTATTAGAGATCGCTAACCTGTTAGACCAGTAGAGATTTTAAGAGTTTTTAACCATGGGTTATGAAGAGGGTCATATGGATTATGTTGGGTTTCGCTCCGCTCTACCCAACCTACCTGGAGAATGAACAGGGTGAGCTTAGAATGACTCTGTACTAAACAACACTACAGTTCAACTTTACCCTTGCTAACTTGTAACTCGCTAATACCATTCCGCTTAAATATCTGATCTAATATAGGCTATATAAAATCACCGGCTAATAACATTGAATTCAAACATATCTGAACAGCTTTTAGCGCTTTCTCGAAAAGAACCAAACGCACGAAAACGCATGCGATTGCTCGCAGTG
>NZ_JADILN010000040.1:0-468 GCF_015278155.1 Pseudoalteromonas simplex
TCGTTCGTATTTTGCGCGAACAGTCATTTTTTTCATAAAAACTTCAAAAAACAGTTGATCTCAATTCGGATCTCCCTATAATGCGCATCCACCGACACGGCGGACTGCTTACAAAAAAGCAAAACGACGAGTTGGTTGAGTCAAGTAAGACTGAGTTTTGAAAAAATAAACTTTTCTCAAAATTAAGTGTTGACAAAAATAACGGCTTGCGTAGAATGCACAGCCCTTGAGACGCAAAAGTATCTCAAACGTTCTTTAACAATATAAAGCAATCATCTGTGTGGGCACTCGTACAGATTGAGTTCTAACAGCGAAGCTTGGTTTACTAAGTGGAGCAAACAAATTTAGAGTCTCAATTTCTTATGAGTGACTATATAGTCAATTTATACAGAATTCATTGAGCACGAAACTTCGGTTTCAAAAAACTTTTAATTGAAGAGTTTGATCATGGCTCAGATTGAACGCTGG